>CAVOMX010000012.1:0-203109 GCA_963697165.1 Candidatus Bathyarchaeota archaeon
ATATTAGGAGACTAATAACACAGCATTGTTGAAAACAAGCTTTTTTCCTGAAAAACGAGGCACAAACATTGTAGAACACCTTAAACATGTTTTTGCGGAGTTGGTGTTCCCTCAAGTTCGGGTGTATAATGTTAAATATTGAGTTAGGTTAAACTTTGAACCGAAAAGATTCGGGGCATAGTTAATGCTAGACATTAAACTTGTTAGAGAGCATCCAGAAATCATACGAAAAGACCTGCAAAAAAGATGTGACCCAGAAAAACTTGAGATGCTTGACAACCTAATCCAATACGACATACAATGGAGACGACTCCTAACAGAAGCAAACGAACTGCGACATAAACGCAAACAAATAACAACAGAAGTTGCAAACCTAAAAAAACAAGGAAAGGACGCAAACAAACAGATAGAACAAGCAAAAACTATTCCACAACAAATTAAGGACCTAGAAAACCAAGTTGCGGAATACAGAGAAAAAGCTGACACGCTGCTGATGAAGCTTCCCAACATACTGCATGAGACTGTTCCTTTTGGCAAAGACGAAAACGAAAACGTTGTCGAGAAGCTGGTCGGTAAGCCTCCAAAATTTGATTTTGAGCCAAAGAGCCATGTAGAAATTGCTTCAGATTTGGGTTTAATAGATTTTGAGCGTGCAGCCAAGATTTCTGGTCACGGTTTCTATTACTTGAAAGGCGATTTGGCTAGGCTCGACTTTGCAATTATAACATATACAATAGACGTTCTGCGAAACAGAGGCTACACCCTCATTGAACCGCCTCTGCTGATGCACAGAAAACCGTATCTGGGCGTCACAGACCTTGAATTCTTCGGAGACCAACTCTACAAAATAGAAAACGACGATCTCTACCTCATAGCCACAAGCGAGCATCCAATGGCAGCCTCATTCATGGACGAAGTCATCCTCCAACAAGACCTGCCCATAAAATATGTGGGAGTCAGCCCATGCTTCAGAAAAGAGGTGGGCACACACGGCAAATACACCAAAGGCTTATTCAGGGTACACCAATTCAACAAAATCGAACAATTCATTTTCTGCCACCCCGATGACTCGTGGAAATTCCATGCGGAACTGCAAAAAAACTCTGAAGACCTCTACAAAAGCTTGGGACTACACTACAGGGTAGTAAACGTCTGCACCGGAGACATCGGAATAATCGCAGCCAAAAAATATGACATAGAAGTCTGGATGGCAGACGGAACATACAGAGAAGCAGGCTCAAACTCCAACTGCACAGACTACCAAGCAAGACGACTAAACATAAAATATAGAGAAAAAGAAGGACAATCCCCAATCGACTATGTTCACACTCTTAACAATACAGCAATCGCAACCAGCAGAACATTGATTGCAATCCTCGAACAGTATCAACAAAAAGACGGCTCGGTCATTATTCCTGAAGCTTTAAGACCTCTAATGGGCGGTCTTGAACGACTGAAATAACACAAAAAGCCGAAGCTTTTAATACTTCCACGCTAAATCTTTCAATCCACAACGAGGGACTCTGATGTCAAAGAGAAGAGGACGCATAAAAGACAAGTGGCGGGACAAGAAATGGTACACAATAGTATCTCCGCCATACTTCGGCGGGGTTGAATTGGGAGCCGTACCCGCAGACGATCCTACAAAACTTGTTGGAAGGATTGTTGATGGCACTCTTTATGACATCACCAATGACTTCGCGCATCAGTATCTCAAACTCTATTTCAGGGTTGAGGAAGTTGAAGGAAAAACTGCCCGCACAGTCTTTAAGGGTCACGAATACTCACGGGATTTTCTTAGGAGTCTAGTTAGAAGGAGAACAACACGCGTAGACGGAATCTTCAGTGTTAACACCAAAGACAATTATGGGTTAACGCTATCGGTTTCTGTTTTCACGCTCTCAAGAATAAAAACTTCCCAAGAACATGATATACGCACTATCATGAACAGGATTGTTAGAGAGAAGGCAGCTAACCTCACATTCGACCAGTTCGTTCAAGAGCTTGTCCTTGGCAAAATTGCCTCTGACATATACAACGAAACAAAGAAGATATCACCACTTCGCCATGTGGGAGTCCGAAAATCGAAGCTTACACTTCAACCAGCCGCATAACAGCGCCACGGTTAATGCTCCAACGTAGACGCTGTTTGTCTAGTATTTGTAGATATATGCCGTTTTTGTTTTTTATTTATGTTCTTGCAGAAGTCTAGTGATTATCTGAATCATGCATAAGGTTTCTAGTCATGCTTTTAGGCATCTATATTGATGTTAGTTTTCTTGGTTTGAATTGCTAATTAGTATGTAGTTAACAACATAATGATACAGTTTGCTGATGCATTACGTTTATTTATCCAACAGGTATTATGCTATAATTGCCCAAGGAGAAAACGACATGGAACCTAAACCAAACAAAAACGAAGCATTGGAAGCTCTAGACTTTATTATAAATGTCTTGAAGGAACACGAAAAGGATCTAGATCGCCTCATAGGCCAACTGGGCATCATAACAGAAAGTTTAGGCGAAACCGGCGAAATAACGGAAAAAATAGAAAGTATAGAAGATCGCATTTCAACTCTCCAGGGCGAAATAACTAATCTAATAAAACACTTTACCGTCCCCCAAGGTGCCTTATCCTCCGCCTCCTCGTATGCGCCCACAAATCCAGTGAATGTCAAGTGTAGAAAGTGGGAGGACTTTAAGATTCTGGCGGCAGGCGCAGAAACCGTTTCATACCTTTTCAAAACATCAGAGAACACATTTCAGGCTGATGCAGTAAAAAATGGCAGAGTAGTGTCATACACAGGAGAATTTCCCCCAAACGCTACACTCCTGAAGTTATGGCTGTCAAAAGAATTGAACGTTAACGAAGAACGTTGTCTTTGAGGGATTTCTGAACATCGGCTAAGTTTTGTGTTACCAAATTTTACGCGGTTGATATGGAGCATCTTTCTTTTTTAGTTACGTGAGTTTTGAAGCTTGAAACAATTAGCGAAACGAGTGCCAGTACATACAGCATGTTTTGGGCTCTTTTCTCATCTCCTATAAAATGCACATGCACATTCTAAAACAAATGGACGATAAAACCACGAAATACATGAGCGAATTTTGAGCTGAGAATTCTTTGAAAAATAAAAAAAGGTAACCTAGATATGGCTAGGCTTCTTAGTCTTCACTTTTTCTCTTTTTCTTTCTTCTTACGAACAAACCATAGAGAAGAGTCGCTGTTAGAGTCGTTATACCTAAGCCAATCACGGAGAGAAGAGCTAATTGCATAGTAGTTTCCGTTTCCACAACAATGTTCGCAGTTTCTGATGTAGAATCTCCATCATTATCTGTTACAGTCAGGGTTACGGTGTATTCTCCAACTTCACTGTATGCGTGATCTGCTGTCACGCCTGTGGCTGTGGTTCCGTCACCAAATTCCCATAGATAACCAACGATTGTGCCGTCTGCGTCGTAACTTTCTGAAGCATCAAAGTGGATTGATCTCATTCAGCATTACTGTTGTATCGCTTTCGGTGAATGCTGCTACAGGCTGCCTATTCAAAACGGCTTTCTTTGAAGTAGATGAACCAGTTGCGCCGTCATCATCAGTAACTGTCAATGTAACGGTGTATACACCATTGTCTTTGTATGTGTGATCAGCTGTTACGCCAGTTGCTGTGGTTCCGTCTCCGAAAGCCCATGAATAACTAATGATTGTGCCGTCAGAATCATAGCTAGATGAAGCATCAAAGTTGATACCTATCACCACTGGATACTATTTCTGCTGATTCGGTGAAGGAAGCTACTGGAGCTTGATTACTAACCGTTTTTGTTGCGCTAGGCATTATCTGTTGCACCATCGTCGTCTGTAACAGTCAATGTCACCGTGTATGTTCCAATCTGAGAGTAAGCATGAGAAACTGAGACACCAGTTGCTGTGGTTCCGTCTCCGAAAGCCCATGAATAACTAACGATTGTGCCGTCAGAATCATAGCTAGATGAAGCATCAAAAGAGATGGTTTCATCGATGCTAAATGCTTCACCCGAGGAGGTAAACGACGCTACAGGTTGCATGTTTATGAAGCGCTTTGTGATTTTGGCTGAATCTGTTGCCCCGTCGTTATCTGTTACAGTTAAAGTCACGGTGTATACGTCTTTATTGTTGAAGGTATGGGAAACTGATACACCAGTTGCTGTGGTTCCGTCTCCGAAAGTCCATGAATAACTAACGATTGTGCCATCTGGATCATAGCTCTCAGCGGCGTTAAAGGTAATCGGATCGCCAAGATTTCCTGTCTCAGATGATTCGGTGAAAATTGCTACAGGAGATTTGTTCATAACATTTGTCGTTGAAGTGGTCGCTATCTGTTGCTCCATCGTTGTCGGTTACTGTAAGGGTGACCTTGTATGATTCGCTTTCTGAGTATGAATGATTTACGCTTACGCCAGTTGCTGTGGTTCCGTCTCCGAAGTCCCAATGGTAGTTAACGATAGTGCCGTCTGGGTCGTAACTTATGCTCGCATCAAAGGTTGTTGTCTCTTCTTTGTAAAGGGTTGTCGCAGTCTTGGTGAATGCTGCTACGGGAGGTCTGTTTTTTACCACTTGGATCGCCACTTTGCTGCCAACTAAGTCTTCATTGTCAACAACCCTTAGGGTGACCAAGTATTCTCCATCTTCCATGTATGAGTGACTCACAGTGGCTTCTGAAGAATTGATTCCATCTCCAAAATCCCATGAGTAACTAACGATTGTGCCGTCAGAGTCATAGCTAGCTGAAGCATCAAAATCCACTTCCACCTCAGTATACACGATAGATGGCGAATACATTAGCACAGCTATTGGTGAACGTTTCGGAATTACTGTCGTGTAACTGAAATTAGATGTTCTTGCATTGTTTCCTACTTGGTCAAAAGCAATCACAACAAATTTGACATGAACTCCTTCACTCTGCCCAGGGATAGTTGCCTCCCATGCTCCACCAAGTAATGTCATACCTACAGATGACCAAACAGTGTTGTTGTTTGTGTACCATAGGCTGACGTTCTTGACTCCGCTGGCATCTGAGGGTTCAGTCACGGTCGCTGAGACTGTAACTGACTCGTTTGGGTCTGGTGTGCGGGGAACTTGAACAACATTGGAGATTACTGGAGAAACAAAATCGTCTACTGTGTACGAATAAAGTGCTGAAACATCAGAGTTTCCTATTGTGTCAGAAGCGTAGACCTTGTAGTTTACTGTGGTGCTGTATGGCTGGGCTGGAATATCCGCGACGTAAACGCTGCTCTCTAGACTCGGGGTTAAATTAATCCAACTGCTAGAGCCGATTTGGTAACTAAGAATAACAGAATCAATGTCTGCACTTCCCTTGGCGACTTGAGATGTGACGGTTACCGACTGATCATAGTTGGGAACCTCAGGAGACCTTGTAACGTCAACGATTTCCAGAGGATTAACGGGCATAAGAGAAAAGACTATGTCGTTATAATCCCTCTTCCATCCTCCAAAATAGTTCTCGAAACCTATCAGAAACATGTCTGGAAAATCCAAATTTACATAAACCCGAGAGTGCTGTTCAGGATAATCGGGATTTCTCCAGTGCTCTGTGAAATATCTGTGTTCAGGAGCAAGCAGAGATAGACCAAATTGGGTGTCGACAGCAAATGTTTTAGATAATGGCGGAACCACGTATCCACCACAGGGTTTTGTGGTCCCTTCGGGTCCAGAGAAAATTGTTTGATAATCGCTTGTGTCAACTGCATAATAACTTAGCACGTTCAGAGGATAATAACTAGCGAATTCGGCTAGTAACGTGACGTTGTACATTCCTGGAGAAAACGTTTCAGTGTCTACGAGAGCAATGTTAGTGAAGCCTAGATCGTTAAGAATGGATGATAAAGAAGGTCCAGAACCAACAGCTGCTACCGAAAAGATCAGGGCGGGGGCTGAAATCAGTAAAGAAATTAGAGTTAGAGTAACTATGCCTGTGAGTATTTGTTTCCTGTTTTTAGCTTTTTTTCTGGAGTTTTCGCTCTTGCTTTTGTTGAACTTGATTTCTGCAAGATAATAAGTCACATATTGTTGGACTCCTTCTATTCACTATCTTGATACATATTTGATGTATTAAGATAAAGATGATATTTCCTGTGAGTGAAATATTCCTAAATAAATATGTAAAATTGTTATAGAAGTAGCGTTTATTTGATTAAACATCTTTTTGACTTTTGGTGTGTGTTGTCTGTAAATCACCAAAATATGTCATCATGAGAAGCTAAATCGTGGTTTATCTTTATATTCTAAACGAAAACGTGTTTGTCATGTCTGAAGACAAGATATATCTGTTTTCGAATTATGAATTTTAATAGCCGCTCACCTAAAACAAAATGGAGAAAACCAATGGCCATAAATGAATCCCAATGGAATATAATAAAAGCACTGCTTGAAGGTTTCCCATCATTGAAAGAAAAGACGATCGATTACCTGAAAGCTCAGTGATTTTAAAACAAATTGACAGATGATGAATCCAGACCGCGGATTCATAAATGATTAATTAGTGAAACCGAATTTTAATCGTGCAGGTGTTATAGTTGAGCGAGATTGCGCCAATTCCAGAAAAGATAAGCAAAAGCGAGATTGCTCCAATTCCAGAAAAGATAAGCAAAAGAAAAATTATTGTTTACAAATCTCGTGTCGATCCAACCATAGTGAAACTTACTGCAGAGAAAATGAAGTACAAGTTGTTCGCAAAATTCAGTTTTTCAAAGAGCAAATCTGAAGAGATACGGGTTGTTTCTGTTGACAAATATTATGAACCATACATTCTTATCGACGCAAAATATAGTGTACAATATTTTAAGAAAAAAGTTTACACTCTCGATGTTGACCCTGAAACTGAGCAGGCTAAGATTTCTGAGACTTTGTACAAACCCGAAATAGAGGCTGATTCCGCGGGGGAGACACATAAAGTGATTAAGCTAGAAGCTGAGATGTGGTCTTCATACCAAGATAAAGCGTATCTAGTGTTTGATAAGGAAGGACAAGAAATTCCGCCTAATCAGGTGCCGGCTGCTCCATCTGAAGATCACCCTGAAAAGATACTGGAAGAGTTTAACAAAAAGACGGAAACTGTTCAGCTTTCGCCTCAAAAGGAGATAGAACTGGTTAAAGCCAAAATCGTCAAGAGGCCTTCAGAGGTAGCCCAAATCGATAATGAGCTTTTTCAGGTTTCTGAGCACGCTGTGATTTACAGTCCAATATATGAAATCACTTTTCGTAATGTCAGAACTGGTGAAGAGAAGCTCGTTAAAATAGACGGCGTTACTGCAAAAATTATCTCTTAAAACGCTGCCCCGATTGCATTCTATGTTTAGGAGAGGATTAGCGGAGCATTTAATTCTGCTCTAAATGTTTTCGTCATCGTTTCCTAGAATGCCAGAGATGTCCGTATATTTTTCTAGGTACCGGTAGCCTTTGTCAGTTGTCTTGTATGTGGTTTTCCTGTTTTCTTTTTGGACTTGGAGGAGACCCATTTTGGTGAGAACATCAAGGTAATCGTTTAGTTGTGCAAAGCTCAGGTTTGCTCTATACATGATTTGGGTTTTCAGGCGACCGTCTTTAGCTATGACCAGTATTTCTGATATTATGTCTAGTCTGTCTCTGCGTTTGTTTGTAAGTTCCAAGCCATTAACGACCTTTAGTTTTTTTCTATATCTTTCGTCTATATGAAAGTGAAGTCGGGCACATAAAAAGTGTGTTTCTGAAACATGTATATTCCCGTAGAAGGAATATTACATCGGATTTGACGGGGGTTGTAGTTTATTTGTCGAAAACTGCATAACTTTTATAAGCTGAAAACGCAGTTCCGCTGTTTAAACAGGATTGTCATAAGGCGATTGATTTGAGTAGAGATAAAACGAAACGACGTGCCTTTCATCTACGTTCCCTGATTGGTAATATTAAGAGTAAAAAGGTTAGACAAGAAGTAATTGAAGAGTATGTCAGCCTCATTTCGCAGATGAGCCGAAGCAACTAGTCAATCAAACTATTAAGGCATTTTTGCCTGTTCCAGAACAGGTAGACTTTGGTTTGCGTCAGGAACATCTAGTAAACGTAGCATTTTTGCCAGTTTGTTAGTGTCTGCGGTGTCTACAATGATCGCGTATTCTTCTTTTGTTAGAAATGTTTGTTTGGTACCCGCGATTCTTTTTCCAAGTCGCTGCAGTTGTTGCTGTCTGCTGTTTTGTCTGTTTCTAGCTCCATTTTGACTTGGGCTCTTTTGATCATTTTCAAGAGTTTATCGCCTGGAACTTCCTCGGAGGTTCCGTTGATTACGTCGCGAACGTCGTTGGCTGAAACAGATGCCAAAGTATACATCACCAAACCATAAACAGCAAAATAGGATTGATTTAATTTTAGTTCAAGAAAATAACTTAACAACAGGAATTATTTCTCAAACAGATCCTACACATAAGAGATTGTGTCTAACAGCTTGCTAAATACCCATAAAAAACAACCATTCACAATTGGATGAGTGCGTAGGAAGAATTTTTTTCCATCCAACTTAATAGCTAAAACGTAGAAAAATAGAAACAAGGGTCATAAATGTTTTACGAGAAATACTTGAGGGTAACCAAAGAGAAGGACAGTTTCATTAACATCAACCTTGATCCGGCGCTGCCAAAACAAAGAAACAGCAATGTGATTCCTGACAGATACGTTTCCAAGGAAGACGACGAATCGCTTCTCAACTTTTCTTTAGACATAATAGAGCAGGTCGGCGATTATTGCTGCTCCATAAAACCTAACACCCAATATTACCTTGGTCACACAGGCATACTAAAGAAGATTGCAAAGAAGATCCATAATGAAGGAATGCTTGCGATACTTGACCATAAGCTCGGCGACATCGGTTCCACCAACAGCTCCGCTCTGTACTGGATTAAAGAAATGGGCTTTGACGCATTCACATTTTCTCCCTTTGCAGGAAACACAAAAGAGACCGTGGAAAGTGCCCACGAACAGAGTCTGGGAGTCATAGTTTTAACTCTCATGTCAAATCCCGAAGCAAAAAACTTGATGATTAACACAAAAGTTGGAGGACAGCCATACTACCTGTACACCGCAAAAACATTGAAAGAAACAAAGGCAGACGGCTGTGTAGTAGGCTTAACTGACTTTGTCGAGGACGAATACATCAAAAAAATCCAGGAAGCTGTCGGAGACAAGGTGGTGTTTCTGTTGCAGGGTATAGGTCCCCAAGGCGGACAGGCAATCAAGATAAGGTATGCCCGTAATCCGCTGATCAGCCTAGGACGAGCAGTCATATACTCTCCCAATCCTAGAGAGGCTATCAAAGGATATCACGAATTATTAAAGAAAGTTACGATATGAGTCTTCAGATTACTTCCATGTTTTTATGCCTCAAACATATAACAAACACATTTTCAATCGTTTGTAAATGGTGGGGGATCAACGAAACGATTATAACAGCGTTATATCACTATTGATTGTGACAAAAGGTGACACAGATGAAGATTTACAACTCAATTCTGGACGGGATAGGAGATACTCCATTAGTTCGGCTAAACCACATAACATCAGGTTTAAAGTCTACTTTGTATGCAAAACTTGAATCCCAAAATCCGGGAGGCAGCGTAAAAGACAGAATAAGCCTATCCATGATCCAAGAGGCTGAAAAACAAGGAAAAATAAACAAAGAAACAGTAATAATAGAACCAACCAGCGGAAACACCGGAATCGGACTGGCACTCGTAAGCGCCGTCAAAGGCTACCGGCTAATACTCACCATGCCAGAATCCATGAGCATAGAACGTCGACGACTTCTAAACGCATACGGAGCAGAACTAGTACTCACCCCAGCCGCAGAAGGAATGAAAGGAGCAATCAAAAAAGCCGAAGAACTCGCAGCACAAACACCTAACGCATTTATCCCTCAACAATTCCAAAACCCATCAAATCCCAGAATACACAAAGAAACAACAGGTCCAGAAATTTGGAAAGCAACAGAAGGAAAAATCGACATTGTAGTTGCAGGAGTTGGAACAGGAGGAACAATAACAGGAATAGCAGAGTACATCAAACCCCTGAAAACAAACATTTAAAGCAGTAGCAGTGGAGCCTTTCAACTCGCCTGTCCTTTCTGGAGGAAAACCTGGACCCCACAAGATTCAAGGAATAGGAGCCGGATTCATACCAAGCACATTGAGAATGGATCTAGTTGATGAAGTGATAAAAGTAAAATATGAAGATGCAGTGAAAACATCTCGCCTTCTAGCCAAAAAAGAAGGAATACTTGCAGGAATCTCTTCAGGAGCTGCTACATATGCAGCATTACAGGTCGCAAAAAGACCAGAAAACGAAAATAAAACGTTGGTCGTGATACTGCCGGATACTGGAGAGCGTTACCTAACAACTTCCTTATATGCGACCGATAAATAATTTGAATCTGGGGGAAAAACACAATCAACAAAAAAAACCCGGAAATCAAAACAGACAATTACGCAGAAAGGGGCACACCTGACTGGGATTCAGAAAAAATAATGGGAGTCCTCAAAAACAAACCAGTTGTTGAAGAAAGAAACTGGATTACAAAAAGTTTACCCAAGTTAGTTGAACAAATTTCTGAAAACTACGAAGTTTACGGAGGAATAAACCATCTCGATGGAAAAGACTTGCCGTCAAAGAAGGTTGTAATCGAAATCCTTGAAGATTTACTAACTGTCCTTTTCCCGGGATATCTCGGAAAAGAAAAAATCACAAAAACAAACATCCACGATTATTTGACTAAGACCCTGAAATCAATATACAGTAGGTTAGTCGCAGAAGTAGACAAAAGCCTGAAATATTTTTGTAAAAAAGACGAAAAATGTTCAGAAGATATTTGTCTTAAACTCGCACGAATTCTCGTTGGAGATCTTTTAGAGGAAATTTGTAGAATCAGAATATTACTGAACGGAGATATTCAAGCAGCTTATCATGGAGATCCAGCTGCCAAAAGCTTTGACGAAGTAATTCTAAGCTATCCTTGTGTTCTCGCCATTTCAACACATCGAATAGCTCACGAGCTCTATATACAGGGAGTTCCATTGATTCCCCGAATAATGAGTGAATACGCACACTCCATAACAGGTATTGACATTCATCCAGGCGCCAAAATAGGAAAAAACTTCTTCATAGACCACGGAACAAGCGTAATAATAGGAGAAACCGCAGAAATTGGGGACAACGTAAAAATCTACCAAGGAGTAACTTTAGGCGCTCTAAGCTTTCAAAAAGACGAAAAAGGACGCCCAATCAAGGGCATAAAACGGCACCCAACTGTAGGCAATAACGTAATCATTTACTCTAACGCCTCCATCCTTGGAGAAAAAGCCATAATCGGCGATGATTCGATCATTGGCGGAAACGTTTGGATTACATCAAAAATTCCTCCAGAAACTATTGTCACCATGAATCCACCAGAACTAAAAGTCAGCAAAAAAGCAAAAACAGAACTGATCTAATTTGTCCCTTTTGTTCGGGATAGGTTTTTATCAAATCGAGAAACTACTTTAAGTTATGCCAGAACGAGAAGAGAGGGTTCGTTTTGCTGCGTTCTTGAATGTTGCATTCACAGTCATAGAGCTTGTTGGCGGCTTCTGGACAAACAGTTTAGCAATCCTATCCGATGCATTACATGACTTCGGCGACAGCATCGCCTTACTTGCCTCATGGCTCTTCGAACGAGGAGCAAAAAGATCACCGGATACTAATCGAACATTCGGATACCACAGACTCTCTTTATTCTCTGCACTCTTCTCCGCATCCATCCTAATCGGAGGCTCAATCGTAATCATCTTCCAAGCAATACCCAGACTCCTAAACCCAGAAACTGTAAACGCAACAGGCATGGTGGGCATAGCAATCATAGGCATCATATTCAATGGCGCAGGCTTTTTTCTGCTAAAAAAGGGAGAGAGTCTAAACGAAAAAGTACTCTCATGGCACCTCCTAGAAGATGTACTAGGCTGGGTCGGTATTCTTGTTGGCGGTGTAATCATCTACTTCTGGAAATTTTATCTCCTTGACCCAATAATGACCATCGGCTTAACAGCGTTCATACTTTATAACGTAACCAAGAGCCTCAAAGAAGCAATCAACATCCTACTCCAAGGAGTACCCAAACACATCAACCTCAAAGCAGTCAAAAAAGACGTCAAGGCAATCAAGGGAGTACTTGGAATCCACGATATCCACATATGGTCACTTGAAGGAGAAACAGACATCTTGACAGCACACGTGATATTGGATGATGAAACGCTCAATAAACAACCTGACCAAACCAAAGAAAAAATTAAAGAAACACTCCTAAAACATCACATAGAACATTCAACAATCGAATTCGAAAGCAAGAACTACTGCGTAGGCATGGTTTGTGAAGAAAAAAATCAATAGAACCAAATCAAAATAATGAGAATGCAATGCGCGGGAAATATATTATTAACTATTTTATGCCTATTGCTCCTTTTTTTTTAATTAACTCCCACTTCAATGGAGTGCCTTTTTCTATGTTTTTTGCAGCCTTTCGTCCGAGTAATTCTTTAAGATGTTTCGAGGGAATACCGCAAGCGGGTCTTATGGAACGAACATTATCGACAGTAAAAACTTCCCCTGCTTTAATGTTTTCAACTACAAACAATGAACGACGAAAATTTCTACTTCCAAACTCACTTTCAGTTGCACCATAATACACCTGTCCTAAAGAATTCTCAACTTGTCGAATCGACTCAACTAATACTTTGAATTCCTGAGGCTCCAAAGAAAAATTACTATCTGGACCCTCGATACTTCGCGAAAGAGTCAAGTGTTTTTCTATGATACAGGAACCTAGTACTACGGCAGCAATTGGTGCAATTGTGCCTAAAGTATGGTCAGAAAAACCAACAGGAACATTAAAGGTTTTCGAGAGATGCAGAAGTGTACGCAAATTCAGATCATTCAAAGAAGCTGGATATGAACTAGTACACTTAAGTAAAACAATTTGTGTTGCACCCGCTCTGCGGGCAGTTTTAACCGCTTCGCTGATTTCCTGCAATGTTGCCATACCCGTGGATATGATTAATGGTTTTCCTGTATGCGCCATGTTTTCAATTAACTGAATATCCACTATCTCAGGTGAGGCTATTTTATGAACAGGAACATTCATACTTTCAAGAAAGGAGATTGCAGACGTATCGAATGCTGAAGAAAAAAGATCCATTCCTAAACTATTGGCGATTATTTTTAGTTTGGGCTGCCACTCCCAAGGCATACTGGCTTCTTGATAAAGGTCATAGAGAGTCTGTCCATCCCATGGTGTATCACCATAAATACGGAAAAAATCGCGGTCTGACCGAATTGTCATTGTATTTGCAGTATACGTTTGGAGCTTAATGGCGTCAGCGCCGCAATCCTTTGCGACCTTGATAAGCTCGACCGCTTGATTGAAGTTTTTGTTATGATTTGCAGATAATTCTGCCACAACATAAACTGGAAATCTTGGTCCAACGCGACGATTATTTATTGTGATAAAACTGCTCATTTTGTGTCTTTCCGTATTAGTGTATATTCTACTGCTTCTTTGCCATTAATGTTTTTTATCTGGGTTTGTTTGAAGTTAACGTTAGTGAATGTGTTAATAGACACTATATTTGTGGGTTTTATGTATGCACAAATGGTTTTAACATTTGAAGTTTCAAAAAGCATATTTGAAGCAGTTCTCACTAGAATGCTGCCGTAGCCTTTTCCACGGTAATCTTCATCAATACTAATTGAGACTATCGCGCAGTCCCCTTTAATGTCAAATCGAATTTGCCCAACCGGAATATTGGAGTTGTCAACGGCAATATAGAATACACACGAAGAATTGTTAAGTTTCAATTCGAGCCACCGAACATGCTCTTCCCAAGCTATGAACTTTGATGAGAACGATGCGGCCCGAACTTGAGGGTCGTTTGACCATTTCCAGATTGTCAATGCGTCATCCATGCAAACTTTTCTTAACTTGAGTTTTTTCTTAATGGGAGTCATGCTTAGTTTCCATTCCGAATGTATTCGATAACTCTGCAAGCTCCATAACCATCTACTAGATTTCGTGCACAATTAGACAGGTCTTCCCGAATATGCCTTCCAGACATAAGTTCAGTAATTTTTGTTGCTACATCTGAAGCCTTCAGGCTTTTGTACCATCCAAGGTTTGTGGCTGCGCCCGCTTTACTCAGTTGTTCAGCAACTCGAAGCTGATTGATAGCTATAGGCATAACAAGCATGGGCACACCCATGAATGCTAGTTCCCAAGTGGTAGTTCCCGCTGCTGACACCGCAATGTCACTCCATGCCATCAATTCAGGCATATTGCCTACGTTTCTTTTCAAACTAATGTTTATATTAGAAGCTAGTGCAGTCGACTGTAATTCTTTGAAGTGTGAATTATTAGCACACAACAAGATAGCTTCAAGTCCATCTATCTTAGTCCTTTGAATTGAAGAAAGAATTTTCAAAGCAGTGTTTTCAGAATCACTACCCCCTAGTGTGGCAAATAATTTCCTTGCATTTTCAGGAAAAATTCTGGGGAACCTTCGCCATTTCAAGAATTCATTTCGAAGAAGCACATAACGAGGTCCTAGGAGAAGATGTGTGTATGGCTCCTTTGCCAAGTACAATGCTTCTTCAGCGTAAAGGTTCTGGTTCAATACTACATCGGCGTAGTAATGATTTGCAGAACCAAAATCATCAATTACCAAGAGGTGTAATCCAGATTTCTTAATGGCAAGTTGATAACTTGCGTCAAAATGATACCCATCAACAACAACCCATAAGGCACCAAGTTTCTTTGCTAGATTTGCAGTCTGTTTTGCATCTTCAAGGCTTCCTGGCAGAACATTGAACTGCACAGTTTCGATGCCCTCAGATTTTAAACGCTTACTCATTAATGGCGCTCTCATTGCCGTCGCAAATACCGAACTGCCTCCTACGGCGCATAATTTCTGCGCTAAAGCCAGACATCGCATAATGTGACCTGTACCAATTTGAAGACTTGCATCAGCTCGAAAGACAAATTTCTCCATTGTCAACTCTGCTCTAAGGGTTTCTGCTCCACGTGACTATTCAAATTTATCAGACCCGAATTTTTTTCACATAATTCCAGAACTTCAGTCCAACCAAATACATTTCTATGATGAAAATGTTCATATACTTTCCTCACGAACTCAAGATCTTCAAGTGTGTCTACTGTCCACCGGTAACCGCTGTAATCTGGTGATCCAGTCACTGAAACAAGCCGGAAACAATGCGGATTCTCATAAATATAAGGAGTCACATGAGCTCTTTGATAAGGTTTTTCTGCATTTCGCCATGCAGTAGTTAATGCAGACACACTAATCACTTCGACATCTAGACCACGAGGATAAGTCCTAACTATAGTGTTGCTTGCATAATCAGATTTTTCTTTCAGAAAGACACGAACAACTGAATCCAATATTGCTGGCTCAATTAAAGGACAATCAGATGTCACTCGCACCACAGTTTCCGCATTATATTCTATAGCAGCTTTATAGTAGCGATCTAATACGTCATCTTCGCTTCCACTGAAGCATGAAACTCCCAAGAGTTCGGCTTCGTGCACAATTGCTTCATCTGCAGGCTTAACACTTGTAGCCACAAGAATTTCATCCAATAATGTTGATCGTTTGATTCTGTTGATGACACGACTCAGCATTGTCTCCCCACAAATATTCTTTAACACTTTTCCAGGTAACCTTGTACTACCCATCCGCGCTTGAATTACAGCAACGACTCTCATCTAAGCGTCTCCCCTATTGCGTTAATTCCCGTTATTACTCTAGTAGCATCCTCATTAGTCATAGCTGGAAACATTGGCAAAGATAGAATACGCTCATACGCTGCTTCTGCCACTGGACACATTCCTGTTGATGTTCCATAATGGGTACGGTAGTAAGGATGTAAATGCACGGGAATATAGTGCACATTCACACCAATTCCTGCCTTCCGTAAATATGAAAAAATTGTCGCTTTTCTTGTTTTCAATCGATCAAGATTTAGCTGAATAACATATAAATGGTAAGAATGATAAGCTTTTTCGTGTGTTATTAACGGTTTCACAAATTGGTTATCAGTGAAAGCTTCGTCATAGTATTTAGCTATTTCGCGCCTTCGTTCAATCCACTTAGGAAGTTTGTGCAATTGACTTAATCCCAAAGCACACTGAATATCCGTCAAACGATAGTTATACCCAAGGTCAACCATCTCATAATACCAAGTGTCGTTCTCAGCTCTCTGTCGATGGTCGGTAGAAATTCCATGATTGCGAAACCGGCGCATCCTCTCAGCTAACTCAGAATTGTCTGTAACTATCATTCCACCCTCCCCGGTTGTTATGTGTTTAACGGGATGAAAACTGAAGACAGTGAGGTCAGTTAATGTGCCAACCTTATGTCCGTTATATTTAGCTCCTAATGAATGGCACGCGTCTGCAATCAAAATTAAATCATTATTATCAGCGAATTCTTTAAGGGAATCATAACCACAAGGTTGTCCAGCGTAATCAACGGCGACAAGAGCTTTAGTTCTCGGTGTAATCTTACTCTGGAGCTTGGTAGAGTCGATGAGGAGTGTTTCTGGTTCAATGTCAACAAAAATTGGTTTTCCTCCTTGAAAAACTACAGCATTAGCAGTGGCTACAAACGTCATTGAGGGTACAATAACCTCATCACCTTGAGTTACACCTGCTGCGTACATAGCAGCATGTAATGCTGCAGTTCCGTTTGAAACAGCTACTGCATACTTTGTACCTGAATACTTAGCCATAGCTTTCTCAAACGCCTCAACAGCCGGACCAGTAGTAAGCCAATCTGAACGTAATATGTTGTTCACTGCTTGGATATCATCATTATCAATCCATTGCCGACCGTAAGGGAGAAAGTTGGTCATATTCAATCTTCCTAATTACTGACTTACTAGTTTTTTCATTTGCTCAATTGATAGCTTGTTTGGGTTAGTGTTACTTGAATATCGAAAACCCTCAGGTAATTTCTTACCATCTGGCCAATTACCTGAATTCCACCATGAATGTAGTGGCTTAATGATGAACATGTTATTCAATTCGATTGCATGAGAAGATTCATCCTCTCCAATCAGACATTCATGGAGTTTTTCCCCAGGACGAATCCCAATAAATGAAATTTTACAATCAGGAGCTACCGCCTTTGCGAGATCCATAATATTCATACTCGGAATTTTTGGAACAAACACCTCTCCGCCATAGCTTTTTTCGATACAACTAATTATGAAACCTACAACTTGAGTTAAATCTATCCAAAAGCGAGTCATGCGTCGATCGGTAATAGTAATTGTCCCTGTTTTACGTTGTTCGAGAAAAAGCGGAATGACACTTCCTCGACTACCCACCACATTTCCGTATCGAACACATGCAAATCTAGTAGGTTTAGTTCCACTATACGAATTTGCTTGGACAAAAAGCTTTTCAGCTACAAGCTTAGTAGCGCCATACAAATTAACTGGGTTTACTGCTTTGTCTGTACTGAGCGCTAAGACCCGTTCTACATCAGCATCAAGTGCTGCCTCAATTACGTTTCTTGCACCGATAACATTTGTCAACACTGCTTCCTGAGGGTTGTACTCACAAGCGGGAACTTGTTTCAATGCTGCTGCATGTATTACGATATCTACATCTCGCATTGCTCGCCTTAGTCGACTAACATCTCTAACATCACCGATGAAATAACGCAAAGTAGGATCGTCAAAGCCTCTTATTCTCATCTCGTGTTGTTTTAATTCATCACGACTAAATATTACAAGCTTTTTTGGATGAAAATCCTGAAGCATGATTTTAAGAAACATTTTGCCAAATGAACCTGTTCCTCCAGTTATTAGTACTACCTTTTTCTTCCAGTCCATATTTATTCACCTTATGTTTATAGTTCATAATGATCATTTATAAAATCATATTAAATGCAAAATGTATGTGCGCCGCATTCGTCTTGTTCTTTGATCAGGTATTTCTGTTAATAGATCAAAATGCTTTTTGTCTTAAATCAGATACACATTCTAATAGATTTAAAGATATAAATTTTGCATGCATTGCCCTTGGATGGATTTTTGGGGTATGAAAAAAACGTAAGATGAAACAGTATAGATCTGTGAATGAAAAGACGTGACTTAAAATGTCCAGATATAAACCCATGCACATGTGGTGGCATCATCTCCAGCACATAATGATTTCCACATATTTCATTAACGATTGCTGACTTCAGCATTAATTCTAGAAACTACACATGTCTATAATTTTATTTCGTTATTTTTAATCAACTGATCGATTAGATCGACCACTCTTTCTGTTGCTTTCCCATCTTGGTAATATGTATGATTGAATGCAAATTCTCTTTCCATTTTTTTGAGCTTTTCTTTCGTTTTCTCGTCAAATAATGCTTTTTTGAATATTGGAGCCAAATCCTGCCCCAAGTCAACCCTCAGCGTCACATCTTCATAAAAAGGTGCAGGATCGCCTCCTATTGATCTCACGGTGACAGCTGGTTTGCCGAGAAGTGTTGCTTCTGTAATAACTGTTGAGGACATAGAAACCAAAAGATCGCAGGCGTACAATGCATCTAATGTTTCACAATGTTTAGGGAGTAATACCACATTCATTTTTTCTTTCGCGATAAGCTTTTCGTATAATTCACTGTTTTCTAATGGATGAGGCTTCACAATTGTTTGAACGTCTGAAAATGGCCTTAATCCATTCAAGACGCTTTCGATGAACTCCTTTCTCTCAGATACTTTTTGGGTAGCAACTAGAACTATCTTTCTTTTAGGATCTAAACCAATTTTTGTACAAAACTTTTCTCTGCAGAAGATCCTACTCGCATTTACCAATCGATCATATCTGGGTTGACCTGTAGTAGTAACAGCACTTTCTGGATAAGCGCTTATATTTGTCAGAAATTTGTAGTGAAAAGGTCCGAACACTGCCGTTTTATCTGCGATTTGGAGATACGGAGTTTGAAGACTTCCTGATGGCGAAATACTATTTTTTGAATACATATAACCCTGATGGAGAGGACCTATATGACCATGCTGAATAGCCAATGTTGGAATCTTTTTGAGTTTCCCAGCAACTATCAACGCCTTCTCGAATATACCACTGCCCTCACTAGTTACTAAAATTAAGTCGGGTTTTACTTCTTTCACTACCTCTTTCGCTATTTCAATCTGTTTAACGATATGCCCAAAAAACGAGTTGAAGTAGTAAGGCATTTCTTTAGTGAGTTTGTCTTTTTGTAATAGCGCAACAAATTTAGTATCTTTTTTCGAAAGTTTTTTCCAAAGGTTGCTGAAGTATTTGTTAGCATAAAATTGTCTGCTCCATATTTTTGGAGACCAGTAAGCATTGAATTCTTTATGAATCACATCCTCAACTGTTAACCTCTGTATCATAGTTTTTATTGCAGTAATTGAGTATTTTAGTGGGCTTATGGTTATAGATGTGTAGTTTCGTTTCTTTAGCTCCTTTATGATAGGATCTAGAAAAACGTCGCATTGCCTAGGGGTTCCAGTTGGATCAAGTTCATGGTTCCAATGGCGGTTGTGGGCAACCATTAACACCCTGGGTCTCTTTTTGTCAATCTTTGATTTTAAAAAAATTGAAACCAGCTTACATAGCATTGAAGTAAGAAGATCATATAGAAAATCTATCATTGAAAATAGAAAACCATTTTTCATTAATATTTGAGCCAACCGATTTGTTTCTTCGGAATGGTACAGCCTAAAACGGATGAAATACCACAAAGCTATATTTTTATAGGTTGTTAATTCAACAATGTTTTTGCCATCTGTTCTAGCACTCAGTAATTCTTGTTCTGAATCTAACCATTTTTTTTGGCTCAGTTTTTTCACCTCTTATTCGGTCTTGGGCTTGTGCGTGAATTTACTTAAACCTTTTTCCAAAATTATATTCTGCTCGTAGCATAACTTTTTTTATCAAGCATATAACAGACATGAGAAGCACCTTTTTTGTAACGAATTTTAATTCTATTGAGAAATGTCTTCAAGTGCCTTTATAATGTATCCAATGCTCTCTCTGTCAACCAGCGGATGAATAGGCAAACTTAAAACCTGTCTACAAGCTTCTTCTGTGAAAGGACACATTTTCCCATTGTAACCTAACTTCTTGTATACTGACTGTTTGTAAATTGGTATCGGATAATGAACCGCTACCCCAATGCCCTTCTGTCCTAAACGTTCAGCAAGCTCATCCCTTCCAAGCAGATAGTTATCTTCTACTCTGATTACATACTGATGAAAGACATGCTTCACGTTCTCGTCCACGTTGGGCGCAGTTAAACCTCGGAGTTTGCGGATTCCGTTACTCAAAAGAGATGCATTCTCTATTCTCCTCTCGTTAAAACCGTTAAGCTTCTTGAGTTGCACTGATCCAATTGCAGCACAGATTTCTGTCATGCGATAATTGTAACCAAGTGTTTCATGTTTGTACTTGCTTCTTTGTCCATGATTTATAAGCAGTCGAATTGCAGCTGCAATTTTCGGATTGTTGGTGGTGATTATTCCTCCCTCGCCCGTTGTCATATTCTTTGTTGCGTAAAGACTAAAACATCCCATGTCTCCAAAGCTTCCTACCTTCTCGCCTTTGTATTCGGCTCCATGGGCTTGGGCTGCATCCTCAACTAACGCGATTTTCTTATCTTCTGCGATTTGCTTAATTGCATCCATGTTAGCCGGTTGACCAAACAGGTGAACGGGAATTATTGCTTTGGTTTTTGCTGTAATCTTCTCAGCTACGTCTTGTGGATCAATGTTGAATGTTTTTGGATCGATGTCAGCGAAGACAGGTTTTGCATTCTGAAACAATATGCAGTTACCTGAGGCTACAAAAGAGAAGGCCGAAGTTATCACTTCATCTCCTGGACCTATTTCAAGTGCCTTAAGAGCCACATCCAGTGCCACAGTCCCATTGGTTACAGCAACTGCATGTTCTACGCCAATGTATTCCGCAAACTCTTCTTCGAAGACTTTGGTTTTTGGTCCCGCTGCTAATATACCTGATGCTATTACCTCTTTTACTGCAGTTTCTTCTTCTTTACCAAAATTTGGTTTTGCGATGGAAATCTTTCGGTTCAACAGTTTTTCACTCTTCCTTTTCTATTCTTGCATAATATTCGGCAGGTATCTTGTATTTTTCGTTACAGACGGGACACTTCATAGAAACGTGGTCTTTTGCTTTTTCTGGGGTCACAAGTTTTCTGCTGCATCTGCAAACGAATCCTCTAATTCTGGCTGGGTTTCCGTAAGCCAAAGCTTGAGGTGGTATGTTCTCTGTGACTACGCTACCTGCGCCTATCAAGGCATATTCCCCTATGGTGACGCTGCAAACTACTACTGTTCCTGCTCCAATGGAGCAGCCTTCCTTTACAAGTGTTGGCAGGATTTTCCAGTCTTTAGTGAAGCTTCTGGGATAAAGATCGTTTGTGAATGTGACGTGGGGACCAACAAATACGTTATCTTCAATTGTTACTCCCTCATAGACGGTTGCTCTGTTCTCAAGCTTTACCCTGTTTCCGATTTTTACTCCTCTACCCACATAAACGTAGTCTGAAATTATACAATCTTCACCTATTTTGGCACATTCCATTATGTGAACAAAATGCCAAACTTTGGTGCCGCTTCCTAGGCTGACTTTGTTATCGATGATTGCCGTAGGATCAACATAAACATTAGTCACGAAATTCCCCATTCCATACTAACTTAGCAAGTAAATAATAGTTTGCGCACACAAAGTTACATTCACAAGGAATGATGTTAAGTTTCGCGATTTACAAGTGGATATTTGTCCATGTTGTTTTCATCAATAATATAGGACATGTTCCATATTGTTGACTGATCCAATTTTTCGGCATCAGGATACTTTTCTTCATAATCACTCCAGAAGTTACCACGGCTTAAGTTTTCATTATCCCAAGCATTAAGCGAATCAAAGGAGAATACCTGATATGTATTATTAAGAAAACCATTATGGAAAAAACTGTTTCCTGATGATGAGTTTAAGTAAACACCAAATCCATTGTCAACAATGTTGTTTTCTGTTATCTGATTATTTGACGAATAATCAAATCCAATTGCAAGGTCACTATTTTTAATTTCATTTGCAGAAATACTGTTTGATTCAGAATTTGAAGTTATGCTGATGCTGTACTGGTTGTCTGTGATGTTGTTTTCGGTTATCTGGTTGTTTGACGAATAGGTAAGACCAATAGCTCCTTCACAATCCGTTATTGTGTTTCCAACCATAATATTATATGAAGAATTAGCTAATCTGATACCTTCTGTGTTAGCTTCTATAAAATTTTCGTGGACGCTGTTATTATTTGATAAATAACTAAGTGTAATTGCCGCATCCCCATTTCTTATGTTGTTACCATAAATATTATTTGATCCTGAACTTAAGGTCATGATTATGTTATTTTGGTTGTCTATGATGCTGTTTTCGTTTATCTGGTTGTATGAGGAATAGGAAAGACCGATAGCTCCCTCACAATCCATTATTGTGTTCCCAGCCATAACATTATACAAAGACTGCTCTAATGTGATTCCTTGCTCATTTTTTTCCAAACGATTCTCAGAAAAAGTGTTATTATTTGACGTTCTAGCTAAAATAATTGCCCCTCCGTTATTGGTTAATATGTTTTCAGAAATGATGTTAGTTGAAGAACCATAGTCTAGGTTAAACCCATAATAATTGTTATCCAATTTGTTTTTTATCATATTATTATTAGAAGATTGAGCCAGCAAAATTGCTCCACTACAATTTGTAATATTATTTTCAATTACTGTATTGTTGAAGCACGAATCAAAACCGATACCATACTCGTTTGTTAAATCGTTTTTAGAAAGAACAATATTTGTTCCTGATTCAACAAAGACGCCATACTTGAAATCTTTTATTTTCAGGTTAGTTATCGTAACATTGCTTCTTTCAGTTAGTTCAATTCCAGTAGAATTGGTATCGAGTTCTCCGTGAAGAATGTGATTAGCTCCATCAATGACAATGTTGTCTCTCTCAATAATAATTGAGCCAAAAATATCGGTTGTAAAAGTGTAGGTAGTGTTTTCCAAATTTGTAATTGTTGCTGTAGCGGGATCAATAGTCCCATCCGACCTAAGGTAAATAATTGAAAAATGTTTTATGCTTAATTGCCAAACCAAAATGACTCCAACTATTATGACCAATAATGAAATAGTCAAAAACATCTTCTTTTTTGGGAGTTTTCTTGAACTTTTTGTTTTTATTTCTCTTCGTTTTTGTCGGGCTTCCTCTGATCTTTGTTGTTTGAGTTGTCTTTCGCGTTGTTTTTCTTTCAAATCTTTTTTGTCTTTTGGCATCTTATTCCAGCCTTGAGTTGAAGTTTCTTATTCTTTTTGATTCGATTCTTATATATTAAGGATTTTCAGATTTAGACTTGATTAAAGAATAATTCAATAACCGCATGCGACTTTCTATATGAAAGGGGAGTTAATTTGGGTTTTTTAGATATTAATTACCATAATTTTTTGATTTTTTAGACAAAGATATTGTCACAACTGTGATGCGTGCGCAAAAAAGGGAGTTTTAGAACCATCACTAAGTGACAGAAAGAATAACATTTTACTTACAATCCCCGATGTTCTAGCGGTTCTACGTTATGGATGCTTGTTGTTTGAGCCCTTTTGAATAATTATTGTTGGCTTCGCATCTAGACTAAAACAATCATTTGTTGTTTTGGTTACTTTGCTGTTCTTTTTTTCTTAGAGCATTCCTTCAGGACTTTCATCATTATCTCCATATCCTGAACATCTATGTTGAGAAGGTTTCCGTTGATGCAGATTTTCAGTTTTGGCTTTTCTGTTTGTTCCTTTTCTCTTTCTCGAAGCCAACCAAGAGTTGCTTTGATTAGCTCCTCTGTTACATCAACGAATATTCCTGAAATAACCGAGTCACCAAAATCGGTTGAGTCTGGTATTGGTGGAGGAGAAATGTTTACGTAATAATCCTCTTCTACGTTCAGGTCTATCTTCTGGTTTAGTAACGCCATGATTAGACTATCAACAGCATATGAAACACCGAAAATTAGAGTCTTCTCAGTCATCAGATCCCCAGAAACAGTATTTTCTCAATTAAGTATAAAAATCATGGCATACTTACGGTTTTCTCCCTTTCTTTCTATGACATTTTACTATCTATTCTATAATCCAGCGGTTCTTGCAGCTTTCAGTAATCTAGTTTTATCACTGAACCCAGTGATACTAATCGAAAGCATAGCTAGCGGATAAAATAGAATACAAATTCTACAAAAGCGTGTAAAGCCTTTTATGTCCAACGCACTAAAATGTCCTAGTTTCAAACAAAGAAAGAAACAGGTATGCACAACTTTATATTTAGTTTAGATTTAAACTCGCTTGGCTGACCATTCTTGGAACAAGAAAAAAGTATCTTGATAATGGCAGGTGGTGGAGGACACACCGGCTTCGCTTATGCTTTAGCACAGAGGCTCGAAGATAGAGCTTCAATGACCTTTTTGATTCCAGAAGGAGACACTCTAAGCCAAAAAAGGCTAAACCGATTCGGTAACATCGACTATATACCAAAGCCTCGTGGAGCAAAAACGCCCACAGGCGAATTCGTCTACAATTTAGCCCGAGCCTTCGCAGTTTCCATGAAAAAAGTGACAAGAGACTTTGATGTTGCAGTGAGCACAGGCAGCAACTTTTGTATCCCCCCTGCATTCACGGCTTTTTCAAAGAGGATTCCCATAGTTAACATTGAGGGAGAAGTTCGTTTCACTCGGGCATCCCTAACTGCCCGTATTCTACAGCCATTCTCGGCAATCACAGCGTTACAGTGGCCTGAGCAAAAAAAGTTGTTAAAAGGAACAGTTGTTGGTCCACTGTTTCACAGACCCGAAATTCAGCCTTGGAATGGAGGCTACATACTGGTAACTGGTGGAACATTAGGACACAAGCAATTATTTGATGCTGTAAACGAAAGCGATCTAATGAACATAGTTTTGCAGACAGGAGAAATCGACCCACAACCATACAGGAAGCGTCATCCCGAATGGAAAATCATGCGTTACTCCTCAAACTTTCATGAACTTCTGGCAGGAGCAGAACTTATTGTAACCCATTTTGGTTCCACCGCGCTAGAATCAGTTGTCTATAAGAAACCCGTAGTTATGGTGCTTAACCCAGAGTGGAAGCGCACGGTCGGAAAAGCAGATGCAACAATTTTCGCCAAAAAAGTAGGCGCTACTTTTCTTTCAGACGTCAATCTGGAAACTTTAACATGTGCAATAGAAACAGCGAAGAAAAACAAGACACCAGAATTGAGGGATGGCGCTAAAGTTTTGGCATCAATGATTCTTGGTCTATGAATGAAACGACTTGTCATATTTTAGGTGAAATAGAAAACATTTAAATCCTGTGAAACACCGTTACCCAGTTTAGAGGCTTATATAATGTCAGAGAAAATTTCACGTGGACTTACATACGAATGCGTGAAATGCGGCGCCCAAGTTAAAACAGAAGAACTTGAGTTGCGCGGCGGAGGAGTAAAATGCACATTCTGCGGTTACCGCGTACTCAAAAAGAAAAGACCGCCCGTAGTGAAACGGGTCTCCAGCGGATAAAAATAAACAGATTTTTTACAAAAAACGCCTAGCCATTATTCCCTAATCGAATCAACCTTTTTTTAGGATATTTCCGTGGCAGAAGCTTTTTTTTCGTCGATTTTACCGAAACTGCACATTTAAATACGAGTCCATCAGACACCTTTAAACTCGAAAGGAGACGAAAGTAAATGAGATACCCTTTAACTAAGAAGGTTGAAGGCTTCAAAGTTGAAGAAAAATCGATTTCTCAACTTATTTCTGAAATGGGAAAAACGGCTTATCAGGGCAGAAAACTTGCAGAAGCCGTGGACCTATGGGAAAAAATGGTGAAAGAAGACGACCTAGTAATTGTTTTGGGGTTAGCTGGTTCAATGAGCACCGCTGGACAGTGGACGCTAGTTAATTGGCTAATCAAAAACAGGTTTGTTGACGTTATTGTTTCTACAGGAGCAAACGTTTCAGAAGATATTGTTGACGCAATGGGACTTGGATACTGGCAAGCTACCTCAAACATTAACGATGAAGAGTTGCTGGAAGCAGATATCAACAGATACTACGATGTTTATGGTGTAGAAACTGACTACAGAAAAATGGAAGAACTATTAACCGATTTTCTGTTGACGCTAAAAACAGATTATCCATATTCTTCCATGGAAATTCTACACTTGCTTGGCAAATGGTTAAGCAAAAAGAAAATCGAAAGCATAACCGCAACTGCGGCAGAGAATGGTGTCCCCATCTTTAGTCCTGCATTACTCGACAGCGCCTATGGCGAGGCAGTTTTAATGGCAAAAAATGAAGGACATAACCTGATAGTGGATCAGGTTAGAGAGTTCGATCAGTTTGTGGGCATAGGCGAAAAAACGAAGAATACTGCCGTCATATATGTTGGGGGCGGGGTCCCAAAAGATTTCACGCAGCTCCTAGCAATATCGATTTCGCCAAAAACTATGGATCAGGAAATACCTGGAAGAGAAGGCAACTGCCGCAAAAGCCTGCAGGAGTACTATTACCCTCACAAGTATGCTATACAAATCACAACCGATTCTCCACAATGGGGTGGACTATCAGGCTGCACTCTTGAGGAAGCTAAAAGCTGGGGCAAAGTTTCAGGTAAAGGAAGAGATGTAACCTGCTACTGTGACGCAACAATTGCTTTGCCGCTCATAACACATGCACTCAATGAGCGCGTGAAAACGGATGCACGAAAGAATAGGGCTCCAGACTTTTCGTGGCTTTTCCCAGAGAGCTGAAAACAAAAAAGACAAGTTTAAATTGGAATATAAATCTCATAATTCGGTCTTGGGAGGTAAATGAAAGCGATGATTCCTAGATATGTGTTCCTGACAAAGGGCGTAGGCAAACATAAGGACTATTTGCAGTCTTTTGAGTTGGCTTTGAGAAACGCTGGCATACAGGCATGTAACATAGTGACTGTTTCTAGTATATTACCGCCAGGATGCAAACAGATCTCGAAAGAGCGAGGTTTGAAGATGATTCATCCAGGCGAGATAACGTTTGCTGTACTGTCCAAAACCTCTGTCCAGGAGCCCCACAGGTTAATTGCAGCATCTATCGGCATGGCGATTCCCTCAAGCCAAAACAGTTACGGCTACCTCTCTGAGCATCATTCTTTTGGTCAAATAGCAGAAGCGGCTGGAAACTATGCCGAGGATCTGGCTGCGACCATGCTGGCGACAACTATGGGAATTCCCTTTGATCCCGAGCAAGCGTGGGACGAAAAAAAGCAGATATTCCAAACCAGCGGGATGATAATCAAAACAAAAAATATAACGCAATCGGCTAAGGGAGAAAAAACGGGTCAGTGGACAACGGTCCTCACAGCGGCTGTTTTTGTGCCTTAACATGTTTTCCTGCGTTCGGATGAATAAGAGCCTTCTTTCATTTGTTAGGTTGAACAAGTGACATATGATAATCAAGGGTTGCATGTAGTCTAAATGGATTATATTCACATTTTTGTATAGTGCATTTTATGTGTTTAATATTTGTTTTCGATGTTGTCAGAAAGCCTATCAAAGAATGTTTTGGTTGCTCTGCAGAATATGGTTTGTCTCATCTAGAAATCGACTTGATCAGAGAAAGCTCTTTCATCGAAACTTTCGACTCTGAACGAATTAGCAACTTGAGAAACTTGTCCGAGGAGTTCGGAATAACTTTGAGTCTGCATACGCCCTTCAGTATGAATCCTTCTGATAATATTCCGTCAATCAGGGACGTCAACATTACATACTTGAAGAGATGCGTGTCAGTTGCCCATGAACTAGATGCTACACTCGTAACAACACATTTTGGATACTGTTTAGGCGTTAAGCCATCAACACAGAAAGCACTAGCAAGATTGGTTGAAAACCTCAAACAAGTTCTACAAGATTGCCAAAAACTTGACGTCCAGTTAGCAGTAGAGAATGTTAATCCGATGCCTGAATGCTCCGACCTCTTCTATTTAGTGGACAGCATATTGAAGAGTGCGTGTTTTTGTTGACTGAACTTGATTCTTATTAACTGAATCTTTGTCTGGATATAGGACACGCAAACACAAATGATGGACCGCTAGCGCATATCCAAAAATTTGGAAAAAAATAGTCAACACCAATTTTCATGACAACAACGGCAAAACTGACAAACATCTAGATGTGGGAGAAGGCACGTTCCTTAGAAAAAAGTTGCTGATGCACTAAAAAGTATCAGATTCTGTGGTCCATTCGTTTCTGGGTGCTTCAATTCTAAACCTCATGAAGCAAAAGCTGCTCTGCAAAAATACTTCTAAAAGCGCTCTCTATGGCGCGTATTATGTAAAAAATTGTCTAACGAAGGTTATTGATTGGTTTTAGCACCCCTCGATTATTGTGGTGTCCAGTTTTTAGGAAATGAGACGAGCTAGAAACTGTGAAGGGAATCTAGTAGAGTTCTTTGTCTCCTAGTCTTCGTAACGTTTTGCCTTTGAGTTTAACAGATGGAATCACGTCTTCTTCTGGTATTCTTTCAACTGTTCTGCGTTTCACAGATTCGCCGCATACTCCTCCGGGAAGCAACTGTCTCCTTGCGCATGTTGCGTAGCTACAGTTTGCTATGCTGCATTCTTCATCCGTCCATCTGCACCAGACTTGGGTTCCTTGGTAGATTACCGCTCGTTTCACACAATTAAACAAACGACATTTGGGGGAACAATATTTTGTTTCAACCAATATGCGCCACGACCTTCGTACGAACAAAAATTCTTTGCAGTTTATGCCATATCAGCAAGATATGCATCGCCCACGGAAAGTTATAAATTTTGTGTTTTTCGAATCCAAATCCTAATTTGGTTTCTTCTTGAACTATTGAAAAATAAGAGAGATGGGTTTATTGAAAAGTAAATTCAAAACTATCTATCAAAAGTTGGTCCAAAAAACGAAAAAAGTAAAAAGAGGTATATATTGTCTATGGAACCTGATGTCTATTATCTGCTCAAACTCTGAGAATATATAGCAACCATTTTTAATAATCATAAATTCCTCAAAACACTGCAACTACAAAAGATTTTTAAATCCAATCTATGTATCCATCAACCGAGATGAAGTAATGAAAATCTTGAATGAATTTGTCCCAACACGAAAATTTCAGAAACTCGCTGAAGAACTCAAAGATCTAGTTGATGGATGGAATGTAACTGACAGTGCTGCTGGTTTTCCTGCACCAAGCGGCGTAGTTGTAAGCTGCATACTCAAATCCAAATATCCAGACAAATATGTTGTGCCCATATTCATACTTCACTACAAAGGATCAGTTGAAGTGGGCGGTTTAGCTTTAGCCTCCGACATTATTGGACTTGACGGCTTAATCGTCACAATGGGCGACAAACCCCATTTTGGTGAACCAATCAAAGAATTAAAGTCCTCTGAGGGAGCCCGAGAGTTCTTGCGCACAAACGTGAAACTCAAGAACCTAAAATTAGGATGCTTGCTAACTTCTAGACGATCTTTGGAAGATAACCTTGAACGTGTGAGAGGCGACTGGGACTTTATCTATTTCATGAGACTTGAAGATTCAACATTCCCAATGCTTGAAGCTGTCGCTGCAGAGTGCAAGAAACTAAACAAGCCAATATACGCATACTTCCTAGTAGCCACAGACAAGAACAAGAAAACCATGGAAATGATCGGCTGGCCTGCCACCACAACAATGGACAAAGTTGAAGAAACCGCAGGAAGACTTGACGGAGTTGTAGACGGCATAATCGCCACATGCGCTGGAGACGCTGAAGGCGACAAAGAGATGTTGCAAAAACTGCAAAAGTTCCGAGACTAAGTCGTTTTATCAAAACAGAAAATATGACGTGCTAGTTGCCGGAAAAAGGGCGCCTTAATACATTACTGCATTTTATCATGTTGGCGCCCCAGAAACCTTTTTTCACCCCAGAAAAGGGGATTTACGGGAAATAAACAGCAATTTTCACTCTAATGCGTGCGCATGACTTAATACCTTCAAACTGAACTTTATTGCTAATAGGTCCTTTTATGGTTTCACGAATGAAGAAATTTTGTTACTTTTATTAGTTATTTCTTTGTTGTTGTCTTTTGCAGGGCTTGCATACATTCTGTTTTTGCAGGTTGTTTTTCCGTCACTTGTGCCTTTTTATGGCGGAGCTGAACAGTTTACTCTTAACCAAGCTAACGACTATACTTGGGAAATTCCTTGGTTAGCAAATTCTAGACTCCACGTAAGCTTTCAAGCCAACGCAACAGTGCAACTCTGTTCAGATGGCAATTACTTAACCGATTGCACAAGTTACGAATTCATCCTAGGACCAAGCGATTACGTTCTTATTGGACTAAAAGCGGATTCTCCTGTTTCCGGAATGTTCACAGCTTGGCAGGAGCCTCCTGTTGAAAGCCAAATAATGGCTATGACTTTAACATTGGCTGGTCTAGCGGGAATAGCAGCATCACCATTACTTAATAAAAGGAACCAAAGAAGACACAGTTATCGGAAGCAAGTTAAGGGGTAACCCTTTTTTTCCATTCTTCCTGAAGTTTCAAAGCGAGATTCCCATCTTCCAAAATAAATGCTCCACGGTAACCACATTTTCTGCACTGCCACAGCGACCAGAACTGCGGCATACCCTGCGCCCAAAAGACATCTGTTGATCCACACTTCGGACAATACTTAATTGCTCGCTTCTTTTTCTTCTCGACTTTGTTTGGGCTTTCATCATTTGGCATACTTCAAGGCCGACCTTTGCATTTTATTTCCTTTCTTATTTTCAGCGTCCAATTCTATCAGCTTTCAGACAAACGATTTTTATTTGGGTAGCCAATTTTTACAGCAGAAAAGTCAGTCGATGGCTATACCGTTGGTCCGTAACACTTGTTTAATTTTGTTAACTTCTGCTCTGAGAAGTCTGAGTTCGCTCATTACGTCCTGCAATGCTGAAGGGATAACTTCATTTAGATTAGGTGACAAATCAGATGACCTTTTCTTTCTGCTAATAATATCTTCGGGCTTGTAAACTTCACCCACAAAAACCACCTCACAAATAATAAATTAATTTCAAAACTAAAAAGGATGCGCCTTGAGGAGTCTGTTAATACAAATTATTTATACAACCGCTTACAACGTGCTGATTACTCAAAAGAGTTGAAGTGTTTAGAATAGTGCCCCTAAACTAGTTGATTTTCTATTCTAAATTAAAAAAAGATAATTGTTAATATTGTCTCTAAAATACAACAATCTGCTGGAAACCAAAATGGAGATAGTAACAATTTTAATAATTACAGGTTTATTGCTGCTATGGAATCTTTTTGTAATTCATTATTTGACAAAATGGGTGTACAACTTTGTGCGGAACCACAAAGACATTCCAGCTGAATATATTGGAAGAAAAATCATCCATATGTTTTGTGGGGGAATAATCGCTATTCTAATTCCTGTCTTCTATGAGGGCTATTATGAACTTGTCGTCCTCTCAGCGTATGGTTTATCGGCATATTTGCTCTTTTGGAGACAGCATAAACTAATGTATTGGTTCCAAGTCAAAGAAAACATGTATGAAGTTCACTTCACCATAGCTTACGGGACAACTCTCCTAATGGGGATACTATTTCAAAACCTTATGATTGGTCTGATACCCTTGCTCTTTATGTCATTTGGTGATTCAGCAACAGGTCTAGTTCGAGCCTTCACCCAAAAAAAGCAGGTAAAATCATGGGATGGATCATTAGCCATGTTTCTTATCTGTTCAGTAATCGGATATCTATTCTTAGGAATATATGGAATTATTGTTGGAGCAGTTGCAACTCTAGTAGAAAAAATTCCTGGAATAGATGACAATATCACAGTACCACTAATAACCGCCTTACTTGTATACATTCACGGAGCATTAATTTAAAAAACCAACATCTTCATTTTTTGCAACATAGATCCCTCTCTCTAAACATAATGGCTTTTCAGCGAAAGGACACTTATTTTTATGACAGGTCGTAACCCTCCTTATGTTTAGCTAAACATGACCTAGCTTAACAGTAAGAAAAAAAGCGTATGCTAGCTGTCAAATTTCTAAAGATTCTCTAATTTCGTCTTCTTTGAAACCGTTGATTAAGATTCTGCCATCTATAAGTATTGCCGGAAAGCTGAAACGCCCTCCACGGTTAAGAATGTCCTCTCCGATTTTTTCGTAATCTTCATCGTTGCATAAGTCGACATCAACATACTCGAATTCAATGTTGTTATCTCTCAGAAGTTGCTTCTCTTTATTACACCACGGGCAGGTACTAAGAGCATACAACAAAACTCTGTGTTTGCTATTTTTGCCTTGAACCTTTATAGTCTGCATTTTCTCCCCTTTTGGTCTCATCATTAATACAATTTATCTGAGTTTAGCATATAAATTTTTATAATTTTGAGAATAGAAACCAAAGCGAAAACCCAAATCTTCTAGTGCTAAATCCAAGTATATCCTAATGGGGCTGAAAAGGTTCAAACACAGGAGCACACATTCTTTCCCACTTGAAAAAGGTTGAATGTGACCTATACTCATCAACAACTGTGCTAAAGCCTCAGCACCCCTCTCACATTTCCTTTTTTTATTTATTGCCCTTTTAAATTGATTATACCCAATATTTTTCTCTAGCTCTTGGCCTTTCTTCTATCCACCTGTCCTAAACCGGTCTTCCTTTGTTGTTGATTTTGATAAAACAAAAGAGGAGAACGCACGTTTGCTACGTATTTTTGGTTAACCTACTGTTATTTCTCCCATGTAGACCTGTTTTCCATTTTTTGAACATGAAACTGGAAAATGATGTAGACATCCCTGCGGTTTAATTGCTAGCTTTGGTCAAAAACAAATAGCTGGAAAGCCATTCTCTTATATAAAACCATTTAATCTTTATCCTTCTAACAAGTTGGCAGGCTGAAACTTTGCAATCTTTGGTTCCTGACGAAATAATTGACATGTTACATAGACAAAAGTATCATCTGGTGGGAAACCACTCGGCGGTAAAACGGTGCAGATGGCTCTACAACAGTATAGTTCAAGATAGAACATGCTATAAACAGAAATTTTATGGAATAAAGAGTCACCAGTGCCTCCAGATGTCTCCCTCACTTTTTCATTGTACAATGAGTTGCGTTTTTTGTTGGCGTGCCCAGAGTGGAGACCACAATTTACGGTGGGACGAAACCCGATTACCCGAGTGGGATGACCCAGAGGACATAATTGATGGGTGTATCCGCGAGCAGAAACGGATATTGACGGGATACAAGGCAACCCCCAACGCGGACCAAACTAAACGCTTAGAGGCAACAACGCCCAAGCATGCAGCCATAAGCCTAACCGGAGAACCCACCCTATATCCTCATCTGGACGGGTTAATCAATGGCTTTCACAAACGTGGATTCACCACGTTTCTAGTCTCTAACGGGACAGTTCCAGAAGTCCTATCCAATCTGACCGAGGAACCCACACAACTTTACATTTCGGTTTCGGCTTTTGATGAGAAAAAGTTCTCTCAGGTTTGTCGTCCCCATGTTTCGGATGCGTGGAAAAAACTTAACAAAACCTTAGAGTTGCTTCCCAGCTTCAAGTGCCCAACGGTGATCAGATTTACTTTGGCGAGGCACCTGAATCTTGAGCATCCCAAACTTTTCGCAGAGCTTGTCAGAAAGGCAAATCCAACATATTTGGAGCCGAAGGCTTACATGTATCTGGGATTTTCGAGGCTAAGGCTGGACTTTAGTAACATGCCGACTCATATGGAAATCAAAGATTTCGGGTCTCAGTTGTCTACGGAACTGGGTTACAACATTCTCGATGAGGCACCTGACAGCAGGGTGGTTCTGCTTAGCCGCTTGGAAAAGGCTATTAAGTTAGCCTAGACTTCATTTTGAATTGTTTCTGGCTGTGAACTTTATGTCGTTGAGGGAAATTCTGGAAAAGATTCAAGAAGATTTGAGTGGAAGAGAGCAAGTGCGGGAAGATGTTCACAGGGACATGCGAAAGGCAACGCGCCTCTCTAAACAAGCTATTCAAGTTACTCACCAAGAAAGATTTGATGACGCTAAAGCCATGCTTGAAGAGGCAAAGATGCTGTTTGTGAAGCTTAGGGAGACAGCCAAAGATTATCCTTACCTTTTTTACAGCGGTTCTGTTGGTGCTGCCTTCGAAGAAAACGCTGAAGCTCACATATTACTTACGCTGATTCAGGAAAGCAGATTTCCAAGTCCGAAAGAAATCGATGTTCCCGTAACGCCCTATGTGCTATCTTTGGGGGACGTGATTGGGGAGATTAGGCGTAGAGCGCTCGATTTGATTCGGAGAGGAAACGTGGAGGCATCTGAGAAGTGTCTAGAGTGGATGGAGCACATCTACTCCGAGTTGACGGCTCTAGATGACGCATACATAATCGTTAACGGTCTTAGAAGAAAAGGCGACGTTGCGAGGCGCCTCATAGAAATTACCCGAGGAGACATAACCATCGAAGTTAGAAGAACCGCCCTAGAACGCTCAATCTTAAAACTAGAGAACAAACTTGAAAAGGAAAATACTGACTGAAAAGCCCGAAACCTAAACAGTTTGGGGTCAAAATGGGAGTTGCCGAAGCTTAGCCCAAAGTTTTCTGCCAAAAAAGCCCATCAGATGCAGCAGCGACTATAATAGAAGCTCAGTTTTGAGGAAAATTCCGCCTGCATATTCAGCGATAAGAATGCTTTACCTTGAACCAGACGTTTTTATGGTCGATGGTTAAGGATTCACTCATCCTTATAGCTTGGGGTTTGCTTCGAATCTGGGTTTGATTCTGGACAAACCAAATGTTGGGGTAGCAAAGAGCCTGTTGTACGGTAAAGCTGAATCAGTTGGTTCACCTGGACGGGTTTCGCCCCTAAAGGATAATAAGAGAGAGACCATCGGCGCCGAGGTTATAACAAAGCAGGAAACAAAATCTGTTTTCTATATTAGTGTCGGTCATAAGGTGTCGTTGGATCGGGCAGTAATGTTGGTTATGCATTGTGCGAGAAAATATCGGTTGCCTGAGCCGATTAGAAGAGCACACATGATAGCTAATAGCGAAAGAAAGAAGCATAAATCAGTTCTTTGAGTGTTTATCCTTAAAATTATCTAAGTAGACCTAGAATTGTTTACTAATTATATTGAATGTAGAGTACGGATTCATAAATGATTAATTAGAATAAGTTTTCCTTTATTCTGTCTTAATAGGTGTTATATTTGACCGCCATTCCACAGGTTCCCGAAAATATTGTTCAAAGGAAAGTTATTGTCTACAAATCCAGAGTAGACCCTGCGATGCTAAAACAAAAAGCAGAAGAGATGAAGAACGAATTATTCGTTAAACGCTTCTCAAAACCTAAACCTGAAGATATACATGTAGTCTCGGTTGACAAACATTATGAACCATACGTTCTTGTTGACGCAAAATACAGAATTGAATATTACACAAAAAAAAGTTACACTGTTGAGGTCGCCGAGAAAGCTAAAGAAGTGAAGATACTTGGGGAAACCTTCGTACCTCGGATGGTTGCTATTCCCGATTCTGAGCCTGAGCAGTTCCGTAAGTTTATCAGTCTTGAAGGACAAGAGTGGTCTTTCTATGAAGACAAAGCATACTTTATTCTTGACAAGAGCGGAAATGAGGTTTCGCCTGATCAGGTTCCTATTGCTCCCTCTGAGGATAATCCCACAAAACTCTTGAAAGAGTTCGGAAAGAAGACTGAAAAGGTAAAGATCTCTAATCGAGAAGTAATGTTGATCGCTAAAACCAAGATAATCAAAAGACCCTCAGACGTGGACACTATTGACAATGAAACATTTCAGGTCACTGAGCACGCGGTAATCTACAATCCAATCTACATAATCACGTTTAGGAACGTGAAGAATAAAGAAGAAAAAACCGTCAGAATAGACGGCGTCACTGCGGAAGTAATCCAGTAACAAGCAGGCGCACAGACGGTTCTTTCTGTTCTCAAACTCTTTCTTTATTGCGCTTAGAGAAAATGCTAAACTTAGTGTTTTATAGAAAAAATAAGACGCTGAATTGTCAGCGCTTAAAATCTAACTTGAACAACTCCGTTTTTTTACTTAGTTTTCTTGTAGTATACAATCGTCGTATTCTTTCTCTAGTTTGTTCTTGTGTCCCAGCTCTTCCTGCGCCAGCTTTGAGAATAGTTCGCCCATCTTTGTTCCTTTGAGTCCAAGAGCCAAAGTTTTGTAATAGTCGAAGGTGCTTTTTTCTCGCTTAGTCGCATACACAAGTATTGCTTCATAATCTGCGCCAGATGACAATGGAGTGTCCTGCAGCATGTCAATGATCTTGAGGTCTTGAACTGCGCCGCCGTGGGAACCAAGTTGCGAAATCTTCGTTTGATCCTTAATTATCGCTTCAAGCTTGTTTTTGTGCCCAGTTTCTTCATCTACCAGTTGTTTGAGGAAAACTTTGGATGAAGGATACTTTGCATTCTTTAGAGCCATAGTGTAAAGGGTGATGGATTGTTCTTCAACTTTTACTGCGGCTTCGATAATTTTTTTCCATTCTAGTTTTGACAAGAATTGTTTCCCCTAAACTTTCTGTGGTTGTTCACTGAACATAAAGTTTTCGAATAACCATTTTGGGTTGCAGAGAACTAAAACTTGTGATGCTTACTTTCCGTGGCGCTCAAGATATTCTTCGACTGTTGGATAGAGCGACTTCACTCTGTCCCGCCGTTTTATTAGGTTGATGTTACGTAGTAGCACACAAACATCTTTTGCGTTGCAGAAGCTTTCGGTTTTGCCGTCTGGACGCTTTCTGGTGACACAAATACAGTTATCTACCATACAGTTGGCTACGCATGCGGTGCAATGGATGCACAGATCTTCTATGATGCCGATTTCTCCCGCCTTCCAGTAAAGAGCATTAGTGGGGCAAGCTTTTACGCACAAATTGCACTCTATTCCTCTGCATGTTCTCAGGTCAATCTTTATGCTGCCCTCTTCAAAGAAGTCCTTGATTCCCATTGGCTCTAGAAACTCAGCCCTGCGGCTCTTCGGTTTCTCTTCAGAAACTTCTTCCGAGAGGAGATCAAAAATATTCACGTTTTGTTTCTCAGATTTTTTGGGCATCTCAGTTCATCCCCTCCCGAGCCTCTTTCTGGTGTATTTAGAGTTGTAAGCTTCCTACAAAATGTTACCTATTTTTCAACTCATCAATCTCAGCAAGTCCACCAGATTAACCACACTGTGGCTGCTTTATCGCACACATTCATTTCAGGGTCTAAAGATGATACAGTTTATAGCTTTTAAAAAAATGGTTATACAATAATTTGGAAATGTAATGAACTGCGAAAAAGGGAAAAATCAAGTGAAGAAAACTGTTGTCATAATCGTTTGTTTGCTGTTTTTGCTGTCCCTGCTTGTTTTAACGCTTATTTTGTCTATTGGAACAGAATCCGATTTCCGCGAAGGGAAAAATGGGGGTCCTGCATTCATTATCTGGGGGCACTCGAGATTAATCTGATGAAACATATATGGGTGGAGAACCTGAGTGTAACGCATCTAGAGATGTCTACGATGCTATTTACGGCTTATTTCCGGGCACATAATATGCTAGTTGCAGCAACTTTTTAGGGAATCGGCACCCAGCCAGACCAAGTTTTCGGCAATGTTAGATACTGCGAAGAAAATTACAACTTTACCGCAATTTTTTTACAAGGGACACAGCATAGGCGCCTATTGTGATGATGAAAACTGTGAACTTGGGGAACACTGGACGCTTTATGCTGACGACAGCTATGAAGCAGAATACATCTGGGATTACCTTATGCATGATAGGATGATTTCGGGTACACACGATTTTGTTTTCCTTTGGACATGCAGCTACGGCTCAGAAGCCAGAATAGGAAAAATAGATGAGAACTGTCACAGCGTCGGCATGCTAGCATCATGGATGGACACAAACAGTTTAGAAGCTGACGGCTACGCATCCCCTGACCGCAACAATCACTGTTTTATTGGTTTTGACAATTACTCGAGTTGGTTCACCAACAAAACAAGGTATGGCAACTTCAGTGATGCCGATTTTGTTTCCCTATTCTTTGAGTATGAATTGTATGATGGCTGGACAATAAACGATGCATTTGATGCCGCTGCAGAAGAAACGAACTCTCAATCATCTTTCGGTGACTGCAAACTTTACACAGGATATCTTATGCCTGACCCCGATAATCCGGGAAGATCTGTGATGTGTTAAATACGTGTGTGGGGTCGACGGAAACCTTAGACTGCTAAGAGAGGAGTGAAAGGGCAGATGAAGCTGTTGACTAGAAAATTGTGTTTGCCTCTGATTCTTGTTGGTGTGTTAGCGGTTTTGGTTGTATACTTGCCTACCGTACAGTTAGCAGAAAACTCAGATGCAAACGAGGTGCTGGTCTTCTTAGAAGAGGTAGTTAGCTTAGATGTGCAAAAATATGACGCAACATTACGGGGTACATCAGTGACGTATCCTGATTGGCTAGATTGTCTTGCCCATTTGACTGGAAAATATACTCTTGAATCCGAAACAAGCAGAATAGATGTGCTCTTCAAATTCAGAAACGACACTCTGTCTTGGTGCCTTGCGCGATTAATTGAGGGTTCACCGCACTATACTGATTCCCCATCTGGGAACATTCGTGATTGGATTAAGGGTTTTCTTTAGAAGTATCAGGAATACTCGAAAACTTCAAGCTTGGAAGAAATGAGAAACATGTTAGACACTGTTGATGTTAAAGAAAACACGACAAAAACAACTGATAACCTGAAGCTTAACGTGTCTGTTAATTCGTTTTCGTTCTCCTCTGATTGGAGATACACCCTTGATGGCACACGACTATGATAGAGTGAATTTTAGTGTCCGAAACATGTACTTCTATGCTTTCAGCGACGAGAGAAGCTACCGACAAACAGTTGATACGCCGTGAACATCACCGATTACGTATTTATCTCTGGTAAACCTCTTAGACAACATTACAATAGACGTTAACTGTGATTAAAGTGGCTGGCAGATACAAGGCAATTGCAGTTGAAACCCGATACTGGAAACCAAGAGACGATTACGCTCGAGACATAATTAAAGGCATAAAAAACATAATAGCTGACGGAGACTACGTCACTCTCTCTGAAAAGGCAGTTTCCACGGCGCTTGGTAACATAGTCGACGAAAAAAGCGTCAAACCAAACAGGCTTGCACGTTTCATCGCCAAATACTGGATGCAGCTTGTGTGGCCTTACATTCTGGGTCCTGTATGTCACCTGAGACAGAAAACCATAACGTTTCTCCGTTCATATCCTACTGAAGAAGGGAGCCTTCACAAGCAGCTAGCCCTTGAGCGGAGCGGTTTTCTGCAAGCCCTGATGCATGGCTCAGAGGGCGGCATCGACGGAAGCAACCTGCCCCACTCCTATGTCTGTCTGCCATTAGAAAATGCCCACGATGTTGCAACTGAACTGCGGAAAAGAATAGAAACTGAGCTTGGAAAAAAGGTGTCGGTTGCTATTGTGGATACAGACAAAACTTACTCGCTGAAGGGCTTCCATTTTACTCCTCGTCCAAAACCCATGAAAGGGATACATTCTCTTGGAGGTGTTTTAGCTTACGTGGCTGGCAGATCTCTTAAATTAAAGAAAAGAGCTACTCCCTTAGCAATATCTGGACCTAAAATAACAACCGAAGAAGCTATTGAGGTCGCTAAAGTAGCTAACCGAACACGGGGAGCGGGAGCGGGCAGAACTGTTTGGGACATGGTACAAACATTCAATGTCTCCTTGACGAGCGTAACTTGGAAGATGCTCGGCAGCGTGAAACATCACCCCGTAGTAATTATAAGACACAAAACGCAAAGGAGTCAGTAACCTCAAATTCACATACTAAGGAGCATAGAAAAATGGACCCGATTGTGGAGCAGATGAATACTTTCTTTGAGCCGAATGCAGTTGCGATAATAGGTGCATCGCGCAGAACCATGAAGGCAGGGCATGTTATCTTCAAAAACTTTGTAATCAACAAACAAAGAAACCTCTTCAAAGCAAAACTGTATCCCGTTAACCCAAACGAAAAAACCATCCAAGGTTTCCCCTGTTTCTCCTCAATTCTGGACATCAAAGACGAGGTGGACTTAGCGGTTATAGTTGTTCCAGCCAATCTTGTTCCAAAAATTATGAAGGAAGTCGCCAAAAAGGGAGTGAAAGCGGCTGTAATAATCACTTCCGGCTTTAGTGAAGTTGGAAACCTCGAACTAGAAGAAGAAGTAACGGCAATCGGAAAAAAGGCGGGAATCCGTATTCTCGGTCCCAACTGTTTAGGCGTCTATGACTCCAAAACTGGCGTGGACATGCTGTTTCTACCCGAAACTAAGACTCTCACTACAGGAGATGAAGTTGTTGCCACGCCCCGCCCAATGGCAGGTCCCACAGCCATAGTAACCCAGAGTGGCGCCTTCGGCGCAGCCGCCTTGGATTATCTGGCAGGTAAACAGATGGGCGTAAGCAAGTTTGTAAGCTTTGGCAACAAAGCAGACGTAACTGCGTCAGACATGCTTGAGTACCTTTTGCATGACGACAAAACGCATGTTATCCTCTTCTACTCTGAGAGCATAGACAACGGACGAGAATTCATGAAAGTTGCAAAGAAAGTCACCTGCAAGAAGCCTATTATTGCTTTAAAGGTGGGAAAATCAGAGGCGGGAGCCCGTGCAGCAGCGTCCCACACAGGATCAATTGCTGGCTCTGACAAAATCTACTCCGCTGCATTCAAGCAGGTCGGCGTTCTAAGGGCAAATGACCTTGAGGAATTTTTTGACATGGGTAAAGCTTTGGTTTTTCAGCCTCCAGTTGCAGGAAATAATGTTGCAATAATAACGGATGCGGGTGGACCTGGAATCATGGCTGTTGACGAGTGTGTGGCTCAGGGGTTGAACGTGAAACGGTTTTCTGAAGAAACTCTACAAAAATTTGAGGCACTTAAGCGAGAAGGAAAAATTCCACGTTTTGCAACTAACATGAATCCTGTTGACCTCACGGGTTCGGTGACGTCTGAAATGTTTGAGGAGGGCACACGAATTCTTTTCGAAGACCCTGAAATTAATGGCATCATTGTTTTGGGGTTGCATCATCTTCCAGCCCTGCAGGAGGACTTTGTTGACCTTGTGGCAAACCTAAGAAACGATTACAATAAACCTGTTGTTGCTTGTGACGTGGGCGAAACTGAGATGGCTCTTCATATCCGTTCAAGGTTCGATAAGCTTGGTATTCCTTCCTATTTCTCTCCTGAAGATGCGGCTCGTGGCATGGCTGCCCTTGTCAAGTATGGTATGTATTTGAAGAAGTGTGGGCAGTTTGAGAATTACGTGGAGTCGTTCATGAAACGAAAGAACCTGCGTGAGAAACGAAAGAACAGTTGGACAAAGAAGGCTTAGGGCTGTTCTTTAAGCCAGCTAGCAACCTTGCTGAACAGTTTGCTGGTGGACATGTCGATGACGGGCACCATAATTCTTTCTTTTGTCTCTATTATTGCCCTGTATTGGGGCATGAGCGCGTAACTTACGAATGCCCAGTAAACTTTCTTTTCTTCGATGAGAGCTTTTGCGGCGATTTCGCTTGATGTGGGTAACGGATAGTAGATGAAGATAACTCCGTTTGCCCAGTAGAGTCCTGTTGGCTTTCCACCGACTGCAATGTTTGTAAATCGTGCCAAATCATCCACAGTTTTGAAACGGGTCTGCTCCATTATGATGATCTCTTTGAAGGATTCACCTTTAATCATCAGATCTTCCATACAGAATGTCTCCACAAGACAGTTTCAGGTAGACCCCATAATAAGAATTTGGGTACAATATTGTATAGCTGTTTTATTTTTTTGACGAAAGAACCCTAAAAGAAGATGCATACAATTCTTGATATTTTGTTATGATGGGGCTGCTTTGGCGGGGATTTTTAGCCGTTTTTCGATTTCTCTGGCGAAGATGTTGGCTGCCTCGGACCTGTGCCTGTCAGTTATGACCAATTTTGGATTGCATCGTTCCACATACTCTAGCAGTTCATTAAAGTCAGAGTGGTCACTCAACGCAACAACGTACTCGTTTGCTCCGACCCTTCGGCACGGCTTCCTAAACTCCCAGCCACTCGCATAAATACGCAAGGCTTCTCCCTCGACCTTTTTCCGCGAATATGAGTGATAAAAGACGACGCAAGGTTCATTTTGGTTTAGCATTGATTGAGAATCTTTGTCAGTCAAATTGTAGAAGCTGTTTCCCCAGTTTCATTCCGTGCTGTTCACAAACCTTTGAAACATTGAAAATGTTTTCTGGAACAATAAAGGGCACCTTTATTTTTGCCTCGTAAAGTGATTCGCATCATCTTCTGTAGCTTGCCATGATACCCAAAAAGGTATACTGGTCCTCGTTTCAACCCCTGCTCCACCAAAGAGACAAGCATGCCTTCGACCATCATGCTAAACGGTCTGACGCGAACAGGGTCACCATAGGTAGCTTCCATGACCAGTATGTCCGTTTCTACTAGGGGTGTTCGGGAAAATCTGAAGTCGCTAGTGTATAGTATCCGAGTCTGTTCCTTATCCTCGACAAGAGCCTGGGCTGTTCCCAAGATGTGGTCTGCATAATGCAAAGTTAATGTTTCATCCTCATACGTCAAGGCTTCCCCATAATCGAGAGTTTTCACGGTTCCCCTAGTTAACCAGCGGGGACCTTTCAGTGCGTCTATCAGGTCTCTTGTGGCAGGAGTCATAACCACTACTTCACAGTTCTTTAGGCTCTTTCCTAGCCCAACCATATGGTCAGCGTGGGCATGAGTAACCACTCTTATTGGTCTAGACTCGCCGTAAGCGTCGCATGCAACGTGCTTTCCTAAAAGAACTGCACCCAACTTGGTCACATTAGCCTTTGAGTGAATACGCGACGCCTCAGACAATTTCAGTTTCTCCGATCGACTGAAACTGTTTCTTATAGGAAGCTTTTAAAAGGTTCTTGAAATGTTTCTGCCTAAATCTGTCTGTTCCTCGTTTACGTTGGCTGTCCTCAAAGTTTTTTACTAAAAAACGTTTGTCGGCTAAACATTTTTTGCATATTTATTAGTCGTCTCTTGGACTTAGCATGCAGTCCACCATTTTTGGGCATACCAAGCACCCTTGAGGGATGGGCACGTCTTTTGGTCGGTTAGCCAAGTATCCGAAAGTTTGTGGGCAACCTGACGACGCGACTTCTTTGTTGATAGATGACTCGGGTTTCTGTTCCTCTTTATTTGATTTCGGGTTCTGTTTTGTGGTTTATCTTTTTGCACTTCTTCTTTTGTGACTGCGGGTTCAGCTTTAAGTTGCTTTGTTTTCTCTTTCTTCTCTTTTTTGATGTCCGCTAGTGTTGGGAATCAAAGCTTTAACTTTCTTGAAGAAGTTGGGACCTGAATCTTTTACCTTTTCTAGAACAGTGTTTTCGGACTAGAATTGTTGCTGTTTCCTCTTCTTCTTCTGTATCTGTTGCTTCTTCTTGTACAATGGTTGGTTCTGGAACTTGCTTCGTATGATGGACGCTTCTTGTTCCAGTTTGGCAAAGCAGTAGGGGCAAGCTTCGTACTGTTTTGGCGGTGTGACAGAGAGGATAGTTAATAGTAAGGGTTCTTCGACTTCCCTTTGACATCTTGGATTTGGACAAACAACCACTACGGCTTCTTCCGTCAATCTTACTGCATCTCGAATGTTCTTTGATAAATAGGCTCTGTTCAGGATATTTAGGTTTAATGAATCCAAAATCTAGACACCCAATATTCCACAAAAACGTTTTTTTCCGTTTTTAATCCCATTTTTGAGGCTTATTTTCTGTGATTAGAACAGGATTTTCCGAAGTTCCAACATTAACGTTCTACAATTCAATAAACGTAATAGCTAATTTTCTGATTAGATTTAAATCATTGGTAGCCTAAGTTTCTGTTTGAGGGCTTAATCATCAATAAATTAGAAGTCTTTGTCTAGGTGAAATGTTATGGTTTTGCGAGTTTTCAACACAATGAGCGGACAACTAGAAGAGTTTAAGCCATTACATGATAAGCAAGTAGGCTTGTACGTTTGTGGACCCACCGTCTATGACTGGGCTCATCTAGGTCACGCCAGAACATACATCGCCTTTGACGTTATTGTTCGCTGGTTGGAGTTTAAGGGCTACTCGGTCTTCTACGTTCAGAACATCACGGATGTGGGTCACCTGACCACAGACACATCTGAAGACAAAATTGGGAAAAGGGCGAAAGAACGGAGAGTTGAGCCCATGCAGTTGGTTGAATTTTACATGCGAGAATACTTCAAAGACCTCGATTCTTTGGACGTGAAACGACCAGACATTTCTCCCAGAGCCACAGGGCACCTCCTTGAAATGATTGAGGCAATCCAGTCTCTGATACAGAAGGGAATCGCCTACGAGGTTAACGGAAATGTGTTCTTTGACGTATCAAAACTGGATGACTACGGCAAACTGTCCAAGATTAAGATTGACGAAACGCTTGAGGGCTCCAGATTCGAGGTTCACCAAGATAAAAGAAATGCAAGAGACTTTGCGCTTTGGAAAAGAGCAACGCAAGACACTGTTCTCAAGTGGTGGAGTCCATGGGGTATCGGTTTTCCGGGGTGGCACATCGAGTGTGCGATTATGGGCTTGAAGTATTTGGGAAACCAGTTTGATATTCACGGTGGGGCTCGTGACCTGATTTTTCCTCATCATGAGAACGAGATTGCCCAGAGTGAGGCTATGACTGGAAAGAAGCCTTTTGTTAAGTATTGGCTGCATACGGGTTTTCTTAAGATTAATGGGGAAAAGATGGCTAAGTCGTTAGGGAACTACATAACTGTTCGTGAGGCGTTGAAGAAGTATTCTGCTGAGGCTATCCGTCTCTTTGTTTTGTCTACTCATTACAGGAGTGAGATAGATTTTACTGATGAGCGGCTAAAGGGTGCTGAAACCAGCTTGAATAGGCTCTATAACGCTTTGGAGTCTTTGGAGGATGCCAAGAATGTTTCGGTGAAACGAGAACCAAATACGGTTGAGCGTCTGTTTGGCGAGAATGTGGAGAAACTTAGGAGCGAATTTGTGAAGGCCATGGATGAAGATTTTAACACTCCGCAGGCGTTAGCTGCCCTCTTTGAGTTGTCGAAGGAGATTAACAGGTTTCTTGACGAACAGAAACAAGTGAGCACAAAGATTGTGGAACAAGTTTTTGACAATTTTTCGGAGCTTGGAAAAGCTTTGGGGCTCTTCCATAGAGAGAAGACCAAGGAAGTTAGCGGGAAGATAACTCATGATCTGGTGAAGCTTCTGTTCGATTTGAGAGAGGAGCTACGCAAGAAGGGAGATTACGGCTTGTCGGATGATATAAGAGCTAGAATGAAAGAGTTAGGTTTGGTTATAGAGGATACTGCTGAGGGACCCAAGTGGAAGCTAGTTTAAACAATGTTTACGACTCTGTTATCATTCATTTCAGCGGAGAACTTTGGCTCAAAAAGCTTTGGACCAGAAAATATTATGAGAAGCGTCTTGCCAGAAATCTTAAGACAAACATTGAAGCATTACAATGTTCCCTACAGCGAGCTTGTTCGTAGACACGGCAGATTCTACCTGAAAACGGATTCGGCAGTGGAGGCGGCGAATAAGCTGGCGCGTGTTTTTGGGATTTCTTCGGTTTCTCCTGCAGTTGAAACAAGTTCTAAACTTGAGGATGTAATCGAGAAAAGCCTGTTCGTGGCGGGTATCGCGTTAGAGGAGGGAAACAGTTTTGCTGTTAGATGTAAACGTGTTGGCAAACTAGAATATTCAAGTGCTGACGTCCGCAAATTGTTGGGTCAGAGGGTTTTGGATGAGTTTGGGGAGAAACTGGGATTAAGGGTTGATTTGGGTAATCCTGACGTTGTTTTAGGCGTTGAAATTAGGGATAACGAAGCTTTTGTTTATTCGCAGACTGTTGAGGCTGTTGGCGGTATGCCTCTTGGTGTTCAGCCGAAACTTGTTGGCTTGTTTAGTGGAGGAATAGATTCGGCTGTTGGGTGCTGGCTGGTTATGAAACGAGGCAGCCCAGTTGTGCTTGTTTATTTTGACAATAGTCCATTCACGGATGAAACCACAACAGAACGAGCCTATCGGGTTGCTGAGGTGCTGTTCAGTTGGGCTATTGGGTTTCCAAGAAAGGTTTACGTGGTTCAGCATGGCGAAAACCTGAAACAAATCATGCAAACTAACAGGAAATATTCGTGTTTGCTCTGTAAACGTATGATGTATCGGGTTGCTGAACGGCTGGCAGAACAGTTGAGGACTGAGGGAATCGTTACGGGAGAAGCCATAGGCGAGCAGGCTAGCCAGACCTTAACTAACCTGAGAGTGCTGGACTCTGTCGTTAAAAAATATCCTGTTCATAGACCTCTGCTGGGTTTTGACAAGCAAGAAACTGAGGCAATTGGAAGAAAGATTGGGACTTATGAGCCTTCGAGCAAGAAGGCGGCACCATGCACAGCAGTTCCCTATCAGCCATCTACAAAAGCGAAGATAGAAGAAGTTCTCAAGGCGGAGGAGAAGCTGGACATAGAAGCGATGGTTGAGCGGTCGCTGGAGTCAATCAAAATCGTTGAACTATAAACTTAAGATCTGCCTTCTTTTTGTTTAAGCCATTGTTCTGTTCCAACTTCTTTTCTTTTGAGGAGGTCGCTTTGTCGTGCAACAAGAGCCTTCTCTGCCTCTTCATCACTTAACTATGGGTCACCTAACGACAAGAATGTTTCACAGGGTAGTTCACTGCATAAACCGCAATGCTCCAACTGTTTCGTGTTAACGCAGCAGTTGTATAGAGGGCATGATTCAACTTTCATCATGGTGGTCCAAAATGGTTTGCCTTCTTGATTGCCGCATCCTCTACATTTTGTGTTTAAGTGTTCACAGGCGCCACAAAACAGTTCGCAAACGGCCGCCAAGTTTTTGTCAACCATATAATTTGCGCCCCTATCTTTGGTGGTGCTCACAAGTTTAATATGCAGTTTGTGCTTTCAAGAAAATGAAAGTGGTGGACTAAGTTATGGAGTTTAAGGATTGTGTCAAGTTTGCTAACGAAAATCCAGTGAGTTATATTGTCAACGGTTGAAGGGTGATCAGCTGCAGGTAGAGGCTTTTTTATGTGGTATGCTGATGAGTCTGGCTTTAATTTTCACACAGGTGCAATGAAACCGGTGTATAGTCAGTTGAAACAGAATCCTAAGGTTGAATTGTGCTTTTACAATCCGAGATGAGAAGGATGGGGTTATGATGAGGGTAAAGGGAACTGTTGAATTCTTAAATGATGTAGAGTTAAAGGGAAAGTTGGTTGAAGAGAGGCAATTTTTGAAAGCTTGAGGCTTTACTGCTGAAAAGCCCCGATTTAGTTATTTTCAGAATCTCCAAAGGCGAAGCCTATTTCTGGAATATGGAAACCAATTTTGAGGTTAAGAAAGCAATCAAATTCGGATAAAACTAGAAACGCAAACCAGCCAAACTTGTTATCGGCTTAGTTTGTGGATAAGAAAAACCGTTTATTTTGTGTGGCTTCATGCGGCTACGCAGACAGTCCACAATGTTTCTACTCTTCTACAGACGTCGCATCTGTGTTGTATCATGTAGCCTAATTCTTTGTCTACTTTCATTTCTGAATTACAGTCAGAACATTTCATTTCTTTATTCACCTCCAATTTTGTTTATCTAACCTTTCTGTGGTTAGTATTTCTTCAAGGGTTTCAATACGTAAGCGAAAAATATATTCATATACCCCGTAAACTATATAGACTATAGAACTTCTCTGAACCAGCAACACCAACCAAACAACGAAAAAAGAAAAGTGAATATGCACCCCAAAAGCTGACAGAATCGAGTTCAGACTGCTATGTGAGTTTACCTCCTCGTAAGCACCGACAATGACCGAGCCATCCACGTGTTCAAGAAATCGGGTTTTGAAATAGAAGGAAAACTGTGGAAAGAAACTACGTCAACGGCAAATACAGAAACGATTACAGAATGGCACTTTTCATATAACCACTGATGGACAAAAACAAAACTTGTTTACTTGTTGAAGTTGAATCGGTAAACTCCTTAAGTGCTCTTTCACAGTTAATGTTTAGTTATGTCAGCCGTTAGTATTGCTGTGCGAGCCTTTCGTAAACTCGAACCTAGAAGACCTTCAGTTTACTGGAAGCCATAGAGCAGCAGATGAGAAATTATGAGTATGCACCAAAAGATGCAATCCAAAAGCAATCAGAGCTTCCGCTTTCAGAAATAGATTATCGATTACCGAATCTCACAAAAAATCGGCTATTGAAGGGTTGGCAAGGAAAATATCTTGGCTACAGCCTCACAACAGCAGGATACGACACCCTAGCCATAAACGCCCTAGTGAAAGCAGACATAATCGAAGCCTTCGGCAAACCCCTAGGAGTAGGAAAAGAATCAGACGTCTACAACGCCCTTGGACCAGATGAAAAGCAGTTGGCACTTAAATTCCATCGTATAGGCAGAACCAGCTTCAAAAAAACCAAACTCAAACGAAACTACACGGTCAAATACAGCTACACTCCCGACTGGAACCACCAATCCAGAATCGCAGCCAAAAAAGAGTACGTTGCCCTGAAGCTGCTGTATGTAAGGGCGTGGCGGTTCCTGAGCCAATCAAACAGACCCGACACGTCTTGGTCATGAGCATGATAGAAGGCGCAGAGCTTTACCATTACCCCAAACTGCCAGACGCACAGACCGTCCTAAACGAGATACTTTTCAACATAAGAAAGACTTACCAAGACGTCAACATGATACATGGAGACCTCAGCCCATACAACATCATACTTCAGCCAAACATGCATATTCTCATAATCGACTGGCCACAAAACGTCTCCACAAAGCACCCAAACGCAAAGGAACTGCTAGAACGAGACATACAAAATGTTCTAACCTTTTTCCAAAGAAAATATGGACTAGAAACCAAGCTGCAAGATGCCCTAACTTACGTCACAGAAGATTCCGAAAACTAACGTAACGACGCAAGATTGAACGAGTCCAGCAGCAGTATGGTCTTACTTTTCGTGAGGCATGTCGACACAGATGTACAGTATGTTGTTTCCTCTAAGGAGTATGCTTCCGTAGTTTGCAGTCAATTGGTCATCAACACGCTCGGTAGCTTTCTCCAGCAGCACATTCATGTGGCTGTCACACCGAACCATTGTACCTCTATATTCAACTCCATTCTTTAGGACAATAGCTACAAAACTGTTCAACTGTTTAGTCAATGCATTCAAGGGTTTTCTACTTGGCTCCAATGAATCACCAGCAATAGACCTACTAACATAAGTGTCGATTTATAAAAGTTATGAGCAAAGAATAAAAAGAAGAAACTGCTGATTGGAGCCGCTGCCCCAAAAGACAGCCTTACAGAACAAAAACCAGAACCGTTTTTAGCCCAGGATGTTCCTTAAACGTTTCATCAACAAGCTGTCGGATCCAGCTTCTCGTATGCTTCGGTGCTGAGAACATCATACCAGAAGGCTTTTGACACATATCCGTAAACGGGCTTGTCACATTTTATGAGATGCGGCAGCACTTCTCCCATCAGATCCAGTTCGGGTTTATCTCCCTTCAACTGTTTCATCACCTCAAGGGTCTCGCCCTTCAGTATGGAGATTCCTACACTCACTGGCTTTTCTAAAGTCGGCTTCTCCTCAAATCCCAGAACCTTTCCTTCCGAACTCAGATTTGCCAATCCAACTCGGACTTTGAAGCCCGATGACAATGCAACAGTACCCCACGCCTTTTTGTCTTTGTGATACTGCAGCAGGTCTGTGAGATTCATGTTTGTTACGATGTCCCCGTAATATACAAACAAAGTGTCCTTTGGGCTCACCGCGCCCTTATTGTAGGCTGTCAGCACTGCACCTGCTGTTCCCTTTGAAGAAGCATCATCTTCTACGTAGGTGATGTTCACACCAAATCTGGAGCCATCCTCAAAGTAATTCATGATCTGTTCTGATTTGTAGTTGACCAGAAAAACTAGGTCTTTGATTCCGTGAAAACGGAACAGGCGAACCACATATTCTAGAAGCGGCTTCTGTTTCAATCCCACAGGAACCATAGTTTTCTGGATATAATTTGTAAGTGGTCTAAGGCGTGTGCCTTTTCCTCCACAAAGAACTATTCCCTTAACTTTGCTCATTTGAAACACTACCAAAATATGAAAGAAAAAGGAAGAAAATAGAGTTTATGTTTTTACTCTGTTGTGCTCTCGGATTCAATCTCTTCGATTGGTCTCGGAGGCGGAGTAGTTCCCATTGTCCAGCCAATCCATGCTCCTATCGCTAGGACTGCGACAAAAGCGATCAGCACTGGAACTGCAATCAACCAGAATTGGACGTCAGATGCAAGTCCCAAGTCAATAATTGGTTTAACTAACTGTTCGTAACCAAAGAGTGTGACAATGTATCCGACAATGACTACAGCACAGACCAGAAAGATTACCCATCCGATAGCTTGATCTTTACTAACCATTCTATTATTCACCACGATGTAGCCAACTCTATCTAGAACCATATTATAAGCTTTATTGTCAAATCAGATAGTTCCTGCATCCCAAGTAGCCAAATACTTCTTCTGCTCGTCTGTAAGCACATCAATTTCCACGTTTATAGCCTTCAACTTCAGACCCGCCACAAGCTCATCTATCTCCTTGGGCACACGGTAAACTCTAGTTTCCAGTCCCCTGTTTTTGATCAGATACTCTGTTGACAGCGCCTGATTCGCGAAGGACATGTCCATAACCTCTGACGGATGCCCCTCTGCCGCGGCAAGATTCACAAGCCTGCCCTCAGCCAGCAAATGAAGTTTTCTTCCATCCGCAAGAGTGTACTCTTCCAAGTTTGGTCTTAGCGTTCTCTTGGACTTGGACATCTTCTCCAAGTCAGGTATGTTGATTTCGACGTTGAAGTGTCCGCTGTTGGCGATTATGGCGCCATCTTTCATCTTCTGCATGTGCTCTTTTCTGATAACGCCCTTGTTTCCTGTGAGCGTCACGAAAACATCTCCAATCTCAGCAGCTTTATCCATGGGCATAACTTGGAAGCCATCCATCACCGCTTCCAGAGCCTTTGTGGGGTCAATCTCTGTGACTACTACTTTGGCTCCCATGCCTTTGGCTCTCATGGCTAAGCCTCTGCCGCACCATCCGTAACCTGCAACAACAAAGTTTTTTGCAGCCAGCAAGATGCTTGTGGCACGTAATATTCCGTCTATTGTGCTTTGTCCGGTGCCGTATCGGTTGTCAAACAGGTATTTGGTGTATGCATCGTTTACGGCTATTATTGGGTATTTGAGTGCGTTGTCCTGTTCCATGGCTCTTAATCTTATGACTCCTGTGGTGGTTTCTTCGGTTCCTCCAATTACATTCTTTAACAGTTCTGTTCGTTCCTTGTGGAGGGTGCCCACAACGTCGGCGCCGTCATCTAACGTTACTTGGGGTTTATAGTCCAGTGACTTGTTTATGCACCAGAAGTATTCTTCGGTTGTTTGGTCGCGCCAAGCATAAACGTTTATTCCTTTAGTGGCGAGGTATGCTGCCACTTCGTCTTGGGTAGAAAGAGGATTTGAGCCACAAAGGGCAATTGTTGCGCCTCCAGCCTTGAGAGTTTCTGCAAGAACTGCGGTTTCTTTGGTTACATGCAGACATGCACCAATAGTGATATTTGCTAAGGGTTTCTCTTTTTGGAATCTGCTTCTAATCTGAGCTAATACGGGCATGTGCTTTGCTGCCCATTCAACAAGTAATGCTCCTTGAGGAGCCAAGTTTATGTCTTTAACTTTATAATCTGCCATCAGCATCTCCTTCTTTCTGCGTCTACTACAGGTTTAGTGTTATTTTGTTGTTACGGTTAAATGACCCGATGAAAGTTGCTGATTACTTGTTTGTTACTCAAGCCGTTTGATTATGTGATAGCCGAACTGGGTTTTCACTATTCCAGAGATTTGTCCTTTCTCGAGAGCGAAGGCGACTTGTTCGAATTCCTTCACCATCTGTCCGCGACCAAAGGTTCCGAGGTCTCCGCCGCGCTTTTTGGATGGACAGAGCGAAACATCTTTGGCTATGGCTGAAAAGTTTTCTCCCTTCTTTAACCGTTCTAAAACTGTGTTTACTTCTTTCTCAGTTTTCACGAGGATATGTGCACAATGAACTTTATTTGACATAAGAAAAGAATAACCAAAAACGGTTTATAACAGTTATTGCGTCCAAACATCAAGGACACCCCAGATTATGTGATGAAACTTGTTAGTCAGGCTTAAATACAAAGAATGGGCTCATTTACTTTAAGGTGTATGGGGAGCTGGGTTAACCCGGCTGAGAGGACAACTGGACTGTTGTCGACCCTAAGAACCTGATCCAGGTAATGCTGGCGGAGGGAAAGAAATGACAGAAACTAAACATGGGTTTTCGACAAAAATATTAGCAGAAACAGTTACGTTTGTGGCTCTTGCCACAGTTTTAAGTTACATCAAACTTTTCAGTCTACCACAAGGAGGCTCCGTAACCGCGGCGTCGATGGTGCCGATTCTTTGGTTGGCGCTGCGAAGAGGACCAAAAGTGGGGCTGTTCGCGGCTACAGTCTATGGCGTAGTCCAGTTTGCGTTTGGACCCTACATTTTTCATCCCGCACAGGTGCTGCTCGATTATCCAATTGCTTTTGGGTTGTTGGGAATTGCGGGATTCTTCCAGAATCGTTCCTTTTTAGGCGCAAGCTTGGGCATAATTGGGCGATTTGTTGCCCACTTCCTTTCGGGCATAATCTTTTTTGCCAGTTACGCGCCTGAGGGAATGAATCCTGCAATCTACTCTACGGTATACAATGGAGGCTATCTGCTGGTTGAGCTTGTGATAAGCCTCTACGTCATTTACTTACTACAGGCCAGTAAAGCGTTGAAAATCTACATGTAATAAGCTGATGACCCACAAGAGTTGGAGATAAACAAAGTTTTTGTTGTTTTCAGTTCCTTTTTAGGAATCCTTCTAACCCCTTGGGGTTTCTCCTACTTCTTTTAATAGCAATTTTTTCTCCTACCCGAAGTCTCATTCCGTCAAAAGCTGCTACCGCTGGAACTCCAGTTGTGTCTTCGATTATTTTTATTTCGTATGCGGGTCCGCTGAAGAGCATTTTCATTCCGAAGTGTGTGGCTATAACCATCTCAGGCTTGACGGTGTCAACGATTTTGGCGGCTTCTTTTGGCGTCATATGTCCCGCCCATGGGCTTCCTAGGGGTCTCATTACAGAAAGGATGAGGATTCTAACTCCTATATATTGTTCTTCGATGCCTTCAAAATATTCGGTGTCGGCGGTGTATCCGATGTCGCCGACCTCAGGGATTTTGAACCTAAAACCTACAGTTTCAGGGTCAGAGTGCATAGTTTTTGTGGCAACTATTTTGGTGTTGCCGACTTTGAAGTTGACGCCGGGTTTCAATATTATTGCCTTTTCTAACATGTTCTGGTGGTATGTGGAGATTGCGGGTCCAGTTTCTTGGTCTCCGATTAGGATGTTTGGGGGCGCGGCTACGATTCCTCTTTTCTTAAGCATGCCTTTGGTCATGGCTTCAACTAGAATCTCCGCGTTAGTGTAATGGTCGGGGTGTCTATGAGAAACAAGTAATGCCCTGATTTTTTGGGGAGACAACCCTGCTTCTAGCGAGTATATGAGGGCGCCTGGACCAGGGTCAACGTGAATGTTAAAGTTCTGGGAGATGAGGCGTATTCCTCCTGTTCTTCGTTTCTGTGTTATGGTGGCGAATCTTCCGCCTCCTGTTCCCAAAAATACCAGTTCAACTTCGTCCATGATTTTTCACCCTTATGGGGTGGACTGCAGTTTATTTTGATAGAATATGGCAATAAATAGTTATAAGGTTTTGAATCTTGGGGTGGCAGAGAATGTTATATTACCCGTAATCATGAAATATCTGTAGATGATTCGATAATGAAGGTTGTGGTTCGTGTTGGCGGTTCAGTTGTGGGTTCTCCTCTCAACTCTCTTCTGATAGCCAAATATGTTGATTTGCTGAAAGAATTGAAGCAGCAGGGACACGAGGTTGTCGCAGTTGTGGGCGGAGGCTCGCTTGCTAGAGAATTCATCAAAGCGGCAGCAGATCTTGGTTTAGAGGAGACAAGAAGGGACTGGGCTGCGATTCATGTTTCGCGGCTGTTTGCTCAACTGTTCATGTTAGGTTTGGGCGAGATTGGCTGTGGAAGTGTTCCCGTTTCTGTAGATGAGGCTCAAGCTTGTTTGGATACGGGTAAGGTTGTGGTGTTTGGTGGTTTGCGTCCGGGAATGACAACAGATTCAGTAGCTGCATTGATTGGCGAACGAATACATGCTGATTTGTTGGTGAAAGGCTCAAACGTGGACGGCATATACAGCAAGGACCCGAAGAAGTATTCTGACGCAAAAAAACTGGATGCGTTACGGTTTGAAGATTTGGGGAAGCTCTTTGAGGCAAACAGTCACAGGGCAGGGATTAACCAAATTATCGATCCTGAAGCAGTTAAGATTCTCCAGAGATGCAAAATAAAGACAGTAGTAGTGAATGGTTATGACTCGGAGAATGTTTTGGCTGCAGTTAAGGGTAAACAGGTTGGAACTGTTATCACGTGAGTTTGTGTGTGAGAGGTAAGGCTTAAATTAACTATTTCCTGTTTCTTTTGAAGAGATGGGCGGCGGTAGCGAAGCCAGGTCAAACGCGGAGGACTCAAGATCAGCGTTTGATGAGCTATCCTTTCCCATAGGGGTTCGCAGGTTCGATTCCTGCCCGCCGCACCACCATCTTATGATTTGTTGTGCAAATTTTTATATGAACAGTCAGTGTATATGGTACTTTTATGGTGTTGAATAGACCGATTTTCTTTCAGACAATCAACATAGTCGCCTTCATAGTAACTGTTGCCGTGAATGGGCTGGCTGGAAGCACAACCCTACTAAATGGGGTGACAAGCGGCGAGGTTTCCGATTTTTATCCAACATTGGTTACGCCAGAGGGTTTCACGTTTGCGATTTGGGGTGTCATCTACATGCTTTTGCTGGCATTCATCGTCTATCAAGCATTATCCAAGAACAGGGACAAGCCGTTTCTAAGTCAGATTGGTTTGCTGTTTGCGTTAAGTTGCGCCTGTAACGTTGTTTGGCTGTTTCTTTGGCACTACAAACTGTTCATGTATAGTCTGGTTTTGATGTTTGCGCTGTTGGCAAGCTTGATTCTCATCTATTTGCGGCTGGATATTGGCAGGGCAGCTGCTTCGCTTAAGGAGATGGTGTTTGTGCATTTGCCTTTCAGCGTTTACTTGGGCTGGATAAGCATCGCCACCATAGCTAACGTATCGGTTGCTTTGACGGCTTTTGGCTGGGATGGATTTGGCATCGAGGCGTCGACGTGGGCTGTTGTGATAATCTGTGTTGCTTTGCTACTATCTTTAGCAATGCTCGCAAAAAGAAAAGACATAGCGTTCTGTTTCGTGGTTGTCTGGGCTCTATCGGGATACTTGTAAAACAGAGTGGATATGAAAGCATCGTTTTGGCTTCTGAGATAGGCATAGGACTTCTTCTTGTCGCCATCGGCGTGACTGTTGCTTTTTCAAGACTTAAACGCTGAAAAACCATACCTCCTATTGCAGGGTGACAATTGGGTTGCTGAAGAAAACCAAAATCGTGTGCACGATTGGTCCCGCCAGTCTAGAGTCTGAGACATTGGAAAGGATGTTTCAGGCTGGCATGAACTGTGTTAGAATAAACACTGCATACGGAGACTTTGACCGTTACAGGCAGGTTGTGGACAATGTTCGAGAAGTAGCTGACATGCCTGTTATGGTTGATTTGAAGGGTCCAGAAATCAGGATTCGAACAGACAAAGAACATGTCGTCAAGAAGGGCGAGGTGCTTGAGGCGGGCTTCAATGGTGAGGCAATCAGCTTTAATCACAACTTCATTGACCATATGAATGTTGGCGATGTGATTTTCATTGATAACGGCAGAATCAGAACATTCTGTTATCGAAAAGGCTGATGGTTCATTGCGTCTGCTTGTAGAGAACGGCGGGGTAGTATCTGATGGCAAAGGCGTCAACGTTCCAAACAAACAACTTACAGTTCCAACCCTATCACAACGGGACCTGAAGATCATCGACTTTGCAAAAGAGCATGAAGTAGAGTTTTTGGCTCTCTCATTTACAAGAAACGCCAAAGACGTAGCAAACCTCAAGTCAGCGGCTGAAGGACTTCAAGGGGGCAGTGATTGCTAAGATCGAAAACTTTGAGGGAATCACAAACTTCAAGGAGATTCTAAACGCATCAGAAGCAATCATGGTTGCAAGAGGCGACTTGGGCGTCGAAATCGAGCCAGAACGTGTTCCTCTAGTCCAGAAGTCTCTGGTTCGCAGTGTGCAATCAGGCAGGAAAAACTGTTGTGACAGCCACGGAGATGCTGGAATCCATGATGCATCAGCCTAACCCAACAAGAGCCGAAGTCAGCGACGTGGCAAACGCGATACTGGACGGAACCGACGCAACCATGCTTTCTGGAGAAACAGCGGTTGGCGAGTTTCCGGTCGAGTCTGTGGCTATGATGACTCGTATAGCCTTGGAGGTGGAAAAGGCGACAAAAAGCAGCGTTAAAGACAGGGGATTTGTTAACATCTCGGATACTGTAAGCTGGTCTATTCAGAGGATTTGCCAGAGCATGCCCTTGACCAAGATTGTTACATTAACTAGGTCAGGTTACACGGCGAAGATGATTTCCCGTTTCAAGATTCGCAGATCAGATAATCGCGGTTACGTCCAAGCCCGATGGTAAAGAAGCAGCTGGAGCTGGTTTATGGCGTAGTTCCAGTGCATTATGATTACCGCAAAGAAGAAGACAGACTACTGTCTGTTGCATGTATGCTGTATTCCATGAAGTTGCTAAACATCGAGGACTTGGTGCTCTTCACAGCCGCTTTTAGAACAAAAATGAAACATGCAAGCAACCTCATCGAAATCCACACACTCAAAGAACTCCTAGACCTAAAAAAATAGCCTGCTCAACACGCCGAGAAATCATATTATTAGCTAAATATGTTGTAAGAACATATTATTTAATAGTGCAGACTTCTTTGTTAACAGAAGAAGCACTATGTTTGACTAACTCTCAAATCCACGGTTTAGTTTGGATCAAGTCACTGCTGGAGTTATCACCCGATTAATCCCACAACTCTACTTTTTTAGAAATCAAGTGGGTTAAATTTTTACCAAAAAAATTCACGCCTGCTTATATAGTCTGAATTTCAACTGTTGATTCAAAGTGGACTTCCAACTTATTCATAAAAGTCTCTTATTAGTTGGTTGTTTAGATGTTTTCTTTTTTGTACCATAATTTAGAAATACCAAAGTTTACTGGGGAACAAAATCTAATATGCACTGTTGCGATTCTTTGCATTTTTGAGATTTGAGTTTAAACTTCATTGTTTTAGCAATTTCAGAAACCCAAACTTGATATTCAGTACTGCAAATAGTTTCACCAATAATTCCAGAAAGGTCCTTTCGCCCACTTTTGATCATTAAATTATGCCATGGACAACCAGTTATTATTATTCGAAATCCATTCTGCGGTCTTTTCTGCCTTAAATTTGAATCCTTCCAACTCAAGCTTTGTTACAAGACTCTCAAGAAGAGCCTCTGAGCCGTTTTCGAGCCCTAAAAATGATTGGATCATTCTAGCCTGAATCTTTGGCATTACTTTCCAGACTTCATTATCCAATTCTAGAGCAGCGTCAAATCCGTGTTTCTCTTCAACTTTCATAAACCACAGTCCATCCACAGCTTTGTAGCTCCGATTAAAATAGTCGGCGACTTGTTGCGAACTCAATTTAGTCATATGATCACACTTAGCTCTTAGAAAGAGCTGATAAATCAGGTTTTTCTAAAAAAGTATTCAACATTTTTATCGCTTGAAATAGTCATAACATATAAACGGAACAAAAATTTGATATCCACTCCCACAAACTCCTTTATTGGTCACAACAGAACAGAGATACTAAAAATGGATAACGAACAGTTTAGGAAATATGGGCACGAAATGGTGGATTGGATAGCCGATTTCATGAAAAACATCGAAAAATATCCTGTGCATCCGGATATCCAGCCGGGAGAAATCAAAACACAACTTCCTAAAAATGCGCCAACAAAAGGAGAGAAAATGGAGGACATTCTCAAGGATTTCCAGAACATCATCTTGCCCGGAATTACCCACTGGCAGCATCCTTGTTGGTTCGCCTATTTTCCAGCAAACAATAGTCCACCCTCGGTTCTGGGAGAATTTCTGACAGCCGCGCTTGGGGCGCAGTGCATGATCTGGAAGACTTCACCCGCAGCAGAAGAACTAGAGGAGGTGACATTGGAGTGGCTCAGGAAAATGGTTGGCCTGCCTGAGGGCATGGTAGGCGTGATACAGGATTCCGCATCCACTTCTACGTTAGTTGCCTTAATAGCCGCTAGAGAAAAGGCGTCAGACTTCGAGATTAACAACAAAGGCTTCGCTGAATTCTTGACTGTCTATTGTTCAGAGGAAGCTCATTCAAGTGTTGTGAAAGGTGCGAAGATTGCCGGTTATGGTGAGGAGAACATACGACTGATTCCCGCTGATGAGAACTTTGCAATGATCCCCGCAAAGCTTGAAGAAACAATTCGAGAGGACATAGCTGAAGTAAAAAAACCAGCCTTTGTCTGCGCTACGTTAGGAACGACCTCTTCTGCGGGCGTAGACCCTTTGGACAAAATTGGAGCCATCTGCAAGAAACATAACGTGTGGCTTCACGTGGACGCAGCATATGCAGGCGCCGCTGCTATACTGCCAGAAAAGAGATGGATAATGGAGGGCATAGAATATTCGGATTCATTTGTTTTTAATCCCCATAAATGGCTACTCACCAACTTTGACTGCTCAGCGTTTTTCGTTAAAGATTTAATAACGCTCAAGAAAACATTCGAAATTCACCCTGAATACCTCAAGACGGGCGTGGATGCCAAGGTCAATAATTACCGAGATTGGGGAATCCAGCTAGGAAGACGGTTTAGAGCACTTAAACTATGGTTTGTTCTGCGATCATATGGGGTTGAAGGTCTTCAGAATATGGTTCGTGAGCACATCAGATTGGCACAAATGCTAAAACAGTGGATAGATGATGATCCACGTTTTGAAGTTATGGCTCCTGTAGATTTTAGTTTAGTTTGCTTTAGGTTTAATCCAAAAAGCATGTCCGAACAGCAACTAGATGAGTTGAATAGGCGGTTGCTTGAAAGCGTCAATCAAACTGGCAAGACCTTGTTGACCCACACTATGCTCAAAGGCAGGTATGTGATTCGTTTTTGTATTGCTCAGAGAACAACCAGGGAAGAGCATGTTAGACAAATATGGAAGCTGATCACTGAGAAAGTAGAAAAATTGCTAGAACGGTAACAAATCCATGTTCCATTTAGAGACGATGTTTGCTTTTGTTCATTTCATGCCTTTTACCGGAGATTGCAGCAACCGTTTCTCCAACCTTATTTTCTTCTACCACTAGAATGATTTGCGAAGTATGAGGTGCAAAGATTCCACGTTTAATGTTTATTTGAGGAATCGCCCCGATAGCCATTGACGCGACCCCAGAAGAATACTTCATTCCGTCTCCAATAAGGGTGACAACTCCAACGCCATATTCTATCGTTAAGTTTTCGTCGAAGCCCTTGAGGCGCTCTTCATTCTTTCGCAGAAAATCTGAATCAAGAAACAGAAAATCACGGATTCGTTTTCCGGTCTCAAGTGTTTCAATGCCCAAATCCAGAAAATCATTACAGTTTTCCCAAATCCTCAAAGCATCTTCAAAAGACCTGCTGTTTGTATCATCCATCGTGAGTATTGCACAGCCTGATTTGCCTGTAACACATTTCACGGTTTGATCAAGATTGCTTTCAGAACTTATTAGTGTATAATCTTCGGGTTTAACCATTGACATAACCTTGATTGGCTGCCCGAATTGCTTAGCCATCGAGATTGCATCGCCTTGAACAATCTTCATTCCCATCTTAGACGCTTTATGAGCCTCATTATACGTAAGAGAAACAATGTGCTCAGTTACCTGACCCCTAACCATCCTCGGATCAGCACTTTGAACCGGCATCTCCTTAAACAGAACAGTTTCAACATTATATTTTCGCTTTAGTAAACATGAAACAAAGACAGCTGAAAGATCAGAGCCGCCTCTTCCAAGCAATGTTTCTAGCCCGTCACTTGTTATTCCAAGAAATCCTCCTAGAGCAACACTTTTTCCTGCTTCAAGCACCTCGATAAGCGGTTTAGATTTGCTTTTGCTCAGATGATAATTGGGTGTAGCAGTTTCGAAGTTATCGTCAGTTATGATTGGCCAGTTTTCTTTTTGAATGTGACAAGAGTCGAACCCGTTGCTTCTCAGGACATAATCCATCAATACAGATGTAGGTAATTCTCCGCCATGTGTGAGAACTTTTGCTTTGACTGTTCCATGAAAGCGTTTGTTTATTAAAGCCAAAGAGTCATCCAGTTGCCGCTTATAGTTTTTCAGTTCACTGATAGCTTGTTTTAGATACTTGCCTTTGACGTACTTTTTGGCTAATTTTTCGTAGACGTTAAAGATATAGTCTACTGGAAGGGGTCCAGATTGTGTACATGATTCGCCTAGTTGAATGAGCTTGTCGGTGAATCCGTTTGGCGCAGAAAAAACAACTATTGGACCTAAATCGCTTTGATTTTTAAGATCATTTACACAATCCAGAATAGCAGGGATATTCTTGCCATCTTCACTTAGTAAACTTCCACCAAATTTGGCAACTGAAAGCGTTCTGATCGTCTTCACCCTCATTACAGCTAACTGGAAACGAATTAAAACATTTTAAGCCTTTTGTGTAAGCTAGAAAACAAAAAAAGGAGAAGCTTCAAACATTCTTGTCGGACTGGATTTTATACGCTAATCCCGAGAACAAGGCCACATCTTTGTCTTCTTTCTTAACTACTACTCTGCATAAAGCTAAAGTTTTTCCATCCGAAACAGTATTTGCCTCAGCAGTCAAAATGTCTCCCTCTAATGTGGGTCGTAAGTAGTTTATGCTAACCTGAACCGCAACTGCCTGCTTATCACCAAAGTTTACGGCTTCAGCAAATGCACAGTCAGCCAAAGAAAACAGCACGCCTCCATGAGTGAAGCTTGCAATGTTTGTGTGTTCTTTTGTGACTTCCAGAGACATTTTCGCGTAACCGTCTCTTATTTCAAGAACTTTGATTCCTAATAACTCTCTGAAATGGTCATGTCCCTTCAAGTTTTATCACTTCTGGTCAGTTCTGTGCGTACATAACGATACATCTTACGGAGCAACGATGATATCCCTTTGGGCAAGAAAACAACTATTATGACAAGAAAGATGCCAAGCCCCAGCAAACGTACTGGCGGTCCCACATTACTTACTGCTGGAAAGAGTGGACTTAGAGCAAGCTGCAGGGCGCCATCTATGTTTGGCAGAAGCGTGTCAATAAAGACCATTATCGCCGAGCCTATTATTGGACCTTCGATGGTGCCAAGACCGCCGATAACTGACATCATCAGCGGCTGGAATGATTTGTCTGCAACAAAAACTGAGACACTAATGTATTTTAGAAAATGGTAGTAGATTGCGCCTGCCAATCCAGCAAAAAATGTGCTGAGAACAAATGCGTAAAGTTTGTATTTTGCAGTGTTTATGCCAGTCATGCTTGCTTCAACTGCGTTTTGATGTATTGCTCGGAAAGCTAAACCCATTTTTGACTTCATTATGAAATATATCACAGCCACGGTTATTATGCTGATTACAGCTGCAAAGTAATAGAATGGTAATCCTGGTGCTACTAATAATGGAGTTGGGAAACCAAGAACGGCATGGGTATAGTCATCGAAGTGACTGAACAGGGTTTCTGCGATAACGGAAAAGCCGAAGGTTACCATGGCTAAGAACCAGGCTTGAAGTCTTACACATGTGACGCCTATCAAAAATCCGATTCCTGCAGAGAATGCAGCTCCGATGAATATTCCGATTATTGGGGGTATGCCCAAGTTTATTGCAAGCAACGATGAAGTGAATCCGCCTATGCCCAAGAATGCTGCGTGACCTAGTGAGCCTTGCCCCGACATGGCTAATAGATTCCAGCTTGAAGCGTATATCGTGAAGATGGCGATAAGTGTTAAGATGCGAATAATGTAAGTGTCGCTTACAAAAAGGGGAAAAGCCAAAGAAACTGCGATTGCAATCAGGATTATTCTGCCTTTTGTGGACTGCAGAATCTTGAGAATGTTGTCTTTCGTGAACTTTTTCCTGAACATTTAGTCGCCCTTCTCTCCAAAGAGTCCTTTTGGTCTGAGGATAAGAACAATTATTAGAAGTGAAAACGCAACTGCGTCTCTCCAGATGCCGCCAAAAAATATGACTGCTGATTGTTCTGCAATTCCGTATAATAACCCGCCGATTATTGCGCCGGGTATGCTTCCTAAGCCACCCAAGATTATGATTGCAAACGCTTTGATGGTTGGTATTGCTCCTATGTATGGAGTGAACGGAGCGATTATGCCATAAAGTGAACCTGCGGCTCCAGCTAATGCGGCGCCTAACGCAAAAGTGAAAATGTAAATGTGTTCAATGTTTATTCCCATGAGCATTGCGGCTTGACTTTTTTGGCTTGTTGCTCTCATAGCCCTGCCTATCTTGGTTTTCTTAATCAACAAAACTAGCCCAACTAGTATGGCAGCAACAAATGCGAGAGAAATTAGCCGGTCATAGCTTATGGCCACTTCACCCAAATGTAAGCTCATGTTTTCGAAGGGACTGGTAATTTGTTTAATTTTTTCGCCCCAAATCAGAACAGCAATATTGTCAAATACCAGAATCAATCCCAGGCTTACAAAAATTTCGTTAAGTTTGTCTGCTCCCAAAACCCTGCGGAAAGCCAATCTTTCAACTGCTACTCCAATTAATGCAACTATTCCCATCGACAAGAATAGTGCAATGTAGGCATTCACTCCAAAGACGGTGCTTATTGAGAAGCTTACGTATGCACCCACCATTAGGAGTTCGCCGTGGGCAAAATTCACCAGCTTCATTACGCCAAAAATTAGATTCAATCCTGTGGCAAGTAAAATGTATATACAGCCTATTGCTACACCCCATATCAAAGTTAGAATCAACGTTGTAGCGTCAATCATTTGATTTTCAACCGTTTGTTTGGCTATATTCTACTTAAAATTTCCGCTATAAGGATAATTCAAGAGGAAAACAAAAAATTCTAGAAATAAAGAAAAAAGGATGGTTGGGAAGTTCCCGTTGACTTTTGAAAGTCATTCTCAGGGACTTCCTAGCGCGTAGTTGTCGGGAAGCACAAAATCTGCCTGCTTTATTGTGCCAACAATTGGAGCCGTTTCAGGCCAGATTACTTGTGGTCTGCATTCGCCAATGGTTGCATCGTAGTACAGCTGTTCCACAAAGGTGAACGGAGCAATCTCGTGGTATGCTTCTGTAGCGGTGCTGAACTGGATTTTTCCGCTCTCAGTTATGATCAACATTTGGTTCATATTGCATGATTCTATGGCTGCTCTAATGTCACTCTTGTCTAATGTTCCTGCTCGTTCTATGGCGTCTTTTGCTATATAGAATGCGTCGTATGTGTCTGCGCCCATCATTCCTGGAATAGTATTGTATTTGTCTTGGTAGGCAGCCACGTAGTCATCCATTGCCGACAGATAGAAGGGTGGTCCAGCGTAGGAAGCAAATTTTGATTCTAGTAGTTGGCGATCACCCCATTCTCCGAGTGCAGTGTAAAACTCTGGCTCTTCACAGCATTCGACTGCTATGTAAATACTGTTTAATCCAACATCGTTTTGTCCTTGTTTATAAATTGTGGCGGTGTTTCCTGTAAAGTCTACGACATAAACTGCGTCAGGTTTAGCTGCTTTAACGTTTGTTAGTTCTGCTTGGAAGGTTGTTGTGGTTATAGGATAGCTTTGTTCGGCAACAATATCTATTGGCAGGTTGTCCGCTTCGATGAAGTGTTTGGTTGCATCCCAAACTCCTTTTCCAAAAGCGTCGTCACGGTAAAGAACCGCAAGCCTAAGATTCCTTGTAATACCGTATTCACTTGCAAGCAAAGGTTTCATGGCTTCAGCAAAGAAATGAGCAACTGTTTCTGAATAGTGATATGTGGTGGTACAATAGTGGAACATGTAACTCATTCCATCCGCATCGGTTATTCGCAACGGAGAGTCTGCTGGAAGACCACCATAGTTAGCCTGTGGACCTCTTCTTGTAACAAGATGACTTGAAGCACCTGTTATAATGTAGGGAACACGAGCTTCGATGGCTGGAACTTGACCTGCAAGGGTAGCTCCACTTCCGAATCCTCCGATGAGGAGATCAACTTCTTCCTGTGAAATTAGCCGCGTGACTTCGTTTACTGCAGCATCTGGATTAGCGTTTTCTGTGTCTCCAGTTACCAACTGAATAGTAAGGTTCTTACCCAGAGAGGACACGTAAACGCCACCCATAGCGTTGATTTCTTCAACGGCCATTCTGGCTGCACGATCCATGTCTTGTCCGACGGGTATTTGGTATGGCGCAACTAGACCTATTTTGATTGTTGACTCTGATGTCGGATGATGTTAGTTGCCAAGCAGCAACGGATCCAGCGACAACTACGATCACAATGACAATTGCAGCAAGTAGTTTCTTGTTTATCATCTTAGTTTCCTCTAACTTCGTTAGTATTGCATTTAAATTGTTAATAAAATTAACCCACGTTTACTTGTTCTCTGCCGATTTTGAAGGCTTCAAGATTAAGCGCTACGTATTTTTCTTTGAGCCTACCTGCGATAGCCTTCTCCAGTGACTCTTTTGTAACTGGATTCTCGGGGATGCCTGAGAGGGCTCCAAGAAGGACTGTGTTAACCACCAGAATGTTTCCAAGCCTGTTGGCGATGCCGATTCCATCGACTTCATACACTTTGTGTGCCCTACCTTTTATTATGCCTAAAATCTTTTCATGATTCAAAACAGATGAACCCCCAACAGATGTGCTTGGCGGTATATACTTGGTATTCACTATAACTGTCCCATTTTTGTTCAACATCGGGAGAACCCTTGCAGCTTCAAGCATTTCAAACCCTAAGATTATGTCAGCTTTTCCAGACTCTATCAACGGAGCTTGAACCTTTTCGCCAACCCTAACATGCGCAACTATTGAGCCACCTCTTTGAGCCATTCCATGAACTTCCGCCTTTGCAACATCCCAGCCGTCAATGAGAGCCGCCTCACAAAAAATGTCACTAGCAACAACGATGCCCTGTCCGCCTACACCAGAAAAAACAATGTTCAACACCATCTACTTTTTGCTCCTTATCACATCAAAAGGACAAATCTCTTCACAGACTCCACAACCATAACAGAGGGTCGGATCAATCTCAGCACGTTCAGAAGTGAGAGAAATCGCAGGACAACCAAACTGTTCAACGCACACACCACACGCGTTGCATTCTTCCAAAACCTCCCTCTTTGGACCCTTTTTAACCAAAAGAGGGCAAGGTCTTCGAGATATTATAACAGAGGGACCGCGGTAATCTAAAATTTCACGTATAACTTTCCTTGCGTTTTCAACATCGTACGGGTCAACGATCTCTACTTTCTCGATTCCCAAGCTTCTTGCAACATCTGCCAACTCTATTACTTTTGTTTGTTCGCCTAAAGCATTCTTTCCAGAACCCGGTGTCGGCTGATGCCCCGTCATTGCCACAGGTACGATTATCCAATATTACTACACAGACGTTTGATTTGTTGTATGCGATGTTTAGTAAACCCGGCATTCCGCCATGAAAGAACGTTGAATCGCCTATTACCGCAAAAACTTTGTCTTTGACTCCCGCGTGAATCATGCCTGCAGCCTGCGAAATTCCGGCACCCATACAGAGGCAGGTTTGAACAGTATTCACGGGTGCCATGAATCCTAGAGTGTAGCAGCCTATGTCGCCTGTGACAATTTTGTCTGTTGTTTTGCCTTTAAGGCTCAGTGCACTTTCGGGGCACCATTGAATGCACACAGGCTCGCCATCACATGTGTCACATATTAGCGCTTTCCGTGTGCTGGGATGCAGGGTTATTGCCCCGTATTTGCATGCTTGGATGCACCAGCCGCATCCATTGCATTTTTCTTCATCAACTGTTATTGTCTTATCATCGGTTGACTGAAGTAAAGCATCTTTTGGGCAGGATGTAACACATGGAGCTTCTTCGCAGGTTCTGCAAGTTACAGCAATATTGGATAACGTATCAAGTCGTACAGCTCTTATTCTGGACTTAACTGGATTGAAGGTTGCCTCCTTCTCAAATGAGCAAACATACTCGCATACGACGCAGCCATTACACTTTTTGGGGTTACAGTCAACAAATTGGTTAACCGTATTCAGGGCATAATAGAATGCTCTATGTGGACATCCTGGACAGAGCACAGGAGGACGAGATGGCAAATCCAAGCTGTTTTGCAGTTCCGTCTTCTCGCATAACCCCAAACCCACAAAAGCGGCTTTAACTATATCGGGAGTAAACTCGCCAATTTCCTCTAGTGCTGTATTGTTTTTTCCCAAAATGTGCAGGATGCAAGCATTTAATTCTATTTTCAATGTATGGTCGTAATTCTTCAACAACAATTATTTTTTTGACTTTGGACGCAAACTTCTTGAAAACTTGCTTAGGAAACGGATACACAAAACCCAGTTTCAGCCAAGAAAACTGGTTTGAATCCAACACCGACCTTGCATAGTAATAGCCTATGCCGCTACCTACAATCCCAATTTCTTTTCCATTATCCTCAATAACATTGAACTTTGAGCGGTCAACAAGCTCGGTTGCCTCTTCCAGTTTTTCCTTGAGGATTCTGTGCCGTTTAATCGCGTTCGAGGGCACCATAACCCATCTTGAGGCATCCTTGTCAAACTCGGCTTTTCGAGGACTCCTGGCAATCTCCTTAATTTTGACGCGCCCTTTTCCGTGAGCCACACGAGTAGTTAAACGAACAATCACAGGCAATTGCAGTCTTTCACTTATTTTGAATGCTTCGCGGGTCATATCTAATGCTTCTTGAGGATTACCTGCATCAAAAAGAGGAATATCTGAGTGAACCGCAAAATATCGTGTATCCTGCTCATTTTGGCTGCTGTGCATTGCCGGATCGTCGCAGACGGCAATGACCAAACCGCCTTTAACTCCAGTATAAGCAAGAGTCATGGCAGCGTCAGCAGCGACGTTCAACCCAACATGCTTCATAGAAACGATGGCTCGTACACCCGCCATTGATGCACCAGCAGCCACTTCCAAGGCAACTATTTCGTTTATGCTCCATTCAGCGTATATTCCAAAGTTTTTGGCTGCATCAGCGATTGTTTCAAGAATTTCCGTTGAAGGCGTTCCAGGGTATGCGGTTGCCACTTGTACTCCAGCTTCTACAGCGCCCCTTGCGACTGCTTCGTCGCCATTGAGCAACAGGAAACTGCCAGGTTTGTCAACAGCTATCTTTGCGTTCATTCCGATTAAGCCTTCAAATCTTGCCTGAGCGCATATCTAAGACCCGTTTTGCTTTTCCCTCGGTCCTAGGGAGATCTCCAGGTTTTACAAGTTCGATAAGCGGTGAAAGCCCAGTGATGTTGTTTACTTTCTGGTTGATTTTAAGCTTCAATGCTGTCAACTCTTCTGGGGTGCTCTTTACGCTTTTTTCTGTCAGTTCTGCTTTTATTGTGAAAACATCCAGTGCGCCTGGTCTTTCAAGAATTATTTGATACTGTGCCGCCAATTCAGGAAGTCCCATTATTGCATATTCTATCTGTGACGGAAACACGTTGACGCCTCGTATGATCATCATGTCGTCTGATCTTCCTCTGATTCTCATCATTCTGGAGTGGCTTCGTCCACATTCACATTGTTCTGTTTCAATAACTGAAATGTCTCTTGTTCTGAACCGCAGAATGGGGAGACCCGTTTTTGTGAGTGTCGTAAAAACCAGTTCGCCTTCTTCTCCTGCGGGTAATACGTCGCCCGTTTTTGGGTCAATAGTTTCAATGAGGAAGTGATCCTCCCAGATGTGCAAACCGCTATGTTCACGGCATTCCACTGAAACTCCTGGACCACACAATTCAGTCAATCCATATATGTCGAAAGCTTCAATTTCTAGTTCGTTCTCGATTCTTTCTCTTATTCTCTCCGACCAAGGTTCTGCCCCAAAGAGACCCATTCTAAGTTTAAGGTCAGTTCCGGGGTTGATTCCTTCTTTAGCCAATGCTTCAGCAAGGTAGATTGCATAACTGGGCGTGCAACACAGGACTGTTGAACCTAAATCGTTCATGAGTTTTATTTGTCTCTGTGTCATTCCGCCGCTGATGGGAATGATTGTTGTTCCGATTTTTTGAGCACCATAATGAAAGCCGAGACCGCCTGTAAATAGGCCATAGCCATAAGCGTTGTGCATTACATCCTGTCTTCTAACACCCGTGGCATATAGTGATCTTGCCATTAATTCTGCCCAAACATCCATGTCATTTGTGGTGTATGCTCCAACCACCGGATTCCCTGTTGTTCCACTCGATGCATGTATTTCAACAATGTCATCAAGATGAACGGAAACCATTCCAAATGGATAATTATCTCTTAAATCATTCTTTGAAGTGAAAGGAATTTTTTGTGCATCCTCTAGCGTCTTTATGTCATCGGGTGTTATTCCGTGACTTTTGAATTTGTTACGGTAAAATGCCGAGTTTTCGTAACAATACTTCACTTGCTTTTTGAGGAGTTTAAGTTGATGTTTCCTTAGTTCGTCTCTGGTTGCGGTTTCGACTTTTTTGTTCCAGTATACGTCAGCCATAACGAAATCTCCAATTAAATGCCCAAATATAATTCTTTGATATGATCATTAGACAGCAGTTTTCTCCCTTCGCCTTCTATTATAATCTTGCCTTCTTCAAGAACGTAGCCTCTATCGGCGATATTCAACGAATCGCGGATGTTTTGCTCAACCAGAAGGATGGCAACCCCTTCGTCGTTTATTTGCCGTAACGTATCCAATACTTTGGCTACGATTATGGGGGCTAAACCCAGCGATGGCTCATCAAGTATTAAGAGTTCAGGATTTGACATCATGCTTCTGCCTATGACCAGCATCTGCTGTTCTCCTCCGCTGAGATTCTGAGCCAGGGTTTTCTCTTTTTTTCGTAGAACAGGAAAAATTTGGTAAATACGTTCCTTTGATGCCATAACTTGGTGTTTATCCTTTATCGTGTAAGCGCCCAAAAGCATGTTCTCTTCAACAGTCATTCTTGGAAAAATTTCTCTGCCTTCAGGAATCATAGTTACTCCTTTCTTAACAATTTCATATGGCGGCAAGTTTTCGATGTTTTCGCCTTTAAAACGGATAGCTCCACTTTTTGCGGGCAACAACCCCATAATAGTTTTGACTAGTGATGTTTTGCCTGCACCATTAGGACCAATTATGCTAACTATCTCTTTTTCTTTAATCTTGAATGAGACATCCCACAGGATTTGAATCATACCATATGCTGCAGAAACATTTTCGATTTCTAACATTGTTGTTCCTCATCAAAAGAAATTTTTTTGCCCAAGTACACTTTGATTACGTTCTCATCATTGCATACTTCTTCAGGTTTTCCTTCACATATTTTCTCGCCATGATGGAGAACGGTTACTCGGTCACATAGCCCCATAATTACTCTCATAACATGTTCCACTATGAGTAAAGTTACTCCTTGTTTGTTGATGCGTTTTATCAAAGCAATTGCTTCGTTGCTTTCTTTTGGCGTCAAACCGGTTAGAAGCTCGTCCAATAGAAGCAATTTAGGTGATGTAGCCAAAGCTCTTGCAAGCTGGACACGCCTCAATTCTATAACATTCAAATTTCTAGCAGGAATATTGAACTTTTCTTTGCCTAAACCTACAAAATCCAAAAGTTCTTTAGCTTTGTCCGATGAATCTTGTTCATTTTCTTCTTCTTTTCTGCCAAAAAGCACCCCAATGTACACATTTTCGAGCGTAGTCATATCAGGAAAAGATTGGACCGTTTGAGACGTTTTTGTTATCCCTTTAGAACAGATTAGATGTGAAGGAAGTTTTGAAATGTCTTCATTCAAAAACATAACTTTACCAGAGTCCGGTTTGTAAATTCCACTAATTACGTTCAGTAGAGTTGATTTCCCGGAACCATTAGGTCCCACAAGCCCAGTGATTTCATTTTCATTAACTGTGAAATTCACCTGTTTTAATGCTTTGAGACCTCCAAACTCTTTTGAGACTTCAATACATCGAAGCAAGTCTATGATCTCCAAAGTATAGAATGAAATGTTAGCTATGTGAAAATATAAATATTCTTTATGCCTCCTTGAATTGGGGAGAGACGATGATAATAAAACAAGTAAGTGTCTTCTTAGATAACAGGCCTGGTTCGTTATCGGAAGTAATTGAGCATATTGACAAGTTTCAAATTAAGATATTTGCGTTGTCAATCGCTGATGCTGGCGAATTTGGGTTAATTAGAATGATAACTGAAGACCCTGAAAGAGCTAAAAAACATTTGGAAGACGCAGATTTCATTCTCGCAAAATCAAAAAAGAATACAGAAATAATAGTTATTCTGATAACCGAAAACGGTAAGGTCTCCAAAATCGCAAAGATTCTAGGCGATGATAATTTGAACATCGAGTATGCTTATTCATCTGCGGTGCTAATAGATGGAAAACTTGCGGTTGTTCTAAGAGTTAAGGATTTGAATAAAGCTGAAAAAATTCTTAGAGAAAATAATATACCCATTCTTTCCTTGGATGAAATAAAAAAAAGCTTTGAAAAAAGCAGTTGACAAACATGTTAGATTATTTCACTAGCTGATTAAAATTCCACAACGCCAATTTTTGATAATAAAATTCCGATAAAATTTATGTTACTTCTAGAATTATCTTTCATAGGACTTTTTTTAACCTAGTTTAACTTTTTAATAAATGGAGAATGTAGCGATCATCGCAGCTGTTGCAGTAGGGATGCTGATTCTTCGAACTAGAAACCTCACTAACTTTTATTATCTTCAAAACAACACCCTCACAAATATCAAAGTCGTAAAGCCACTTTTTAGAATAGCCATTACTATGTCGCCAGTATCTGTGCGAGTTTCATTAGGTTTAGGTCTAGTAGTTTTTCGTTTGTGCATACTTTTTCTAGACTTATGCTGGTCACTTTTCCATTCTCTAGCCCAACCATCCTGTTTCTTTGCTTGTTTAGTAGGAGTTCTATGGCTTTGTTTCCGAACAGGTTGGCTAGGAGCCTGCTTCTTGCTGTTGGGTTTCCTCCTCTCTGTGCATAACCTGTAATGCTCAACCGCACCTCTACCCCAGCCTTCTTCGCAATATCTTTCAGCAGTTTGCGGGTGTCACCGATTCCCTCCGCAGCCACAATAATGCCTGACTTCTTGCCCTTAGCACCATTAACCTCTAACGTGTGAACAATAGCTCTCTACGCTATACTCAACTTCAGGAACTAGAATCACCTCGGCCCCAACAGTTAACCCAATCATGAGCGCAAGAAAGCCCCGTTTCCGTCCCATAACCTCAACAACAAAGATTCTCTCATGAGAATTTGCGGTATCCCTGATCTTGTCGATCTCCCCAATCGCCGTATTCAATGCAGTGTCAAAGCCTATCGTCTCGTCAGTCCCAAACACGTCATTATCAATCGTTGCGGGAACCCCAACAATAACCGCATCAGACACCTTACTCAACTCTAAGGCTCCACGCAACGAACCATCACCGCCAACCACAACCAGTCCATCAACCCCATTCAAGGCAAGAGCGTCCGCAGCTCTCCGTACGCCCTCAGGCTTTCGGAACTCTGGACTCCTTGACGTCCGAAGAATCGTACCGCCAACATGAAGAATGCCGCCAACATTACGCGGAGTCAACTCCCTAAACCTGTTAGAGATTAAGCCATCCCATCCCCGCTCAAAACCCACAACCTCCAAACTCTTAGAATAAGCAACACGAGTAACCGCCCGTATCGCAGCATTCATTCCGGGAGCATCTCCCCCGCTTGTCACCAAACCAATCCTCTTCAACAACATCTCCCCATTCTGTAACTGTTCAATATGAAACAGTAGTTCTAACCAAAATAATAAACTTGAGGACTACTTGTCCGCAAACCTCGCTTTTACAATTAACTTTAATAGCTTCTTTCAGGACATTATCCAATGAAAACGGAGGAACAGCATTTGAGTGACGAAGCACAAGGTCGATATTACATGCCCGGAGCCACCACAATAGGCCTAGTTTTTGATGGCGGCGTAATCTTAGCATCAGAAAAAAGAGTCACATACGGCTCCATGATAATGAGCAAAACAGGAAAAAAGGTCTTCAGAATCGCCGACCAAGTCGGCGCAGCATGCGCAGGACTAGTCTCCGACATGCAAATTTTGACGCGAGAAATTGAAGCCCAAGCAAAACTGTTTGTATTAGACACAAAGAGATCCATGCCCGTAAATGCAGCCGCCAAACTCATGTCAAATGTTCTCTTCAACAGACGCATGATTCCTTTAATCACCCAAACAATCGTAGGCGGAATGGACGATGACGGACCAGCACTATACGTGCTTGACGTTCTCGGATCTCTATTGCCTGACACCTACGCTGCCGTGGGTTCAGGAGCCCAAATGGCAACAGGAGTCCTCGAAGAAGGGTACAAAGACAACATGTCCATGAAAGACGCAAAAACGCTGGTTCTAACAGCCATAAAATCTGCTATACGCCGAGACGTAATGAGCGGCGATGGTGTAGACTTGATGATCATTACAAAGGGTGGAATCCAAGAAGAAAGCACCAACTTCTGATCCGTCCCAAACCTATTTTTTATGCCCCTGTTGCGGGCATCTTTTATTCAGAAACTTTAATACCATTAGGGTTGCCTTTCCAGTATGTCAGGGGCAAAACAACATGACGTTTCATTTGACACTCGTAGAAGGCAAATTTCTCGTAAAATTGGCAAGACAATCAGTAACAGATTATCTAACAAACGGGAAAGTCTTGCAGGTTCCTGAGAACATTTCACCTAAACTGATGGAGCCTTGTGGCGTCTTTGTCACATTAAACCGCGTCCATGAAGAAACAAAAATGTTGAGGGGCTGTATTGGTCTTCCTTATCCCACAACTCCTTTCGCTCAGGCTATTATAGAGGCTGCAGTCAGCGCCGCAACCCAAGACCCACGTTTCCCGCCAGTTGTCCTAAAAGAACTTGACCAGATAATCTTTGAGGTTAGCGTCTTGACTCCCCCTGAACTTGTTAAAGCCGAAAAACCAACAGATTACCCGTCAAAAATAGAAGTTGGACGCGACGGACTCATAATCGAAAACGGCTACCATAAAGGTCTGTTGTTGCCGCAGGTGCCTGTTGAACTAGACTGGAACAAAGAAGAGTTCCTCTGCCAAACCTCCATGAAGGCAGGGCTTCCGCCCGATGCTTGGCTGTTGAAGAATACAAAAATATACAGGTTCCAAGCAATCATCTTTGAAGAAGAAACCCCAAAAGGCGAAATTAAACTAAAAAAAATCTAAAGGAAACTGCATATTATGCGTGTTCTGTTCACTCCTTCTGGTGTGGGATTGGGTCATGTTGGTCGATGCATCCCCATAGCCAGAAGGCTTGAACTGGACGGAGCCCAGATTCTATTTTCTACTTACCGCGAAGGCTTAAAGTATGTTCAACAGGAAGGCTTCCAAGCTGTTGAGGCACCAGACATCGGAGTTGCAGTTAAGCCCGACGGAAGCATAGACTTCAGGTTAACAACAGTAAATCCTGGACCATTCTTGTCCGTTTACACCATCATGAAGCAGGTTGACGCTGAAATCAATTTTATACAAGCCTTCAAGCCAGACATTGTGGTTTCGGATTCGCGAGCATCCTCTCTTGTTGCTGCAAAACTGCTGGACATACCCAGAATATGTATTCTAAACCAATTTCAGGTATTTATTCCTCGACGACAAAGGTTCCTGAAGCTTGCCAGAATAGCAGACGCCACCACTTTGACTCTTGTCGGAAGAGTATGGGCAGATGTAATTCAGGTCTTGATTCCAGACTTTCCTCCACCCTACACTATTTCAACCAGAAATCTGTATATTCCAAAGGCTTACCACAAAAAAACGAAGTTCATAGGTCCAATTCTTCCTGTAATCCCAAAAGATTTGGCTGAAAAAAAGCAGCTTCGAAAGAAACTTGGTTTAGCAGATGATAAACCTATTGTCTTTGCGCCCATCAGCGGACCCGCAAAGGAGCGCGCCTACTTCACGGGACTCCTCAGGCAAATATTCAGCAAGTTTCCAGATGATTATCAGATAGTCATGTCTCTTGGCTACCCGAAATCTTCAACAGAACCCGTCAATGGCGAAAATCTGATTATCCACGGGTGGATTCCGAACCGTTTCGAGTATCTGAAAGCTTGTGATGTTGTGGTTTCTAGGGGTGGTCATGGAACGTTGTCACAGTCGGTCTGTTATGGGAAGCCAATAATTCTTGTTCCTACGCCCAGTCACACCGAACAACTCAACAACGCCAAAAAGGCAGTTGACTTAGGAGTTGCAGAGCTTATCCTGCAAGAAGACCTTAATTTGGATGTTCTGTTGAAAGCTGTAAAAAAACTTTTGGAAACCAGTTTTCAGCAAAAGTCAGAGAATCTCCAGAAAGAAGTTATGCAGTGGAACGGATTGGAAGCCGCCGTAAAAATAATCGCAGATAATGCACAAAAGAAACTATGATAGTATTATTTGTTATGCCTGTCTCATTAGATTATCTGACTGTCTAGATAATAACACAACAGTTACATAAGCCCAACAACAAGCCGCTGAATATGTTACTTTTTTTGTTTAAAGTTCATTCCAAGAACGTATAGTTCCGCGCTTTGTGATCTGCTAGCCTTTGGCTTGACAATCTTCACGAAACTGAAATGATGTCTTGCGTCGTAAACGAACCTGTTTGTTATGCTTCCCTGAAAGACCTTAACAAAGAAGTTTCCTCCAGCCCTAAGAATGGATGTTGCTATCCGAAGAGAATTGGTTGCGAGGTCGATTTGCCGAGCGTGATCAAGTTCCCAGATTCCGGAGACGTTAGGCGAAATGTCCGAGACAACAACATCAGCTGAGTGTGGTAAAAACTTTAAGATATCTTGAACTGTTTTCTGTTCTCTAATGTCGCCGGTGATGGCTAGAGCGTTGGGGGCATCAAAAGGTTCTATCGGTTTCAGGTCAACCGCTAACACAAAACCTGAATCTTCTACAATTTGTATGGCCGCCTGCGTCCATCCGCCTGGGGAAGCACCTAAATCCACCACCACATCGCCAGGATTAATGAACTGGTATTTCTTTACTGCCTGAAGAAGCTTATAGGATGCACGGGAACGAAAGTTTTCCTTTTTTGCTTTCCGGTAATAATATTCTCTTTTTCGTTCATTGACCCATGCACTAGGCAAAACTAGTTTTCACCAGTAAGTTCCGTTTCCACTTGGTCTTGTCCTAGAATCCACGCGGTTAACCTTGGGCAGTCGTTTGGACTAATTGGGCTCCAAGCTCCGCATCTTGCATCGTTCGGGCACATCAGACAAGGAGAATCAATTATGGAATTGAGTGAAGCAGGTTTTCTTTTAGGAAAAAGGCGATAAGTCCATCTTCCCTCATAGAGTTCCTTCTCGCGGAGAATCAGCCCCTTGGTTTCCAGTTTTAGGGCAATTCTGCTGCCTTCCCTGCTAGTTGCGTCCAGTTCTCGCCAAAGTTCAGATTGAAGTACGCCATCGTTCCCGTTGTTTGAAATAAAATTTAATGCTTTGTATTCCAGTTCGTTGCGTCTAGGCATCTACTTTCTGTCCTTCACGTATTCAATATTATATAGACACTTTAAGACATAAAAAGATGTGTGTTTTCTGGCTCCATTTACCTGTGTATTAGCAAAAAAGATTTCTCTCTGTTTAGTTGCTGGATGGATTACAAAACGTTTTAACACTCCCAATCCACAATATTTCCTTGTGAACACCAAAAAAGCCGTCACCATCATAAGGTAACGGTTGTTGCGAGGAACCCGAAAATTGTCTGCAAATAATTCAGCAGAATCTTACTGTTTAGGAATCGAATCCACAGCAGATGATTTCGGTGCTGCAATTGTATCTTTTGAAGGCAATGTTCTATCAAACGCGAACGACACCTACATGCCAAAGCAAGGTGGAATCCATCCACGGGAGGCTGCTAGGCACCACGCAGAAGTCTCCGAGAAAGTTCTGGCAGAAGCCTTCGAAAAAGCGTCAGTGAAGCCGCAGGACATCAGTTTAGTGGCGTTTTCTCAGGGACCCGGATTAGGTCCATGTCTCCGAACAGGCGCAACCGCAGCCCGCGCCTTAGCATCATATCTTGATGTTCCATTGGTTGGGGTCAATCATTGTGTGGGTCACATCGAAATAGGCAAACTGGCAACTGGAGCCACTGACCCCGTTACATTGTATGTTTCTGGAGGAAACACTATAGTTTCAGCCTTCGAAGCAGGAAGATACCGAATCTTCGGGGAAACGTTAGACATTGCAATGGGTAACTGTTTGGATGTTTTTGCTCGAGCCGTAGGCTTACAGCAGAGGCGTGGTGCACCTTTTGGAGCTGTAGTTGAAGAGCTGGCGCGTAAGGGCAAAAACTTTGTTTCTCTTCCGTATGTCGTGAAGGGTATGGATCTGTCTTTTAGTGGGCTTCTTACCGCGGCTGTGCAGGCGTTTCAATTAAAGAAGGGCTCATTGGAGGATATCTGTTTCAGTCTTCAGGAGGTTGCCTTTTCCATGTTGGCTGAGGTTACTGAACGGGCTTTGGCTCACACACAAAAGCCTGAAGTCCTATTAACTGGGGGTGTAGCCGCTAACAAAAAGCTGCAGTCGATGCTTCAAGTGATTGCGGATGAACATGGTGCCCGTTTCTGTGCTGTTCCCCTGAAGCTTGCCACAGACAACGGCGCTATGATTGCATGGGCAGGTATTCTTGCGTATGGGAGCGGGTTGTCTACGCCTGTGGAAAAAAGTTTTGTTAATGTTAAGTGGCGCTTGGAGGACGTTTATGCCCCTTGGGTTGAGGGAAAATAGTATGGTGCTGATTAAGAAGGGAGCCGAAGCAAGTCTATACTTGGAAACGTGGCATGACCGCAAAGTCATCATGAAGCGGCGGTTGCCCAAGAAGTATCGTATTCCAGAATTGGACCTGCTGATTCGTTCTCAGCGGACAATTCATGAGCCTCACCTTATCCACAATGCTAAGGAGGCGGGGGTTCCTACGCCCACAATTTTTATGGTTGACGTTGCAGATGCCAACATCATAATGGAGTTTGTGGAAGGAAAACAGGTCAAAGAAGTGCTAGACAACGTTTCTGCGGAAGAACGGCTAAGCTTGTGTATTCTTATTGGTACGACTGATTGGGCGGCTCCACAAGCACGGAATCATCCACGGTGATCTCACAACCTCAAACATGATTCTGACACCATATCGCAAGGTTGTCTTAGTTGATTTTGGTTTAAGCGAAAGGTCAGTGGAGCTAGAGCCGAAAGGGGTGGATCTTCATCTCATGAAACGGACTCTCCAGAGCAGCCATTACAAGCACGCAAAAGAGTGCTTCAAAGCAGTCATGAGCGGCTATGCTGAATCTGTGGGAACGGAAGAGGCAAAAAAGGTTATCGCGAAGGTTCGTGAGATAGAAAAGAGAGGACGCTACGTTGCCGACAGGGAATAATTAAACTTTCACTAAAAGTTGACAAAGGCTCTAAATATGGTGAAGTCGTTACGTTACGATTCATTGAGGTGATTTGTTGAGGATTCTGCTTGACGAGATGTTCGCTGGCTTGAAAGAGTATTTTGAGATTCTAGGCTGGGATGTTATAACCGCCCAAGAGGCGGGGCTAAGAGGAGCAAAAGACAGAGCCGTTGTGGAGTATGCTGTAAAAAATGATTTGCTTCTTGTGACTGAGGACCAGAAGCCTGCGGAGTTGATGAATCTCAAGGGAGCCAAGTACGTTCTTATCTCTAATGCGATGATCGCCAAAATAGCGGACGAAAAAATCAGAGAAAAATATCCCGACCTCAAACAGAAATAAGCAGCATAACTATTTGTCCATAAAACATTAAATGGTATGCATACAAAATGTTGCATCAACTCTTTAAATTCAAGGGATGATGGCAATGAAACAAAAAACATGCTTTCCATCAGAGTTTCCGAGAGGTAAAGTAGCCTATTTTGTAACAAGTAACATTCACAAGTTTCAGGAAGCCCAACTTGTCCTCTCTGAATACAAGATTGCAGTCGCCAAACTCAGAGTAGAGGCAGTTGAGATTCAGGATGACAGTCTAGAAAACATCGCAAAATTCAGCATCCAAGATGCCGTAAAAAACTGTGGGCTGCCCGTTTTTGTGGAGGACGCTGGACTCTTTGTTGAGGCTTTAAACGGTTTTCCCGGACCCTACTCCAAGTATGTTTACAACACGGTTGGAGTCAAGGGCATCCTCAAACTAATGAAAAATATTGAAAACCGCAAGGCCTACTTCATGTCCGTTGTTGCCTTTGGCAGCCCAGATGAGCAACCAACATGTTTTGTCGGCAAAGTGAATGGAACACTTTCTTTGCAGGAGATGGGCACTTCCGGCTTTGGTTATGACCCCATATTTGTGCCGTCAAAGGGCGATGGCAGAACCTTTGCCAAGATGACGACAACAGAAAAAAATGGGTATTCGCATCGGGCTGAGGCTCTAAGAAAGTTTGCTTTATGGTATTCTTCCTTTAACAAACGAAGATTTTAAATACCCGCGTCCCCTCCGCCTTTAGAGAGCTTCCGGAGAAGAAGAAACATGCCGAAACAAGAAAAGGGTATATCCCATCAAACAAGACCCGTTACCAAGAGACCACCAGCATGGTGCAGATACACAGCTGAAGAAGTGGAGGCTCTTATCCTGAAGTTGTTCAAAGAGGGATTTCCCCCTAGCAAGATAGGAATCATTCTTCGTGACCAGCATGGTGTTCCATTAGCGAAACCCATCATCGGAAAATCTGTTACTGAAGTTCTTAAAGAACGGAAAGTGTTCTCGTCTCTTCCAGAAGATTTAGAAAATCTTCTACGAAAGGCTACTAGCCTTCATGTTCACTACGACAAAAACAAGGCAGATTTACATAACAAAAGGGCGCTCCAGATAGTGGAAGCAAAAATATACAAACTCTCCAGATACTACAAAAAACGAGGCGTGCTTGCTTCGGACTGGAAATACTCACCAAAGGCAATCGCCCTTTTCTAATTTGGGGTTAACTATTGTCTAACAGTTCCCGAATAATCAATAAAATATCGTAAACTGTCAAGTCTAGAAATAAAATTACTACTTTCGGACGTGACTCTCAAAAGTGCTGTACCCATAATTAGACATGAAATATTACTGGAATTGGATTGCATTTATCTTTAGAATTTAACTGTGATTGTACACTAGATAATTTAATGTTGCTTTTTTTGATAAGAAACAGAACCTTGAAAGGAACTGTTAATAATATTTTCATGTTCCATTATTTCTTATACTAGTTAATCACAAATTGATATTCCGTTAATCAATTGTTACTGATAATAAGTGGAAAGCAGTACCCCAACTAATCTAAAACTAGCTTTATCTCCCCCTGATGGCTCAGTTTTATTTTTTTTATTACAAGTTAGGTTACTGCATTCCTAGAAAATAGTATAATGAATTATCCGTTGTAAAATCAAAGTTTGCTAATTGAACCAATAAAAGCCTCAATGCCAGAGTAAGCAACTACCAACTAGAAAGTATTAAATTAAAGTCTCCTAACAAGCTGAATTATTTTTTTATATTGAGACTTATTCTATAATGAAATTCCAGAAGGCTTATGTACTGTGATCTAAGGTTGTAGCATGTAGTAGGGTAAAAATCTTTATTGAGAGATGAAAATTCCTTCCACCTACCACATACTACATTTTGACTTGTTTTATTAATCATATTTCATTCTTGTTAATCTTGAATTAAGTTTACTATACACTGTTTTGTAGAACGGAAATAGAGCAGCACATCTATACGCACCTTCAGATAGACTCCTTAACTAAGAGAGTAATAGTCTACAAAAAAGATTTAATATTCTCTGTCTTATCTCAAGTCTGGATGATTACAAATGTCCTTTAGAAGAGCAAAGAAAGTACCGTTATTACTCTGTGATTTAACTAAAAATGTGAAAAATAATGTCTGTGAGTAAGCAACAGATTGCCGACCTCACAAAAGATTCAGTTGAGGCGGCTAAGCTTATTTTAGACCATGTTGAAAAAGGCGACCTTATTCATGTTTCTTCTCATGTTGACGCTGACGGTTTATCCGCAGGGGGCATCATGGGAAAGGCTCTGCTTCGGGCAGGAGCAAAGTTTCGTTTACGACTAGAACGGTGGATGGACGAGAAGGTTGCCGATAGGATAGCCAACGAAAATGCGGCTTTAACAATTTTTACTGACATGGGAAGCGGCTACCTTGATCTGCTGGGCGAAAGGCTAGCAAACAGGGACGTAATCATTCTTGACCATCATCAGCCCATCACAGAGATTCCTTCAGGATTTGTTCAAGTTAATCCACATACTCATGGAATAGATGGAACCCGCGACATCAGCGGCGCCGGTGTCGCCTACTTTGCCGCGAAAGCAATGGATAAAAAGAACATTGATTTGGCTTGTCTTGCGGTGGTGGGGGCGTTAGGTGATTTGCAAGACAAGAATAATGAGCGAAAGTTGAGGGGCGCAAACACGGTTATTCTAGATGATGCTGTTAAGTCGGGTTGTCTTGAGGTCGAAACTGATCTGCTGTTTTTTGGGCGAGAAACACGTCCTATTCATCAGGCTCTTGCTCGCACAACAAACCCGTTTATTCCCGAGATAAGCGGAGAAGAGGACCAGAGTCTTGCTTTTCTCGTAAATTTGGGGATTAAGCCTAAGCGGAATGACAAGTGGCGGGCTTTACGTGACCTTTCTGGTGACGAGAAGAAGACGCTGCTTTCTGCTATTGCGGATCATTTGGTGTCAAAGGGTTTAGCCGGGGACATCGCATTTGATTTGGTGGGCGATGTTTACACGTTGACTTATGAGGAGCCTTGGACTCCTCTGCGTGATGCTAGAGAATTTTCTGTCCTGCTTAATGCTACGGGACGCATGGACAAGGCTGGGTTAGGTGCGGCTATCTGTATGGGCGACAGAAAGAAGTGCCTAGAAGAGGCAACTGAGGTGATACAGGCTTATCGGGGCACCATTACCAAGTATCTTCGTTGGATTACTGAGAATCCGGAACGACTCGAGGAGTTGGACAGCATCTATGTGGTGCGGGGGGACGGCTTTATTGACGAGAAGGTTCTAAGTCCCGTATGCACTATCCTATCGACTACTCTTACTAAGCTGGGAAAACCCATCATCGCTTATGCCACTATCTCAGAGGAGGATCAAGTTAAAGTGTCATCTAGAGGGTCAGAGCCACTAATACAGAAAGGCTTGAATCTTGGAGCCATCATGCAGTTTGCGGCGGAGAAGTATTCTGGCAGAGGTGGAGGACACGACGTTGCCGCTGGAGCCCAGGTGCCCATCAATGATGTGGAAGCATTCATCAAGCTTGTTAATGAACTAGTTAAGAAGCAGTTGGCGGGAGAAACAATTGGATGCTGAAATTCGCTTATCCTACAAGAATGAACGTGAAGCAGAGGCAGTTTCGAAGGCTGTTTCTCCAGATAATGTGGAGATTCCGTTAGGATTGTACATCAAAACAGTGAGAAACGGCTCCGAAGTCAATACAAAAATAAAATGCCAAACTAGGCTGGCGACGCTAATAGCCACTATCGACGACCTTTTGGCGTGTGTTTCAGTAGCAGAAAAAACATTCAAAGTAGCAAAAAAATAGCCACTCTACTGAGTGCCGTTGAAATTAGGAGATAAATTCACAGAATAATACAATATTTGTAATTGCATGTAATTGTTTTGGAAAAAATGCTAACAATCAAAGCAAGCGTCCCCTACATAAGTTGCCACAGGTGGTTGCAACAATTAAGACCAAAACTAGTTTGCGAATAAAAAGGGAGTTAACACAAATTCATAATTTATTCGTGTTATTTTCCCATCTTTTGGTCATGTTTCTTCTTTTTTTGTTTGTTCTTTTTTGCTAATGATGGCATATATTTCACCTGCTAGAAATGCTTTCAATTAATGACAATACTGAAGATGCCTATATACTTTGATAAGCAAAACGAAATGGTTCGTTCAAATCAGCAATCATATTGGGATACTAATAAAAGCTGATTGTTGAAAACAGTCTTTTTTCAGAAAAACCGCCATAATCTATCCCGTATACTTCAACTTTAATAATCTCCTGCCCATTTTTTAGCTTCTGAGGCAGCAAAGATGGACAACTGGAGACTACTCAAACTCCAAACAGCAGACGCCTTCACAAACATGGCAGTCGACGAAGCAATAATGAAAGCAAGAATCGAAGACAGAGTACCCAACACCCTCAGACTCTACCAATGGAGGCCCTCAGCCGTTTCCATAGGACGCTTCCAAACCTTAGCAGACGAAATCCACGTAGACAACTGCAAAAAACATGGCGTAGACATTGTAAGAAGAATCACAGGCGGCGGAGCCGTATACCACGACCAAAACGGAGAAATCACCTACAGCATAATAGCCAAAACAAGTGACCTAGGACTGCAAAGACCTAGACATGCTCTCTGCATACCAGAAAATATGCAGCGGACTAAACGAAGCAGTCAAAATCCTCGGAACCAAAGCCGAATATCGTCCACCAGACCCAAAACGGTGCCCAAACCTCACAATAAGCGGAAAAAAAATTTCCGGAAATGCCCAATCATCCAAAAAAGGCATACTGCTTCAGCATGGAACCTTTCTGTTAGACATAGACCACGAAAAAATGTTCACTTTCCTTAGGGTTCCTTGGGCAAAAACATTAGATGACGTGCTTGCAGTCTCAAAAAGAAAGTTGACCTCTGCAAGGCAAGAGCTTGATTCAAACTTTTCTAACCAAGAGGCCTACCGAGCATTAGTTAAAGGCTTTGAAAAAGCACTAAATGTGCAGTTTGTGGAAGAAGAACTCACAGAATACGAACAAAAACTCGCCGAAAAATATAGAAAAGAAAGGTTTGTGACCGAGGAGTTGGACTTTCCTCGGTAAAGCATCAGTTTAGCTGCGTTTTCTACAGTAGCGCATATAAGACTATTGTTTCAGCAAACACTGAAGCTACCAGAGACATCACTGTTATCAACGTGTTCAGTGAAGGTCCTGCAGTGTCTTTGAATGGATCTCCAACAGTGTCACCTACAACAGCAGCTTTGTGAGTCTCTGAACCTTTACCACCAAAAGCTCCAGCTTCAACATACTTCTTAGCATTGTCCCATAATCCGCCTGCATTAGACATCAACAGAGCAAAGATAAGTCCCGAGAAGATGCTGCCTGCCAAATAGCCACCAAGAGCCTGTATGCCGCCAATGAAACCTACCGCCAATGTAACAGTAATAGACATAACGCTTGGAAGGATCAACTCTTTTAGTGCACCTTTCGTGGCTATGTCAATACAAGAGTTGTAATCTGGTTTCACGCCTTCTTTGCCTTCTTTCAGACCCGGAATATCTCTGAACTGTCTCCTGATTTCTTCAATCATCCTGAACGCATTTTTGCCAACACTGAGCATAACCAAAGCTGAAAACACCGCAGGTATTGCAATACCAATGAGCGCACCAGTCAAAACTAAGGGATCCATCAGGTTGAAACTGATTACTTTTCCAGTTGCGTTTTGAACTATTTGTTGGAATGCTGCAAGCAACGCAATTACTGTTAATCCTGCTGCTCCAATCGCAAATCCTTTTGTTATAGCCTTGGAAGTGTTGCCCGCGGCGTCAAGCTTGGCAGTGACATCAAGAACTTCCTCTTCTAATCCTGCCTGCTCGGCAATTCCTCCTGCGTTGTCTGCGATAGGACCATAAGCGTCTCCAGCTACAATCATTCCAACAATAGATAACATTCCAACTGCTGCCATGCCAATTCCGTAAACACCTGAAACTCCATATGCTTCTGCTACTGTATACGCTCCAAAAGACGCCAATGCAATTCCTAGAAGCGGCGGAAACATGCTTAGTAATCCGTAAGAAAAGCCTGTGATTATGTTAACCGCAGCGCCAGTTTGTGACGCTTCGGCTGTTTTAAGTACTGGAGTTTTGTCTATTGAAGTGAAGTAGTCTGTTGTTATTCCAATAACAACTCCTGCACCCAATCCGATAACAGCTGCTGCCCAGATGCCGAAGTTAATGCCCATATACTGTGTCACACCAAATGTTATGGCACCGAACAAGATGCATGTCAAGTATGTTCCCCAATTGAGAGCTTTTCCAGGATTGCCTTTTTTACCCACACGAACCATGGCAACTCCCAAAATTGAAGCCACAATTCCTAATCCCGCAAATATCAGTGGAACATTGACCAACATGTTATCGAAGGAAGCTAATCCAGGGATAACACCCAATATCATTACAGCCACAATGCTTGCTACATAGGAGTCAAAAAGGTCCGCTCCCATTCCTGCAACGTCACCAACGTTGTCGCCAACATTGTCCGCTATTACTCCTGGGTTTCGGGGATCATCTTCTGGTATGTTCATTTCCACTTTGCCTACAAGATCTGCTCCAACATCAGCAGTTTTTGTGTAGATTCCTCCACCCACCTTCGCAAATAATGCCATGGCACTTGCTCCAAAGCTGAAGCCCAGAACTATTGTTGGGTCAGCAGTGAAGAAGTAAACAGCACTTAGACCAAGGAGGGCTAATCCAACTACCGCTAATCCCATAACTGCTCCTCCACGGAAAGCTATGGGAAATGCTTTGTTTAGTCCCTGTTTTGCTGCAAAGGCTGATTTGACGTTTGCTTTTAGTGCAACTGTCATTCCCAAGAATCCTGCCAATGCAGAACATATTGAACCAAAAACGTAAGCTACTGCCATAATTGGGTTTAGAAATATCGCCAAGACGTGGCTACTACTGCAACGAACACTGCAAGATACTTGAACTCCACTTTCAGGAATGCTTTGGCACCTTCTTGTATGGCGCCCGCAATTTCCTTCATTTTGTCGGTTCCGCTACTTTGTTTGTTTATGTAGAAATAGAGATAGATTGCAACTAGTATCGATACTACTGCAGTAATCGGCGCAATTGTCCAATCAATCATCATCGTAATTTACACATCCTCGTTTTAGAAGTATTACGATCTTAGCTTGTTTGTTTTAAGTTTTTCGTAGAAGTGTTCAACTGTATTGATTGATTCCTCCCTTTTTGCCATGTGTGCTCAAATTTTGAATCCACATTTCAGACTTTAGTATGTTTGTTAGAAAATTTTTACATAAAATCTAAGAAACGCTTTTTAGTAGATTACTTCCACCTTAAACATCTAATCTTCAGCGTCAGTAAACAGGCGGTTGAAATGAGCTCTGAATGGCATTCGTTAGAAAAAAAGCAACTTTTAGAATCCTTGAAAGCCACCGAAAAAGGATTAAGTACAGAAGAGGCTGAACGTCGACTCCAAGAGTTCGGACCCAACGAACTAGTTGAGAAAAAGCGTGTAACTCCCCTTCAGATATTCTTTGGTCAATTCAAGGACATCTTTGTAATCATGCTTCTAATAGCTATGGCAATATCAATCAGTGATTGCAATCACCCGTGATGCGGGAGAATTCGTGGACGCCGCAACCATAGGCGCCATCATATTCCTCAACGCCATAGTCGGTTTTGTACAAGAGTATAGATCAGAAAAGGCAATGGAAGCCATGAAAAATCTCACGGCTCCCAAAGCCCGAGTCCTCAGAGACGGAACAGAACAGCTCATTCCATCAAGAGAGGTCGTGCCCGGAGACATCGTTCTTTTGGAAGCTGGAGATCGCATCCCTGCTGACGCTCGACTCCTCGAAGTTGTGGACCTGAAGACTGACGAAGCAATTTTGACTGGTGAATCCACAGCAGTCGACAAAAGGGACGATGTTCTTGACAAAAAAACGGCTGTAGCTGACAGAAAAAACTCGATTTTTATGGCAACTCACATAACTTACGGTAGAGGCAAAGCCGTAATCGCATCAACTGGAATGGAAACAGAATTCGGCAAAGTTGCCGAGATGGTTCAAGCCGTGGAGCAGACAGAAACTCCACTCAAGCAGAAACTAACAAAGTTTGCCAAAAAATTGGGAATAATAATTATTTTCGTGAGTGCCGCAATATTTCTACTTGAACTTTATGAAATTTTTGTTATTGGCGGAGGCGGCAGTTTAGAACACATTATCGACCAGATAATCGGCGCCTTTGAAACTGCAGTCGCCCTTGCCGTCTCAGCAGTTCCAGAAGGTTTGCCTGCAGTTGTAACTGTGTCCCTTGCATTGGGCGCTAGAGAACTTGCAAAACGTAAAGCTCTAATCCGCAGGCTTTCATCTGCAGAAACTTTGGGAGCAACAGACATCATCTGCTCCGACAAAACCGGAACCCTGACAAAGGGCGAAATGACCGTGCGCAAAATCTACGTCAACAACAAAATGATTGACGTAACAGGCGCCGGCTATGAGCCAACAGGAGATTTCCTCATAAACGGTGTTCCCATAGACCCAAAGGAAGATGCAGACCTTACTTTGTTGTTGAAAGCTGGCACCTTGTGCTCCAACGCCAGTTACGACGGAAAGAAAGTGATTGGAGACACAACAGAGGGAGCATTGATTGTGGCAGCCGCCAAAGCTGGAATTGTAAAGGAAGATCTGGAGACCTGCCATTCCCGTCTGCATGAAGTTCCCTTTACCTCCGAGAGAAAGCGCATGACGACAGTTCACAAGTCACCTGAAGGAGGAGGGGGATTTGTATACGTTAAAGGAGCCGTCGAAATCCTCTTAGACCGTTCAGGTATACATCCTCAAGGGCAATAAAGCAGTTAAGTTAACCAAGACCGATAAAGAACAGATCATAAAGACAAACGAGGAGATGGCAAATCAGGCTCTTCGTGTCCTCGCCATAGCTTACAAAGAGTTGCCAACCATTGGAACAAAGAAACACGATTCGGAAGAGTTGGAGAGCGACTTAGTTTTCATAGGCTTAACAGGAATGATTGACCCGCCCCGAGATGAAGCAAAAGGCGCCATTGAGCTGTGCCGAAAAGCAGGCATAAAGACTGTCATGATTACTGGAGACCACAAACTTACAGCAGTTGCCATAGCCAAAGAGTTAGGCATAATGGAAGGCGATTTGGCTCTAACAGGCGCTGAACTGGACAAAATGAGCGAAGAAGAATTCGATAAAGTAGTGGAGGACGTATCAGTTTACGCTCGGGTTTCTCCTGAACACAAGCTTCGGATAGTTAGAGCCCTGAAAAAGAAGGGACACATCGTCGCCATGACCGGAGACGGAGTCAACGACGCACCAGCCCTCAAACAGGCAGACATAGGAATAGCCATGGGCATCACAGGAACCGACGTGACCCGAGAAGCTGCAGACATGGTGCTTGCAGACGACAACTTCGCCACAATCGTCACAGCAGTTGAAGGCGGACGAGCAATATACGATAACATACGCAAATTCTCTTTCTTCCTGTTGCGTTCCAACTTTGACGAACTATTGGTCATAGGTGTCTTTGCGTTGATGGGACCATTCTTGGGCGGAGCAGACCTCATATTGCCTTTAACTCCTGCCATGATTTTGTGGATAAATCTGGTTACAGACGGAGGACCTGCATTAGCTTTGAGCATGGACCCACCACAGGAAGACTTGATGAGTCGACAACCGCGAAACCCTAACGAAGGCATACTACATGGAAGATTCGCTTCAATCTTAGCCAGTTTCGTGACCCAATTCCTAGGTACTGGTGTACTGTTCGCTATTGCTTACTTCGTATGGGGACGCTCCTTAGCTGAAGCACAAACCATGGCTTTTGTGCAAGCCACTATGCAGGAACTGCTAATCGTGTGGAACTGCCGGTCAGAAACAAAGAGCGCATTCAGACTCAGCTTCACTTCAAACAAGTTCCTGCTCTTTGCAGTGGTTGCCTCAGCAATACTAACTGTTATAGTGCCTTACACTGGTTTGCTAGGAACAGCACCACTAGACCTGATGGACTGGGCTACTCGTTCTACCCATCTCGTTCTCAGGATCTGCTGATATTGCCTGAGATCTTCTATGGACGAAAGATTTGGCGCTGGAGATAAGCTAAAGATACTGCGGATTTGCTGCCTAGAAATAGGTAGTTCACAATCCTTTTTTCTAATCTTTATTTGCTTTTCATAAGTATGAATAAGGTCTTAGCATAAGCATTTTTTTGAAGAACAATGTTTAAACCGCCACTACGTTTACGATTCCTGTTCCACAGTTTTGGTCTAGGTTGCGTAAGCAGCGCCATCTTTCTGCAGGCACTAGTATTCTGGGACATATCTCAAACAGGATTCTTCAGAGCCACTGAACAAAACCAGATGATACTGTCGTTCGAGATTTTTCTAACAATCTTTGCTTTGGTCTATTTTGTTTATATGTACCAACGTTTAGTTCGATCACTGCAATAAAATATGCCTAAACAAATGTTTTGAAAGATTTGTTTCTCTTCGAAAGCAACGTTATGGTGACATTTTCGGAGGAAGTAACAACTGTTAAATAATTTCTCTACAAGAAAAAGAAGGAACAGTTGGTTTTGAGAGGTAAAAAAAGTGAAACTCCAAAAAGTATGCATAATTGCTTTGTGTACACTACTTTTGACGTTAGCTTTTTCTGAGGTAGGCCACTCAGCCCCTGAAGAAGCACCGAGTGTATATTATCTAGAATATGGCGGTCTCAAAATAGACGTTAGAGCTCCTAGTCAATCATATCCAGGCGAGAACATAACAGTTACCGTGAAAGCAGAAGCGATAACCGAGATTTACGTCAAATACGTCCGCGTAACAATTTATGGTGCATTAAATGCTACTGACAAGGTTACCTTACGGGATATCATTCACCTTGAAAATTATTCTTTCACTTCTTCCTCTGAAGTTCATGAAGTCCAGTACAACGTAACAATCCCCGATAACATGTCTCCAGGATTAACCTATGGCGTAATAAGCAGTGAATGGGAACTCATGGGTTCGCCCCAAAAGATTCTCCCAGCAGGATTCGCTTTGACATACATCAGAAACATGGACTTAGAACAGCTTCAAACAGAATATCAAGAACTAAACGCTACACACCAATCGTTGCTGCAAGAATACACAGAACTGAAATCAGGCATAAACGAAGACTTGGATTCTACCCGAAACATGCTATACATCTTCGTTGCAACAACCGTTGTCGCCAGCATCACAGTTATTGTTCTGTTAATGAGAAAACCCAAAAAGATTTGGATTTAAAATCCCAAAACTTTTTTTGCTTCTTCAATCTCTTCAGGTAGCAGTTGCCTTGGATAATTATAGAGCGGACCGCCCGGGCTCTCGTTATAGTATGGTCTGTTGCATCCTGGACATCCTGAAGTAAGAAACGGCTTGCCTGTGTCTATGTCTTCTAGTAGCATTTCTTTAGAGATTCCAAAGCTTGTAAGATTCCCGTTCTTATCAAATTCCATGTTTTCGAAGCGTGCTTTTCTGTGGGTTAAAATGTAATGGGCAACTTGTGATCTCCGATAACTGCTTATGGATGGAGGAGACCTGTTTTCAAGAGCGGTTCCTGGAATTGGCGTAAAGGCGAACAAGCCTGGGTAGACTCCTGAATCAACGCACCATTGAATCTTTTGACAAAGCTCCTTTTCTGTTTCTCCCAGACCCACAATAAGATGTGTGCTCACGGAGCCTTCCCCGAAGACATGGACAGCTTCCTTTAACGCTTCATGTTGTTTCTCCCAGTGGTAAGGTCCGCCAATGTTTTGTCCCTTAACGTTCCCGAATATCTTCTCTGTAGCCGCATCCAAGGCGATGCTTACTCGGTTAACGCCAGCGTCTACCCATTTCTTCATTTTCTGATTGCTTAGTGGCTTGCACGAAACAGAAATAGGCGCCGCGACTCTGGAGCTGATTTCCTTAACAAGAAACAAAACGTCATCAAAAGCCTCTGGATAATTTAGTGATTGAATGCAAACCCGCTTTATCGTCCCCGCTTTTACGTTTCTTTCTATTGCATCAACTATTTTTTTTGTCGGGAATGCTGGCCAAGTGACTCTGGAGAGCCTGTCTGCTCTGCCTTTGCTGTTTCTGGCTTGAGGGCAGAAGCCGCAGTTGGCGGAGCACTTTTCGTTTCGACACATGAGCAGATATGCGGTTGTTGGTTTGGCATCTAGCTTGCCTCGTAACAAGCCTAATACAATTGCTGAGCCTGTAGAAACACGGACTCTTTCAGGGAAGCATGTGTCACTCATTTGACAACACCGAACATTTTTGGATTCTATATTGTAAATATTTGGCGCCTATATTTATCTCTACCAAACCTAAATCTTGGAAAACAGAAACTTCTTATGAGCTTTACCCTTCTCTCTATTCTGGTAGTTCTTGGGGAATTGAAAATGGCGGATGGTCCTCGTATAATACGAGAGAAAAAAACTGTTTCCGCGATGATACACCTTTACTGCCGTAAACATCACGGAACTCATGGCGATGAACTTTGTCCAGAATGTAATGAACTGCATGAGTATGCAATGCTGCGGCTGTCAAAATGTCCTTTCCAAGAAAACAAGTCAACTTGTGGCAAATGTTTAGTTCATTGCTACAAACCAGACATGAAAACGAAAATAGCTAAGGTTATGCACTATTCTGGACCCCGAATGTTGTTTCATCATCCTATTCTTGCGTTGCATCATGTCCTTGATGGAAGAAAAAAGCCTAAGCCACTAAAGAAATAGGTCTATTTGATGTTGTATTCAAAAGGTTTTTAGAAACCCAAGATGATTAAGCGAGTATGACGAGCCTAGACGCTGAAAGCATATGGCGGATGCCAAAAAAGGAGCTAGTTTCATTAATTGAGAGTGGGGCTATTCCAAACAGGACAGGGAAGATTCGGTTCTATGCTCCAAGTTTTGTCTACTACAAAAACAAATATTTTGGTTCATCTCACGATGCTTTCCCTTCCATCTCAATCACGGGCTCCTCCTGTGCACTGAAATGCAAACACTGCAACGGAAAAGTGTTAGACACGATGGTTCCATCCCTGACTCCAGAAGGTCTCTTTGAGCTCTGTGCAAAACTGAAAAAAGATGGAGCAGTTGGCTGCCTCATAAGCGGAGGATGCCTTCCAGATGGTTCTGTTCCCATTGACAAGTTCATAGATGTTATCGCCCAGATAAAGAAGGAGCTGGGTCTAACTGTTGTTGTTCACACAGGGGTAATTGACTTTTCAACTGCAAAACGGTTGAAGGCTGCTGGAGTTGACGCTGCGTTAATCGACATAATTGGCTCCGACGAAACTATCCGTGAAGTCTATCGTCTCGATGTTAGCGTTGAAGATTATGAACGGTCACTACAAGCTTTTCATGAATCTGGAATTCCCTTTGTTCCACATGTGCTTGTGGGGCTACATTACGGTGAACTGAAGGGCGAACTTGAGGCACTGAAAATGATATCGAAATATTCGCCTTCTGCGGTCATAACAATAGCTTTTATGCCTATCCGTGGGACGCCCATGGAAAACGTGAGTCCGCCTGAACCAGAAGATATTGCAAAAATTACTTGCTTCTGCCAAACTATTGATGCCAGAAACTCCACTTGTTTTGGGGTGCATGAGACCAAAAGGTGAGCATAGAAAAAGAACTGACATGCTTGCTGTTAGAGCTGGCGTAAACGCAGTAGCCTTTCCTGTCGAGGAGGCAATCCAGCTTGCAGAATCCCTGAAGCTAGAAATCTCTTTTTCGCCTCTCTGCTGTTCCCAAATTTTTGAAGACATCAAGCCTTGATTCATTCGAGGCAATCCGATACATTCTGGATTGTTTTAGCTAATGTACGATAACTTTAGGGGCGTACTTTTCTTTGTACAATCTTGTGTTTCTTAATTGCAAACTCTATTGCATGTGCCAAATCTTCTTTTGAAAGTGCCCCCACAATACCATTCACGGGTCTTCCTCCACAAAAAAACAGGAATGTAGGCGTTCCCATCACACCATACTTGCCCGCAAGTTTCTCATTTTCGATGCTGTCTACAACATTAAGCTTAATGAACTTCAGCTTATCTCCGTATTCTATGGCTAGTTCGTCGTAAACTGGTTTGATTGCCTGACAATGGGGACAAAATGGATGCCAGAACTGCACCACAACCAACTGTTTTTCCTCTAAAATTCGTTCTTTCCAGTCTACCGCGTTTGCCTCTTCTATCTGCTCAAACATGACCTGCCGCCTAAATTTCTGTATCCCTTATGAGAATAAGTCATTTTTGCTCAAACATTGCTTCTCTTTCATGCTTTACTGTTATGGTTTTTTCCTTGATTCGAATCGTTATGTTTTTAAGATAAACAGTTATCACAATACGGTAACTGATAGAGGTGGAAAATAATGGTCAAGGTAGAAGACTATGACGTGCCTGAAAATCTGTGTTACCACAAAGAATACCTCTGGGCTAAAGTAGAAGATGGAAAAGTGAAGATCGGAATGATCGATTTCGCTCAGAAACAACTCCATGACATTGTATATGTTGAACTCCCAAGCATCGGTGACACCATAACCCAGAGTGAACCCTTCGGAACTCTAGAATCCGTGAAAGCCGTCTCAGATTTAGTTGCTCCTGTAAGCGGTACCGTTGAAGCTGTAAACGAAGAACTAGAATCCAAACCTGAGTTACTCAACGAAGACCCATATGGCGAAGGATGGATACTGATCGTAGCCCCGTCAAATCTAGATGCAGACCTGAAAAAGATCCTGAACTTCGAATGCAGCTGTAGAATGGCACAAAGAACTCGTAAAAGAGGGTTAACTTAGTTTATAGGTAAGCACCTTTTAGGTTTCACTAGAGAAACCGGTGAGGTCTTAGTAGGGGTTAATCCAAAACACTTTATTTTTTAATAAAAGGTGGGCATCGAAGGCGCAGTAGTAACTGGGATAAATTATGTTATTCTCATGAAAAGCCTCGGCATCAAAGTATTGGGAGTGATATTAAACAAGGTTCACACCAGTTATCTGACCGCTGAAATCAGACAGTATATCAAATCTGCTTTCAGCAATCTTGGCGTCGAGTTGCTTGGCATATTGCCTCGTATCCAATTGGATGGGCGAGGAGCAATTCCTTAAATCTTTAGTTGGCTGGTCATGTTTTCTTGATAATGATATACAGTAATAAAATAAAATCACAGTAATTTTATTAGGAAGATTTTTTATCTGCGATGTAGACAATTAATGTGAATACAAATAGGCTGGAATCCATAATGGCCAAAATCCATAAACAAATAATTAAGTTACTACAAACCTCAGAAAAGCCATTAACCCTCGTTGAGCTTGCAGAACAACTCGAAACAACAGAAAAAAAGGTTTTCAATGCTTTAAAGAAACTCTTCTCGACGAAGAAATCAGTTGCGACGCCAAAACTCGTCAGTACTCTCTTGTAAAAAAGCAAAGCTAGACCCTTTTTGTATCCATTTTTAATTTGAACTATCCGTTGAGAACAAGATTAATATGGAAACCAGTTCTTAGTTTGACAGCCAGAGTTGAGATTTAAATGACCCGAAAAATCGTAATTATTGGAGCTCACGCTGCAGGTCTTGATGCGGCTTCTGCAGCCAGAAAAACTGATAGAACCGCTGAAATAACTCTTATAACAAAAGAGAACAAAGCGGCATACTCCAGATGCGGTCTCCCCTTCGTTTTGGGTGGACACATAAAAACCTTTGATGACCTGGTGGTCTTTCCAGAAAGATTCTACAAAATGATGAAACTAAACCTTCTAACAGAAACCACAGTAACAAACGTTGATGCAAAAGCAAAAACTGTCTCGATACAGGACAAAATCGGAAACAAGGACACTCTTTCATATGACAGTTTAGTGCTAGCCACCGGCGCTGACCCCTTCATGCCACCAATAAAGGGACGAGAAAAGAAGGGAATATTCGTAGTTCGAACAATAGAAGACGGAGAAAAAATCAACAAAGCAATTGAAACAGCAAAATCAGCAGTCATTATAGGCGCAGGACTTATTGGTCTTGAAGTTGCCGTAGCATGCCTTGAACGAGGCCTAAAAACTACGGTTGTTGAATTTCTGCCATATGTTCTTCCAGTTTTGCTGGACAAAGCTATGGCTGATCACGTCCAGAAAGCGCTTGAAGAGAAAGGCATGAACATCATTGTCGGAAAAGGAGCAGAAGAATTCCTTGGAACCGACAAAGTTACCGGAGTTCTTGTTGCAGGAGAAACAATTCCAGCAGACGTGGTAGTTGTAGCCACTGGTGTAAGAGCCAACCTTGAATTGGCAAAAAATGCTGGAGTAGAACTTGGAAAACAGGGCATAAAAACCAACGTGAGAATGGAAACCAACATCAAAGATGTTTACGCAGCTGGAGACTGCGCCGAGTCAATATACCTCGTCACTCGTAGACCTATGATGAGCCAGCTTGGAACCACTGCTGTGAGACAAGCAAAAGTTGCAGGAATCAACGCTGCCGGAGGATACTCCACATTTACTGGAGCTTTAGGTTCGTGGATTACCCGATTATTTGACACTGAAATCGGTGGAACTGGACTTACAGAGTTCATGGCTGGACGATCCGGAATAGAAACGGTTTCGGCAACCATAGTTTCAAAAACAAGGGCTGACTACTTCCCCGGGGCATTACCTGTCAAAGTCAAACTCGTTGCAGACAAGGAAACAGGTAAGCTAATTGGCGGTCAAATCATTGGAGGCGAAGAAGTAACCCAACGCATAAACGTCTTATCCTTTGCTATACTAAACGAAATGACTATCCAAGAACTGGCGAAAGCTGAAACATGCTATGCACCTCCACTATCGGAAACTTGGGAGCCTATGATATTAGCTGCAGAAATGCTCTTGCGAAAACTCAAGTAACATCTCTGTGTGAGACGTTCTAAAACTGTAAGCCTAGCCTTTTAATTGACTAGGCACACCATCATCTCTTCTTTGATAAAACTTCAAATTTTTTGGCTGAAAAGAAAAGCTTTATTTGTCCGCTATACTTTAATCGAGTTTCTTGTAAACGGTGGTTCCTATGGGAAAGGAAAAACTAAAGATCGCTTTTTATTGGGCGGCTAGTTGTGGAGGCTGCGAAGTAGCTGTTCTTGACGTCAACGAAAAAATCTTAGACGTCGTTGCAGCTGCTGACATTGTATTCTGGCCTGTAGCGATTGACATCAAATACAAAGATGTCGAAGCTATGCCAGACAAAAGCATAGACGCATGCTTCTTTAACGGCGCAATAAGAACCGAAGAAAATGAAAAGATGGCGAAACTCCTAAGACAGAAATCAAAGATTCTTGTGGCCTTCGGCTCATGCGCCAACGATGGATGCGTAAAAGGTCTCGCGAATCTTTGGACCAAAGATGATGTCTTTGAGCGAGCATATCTTGAAACTCAATCAACTGTGAACCCTGAATCTGTTTTGCCTAAAACACGTGTCAACGTAAAAGAAGGCGAGCTTGAACTCCCTGAAATATATGACACTGTGAAAACCTTGCCCCAAACCGTGGATGTTGATTACACAATTTCTGGTTGTCCACCTCCTATTCCTGCTATCCTAAACATGTTTACTGCATTCATAAGCGGAAACATTCCTCCAAAAGGTTCAAGCTTCTTGCCAAACAAGTCAGTTTGTGACGAGTGTCCGCGGGAGAAGAAGAACCGTGAACTAACTGAAATAAAAAGAATTTACGAAATTGATGACGATGGTGTAACTTGTTTCTGGGATCAAGGCGTAATTTGTATGGGTCCAGCTACTCGTGCAGGTTGCGGTTCCCAGTGCCCACTTGTTAACAAACCTTGCACTGGTTGTGGTGGTCCAGGTCCTCGGGTTATCGATCAAGGTGCTGCTGCAATTAGCGCTCTTGCTTCAATCGCTACCAATCCAGATGTTGTTAAACAGGTTGCGGATCCAATAGGAACTTTCTACACGTATTCGTTAGCTCACTCTATTCTTAGGAGGAAAGTAAAGAAATGAGAGAAATAGTAATAGATCCAGTAACACGACTAGAAGGACACGGAAAAATAACCATATTCCTAAACGATGCTGGAAACGTTGAAAACGCATACTTCCAAGTTCCGGAACTACGCGGCTTTGAACGTTTCTGTGAAGGAAGAAAAGCTGAAGACCTGCCCATAATAACAACCAGAATCTGTGGAGTCTGCCCAGTTGCTCACCATATGGCAGGAGCAAAAGCTGTAGACGCCGCATTCAATGCAGAACTAACAGAGCCAGCAAAAAACTGCGAGAACTCGAGTATTGTGGTTATTACATTTACGATCACATACTGCACTTCTACTTCTTGGGTGGCCCAGACTTTGTGGTAGGCCCAGACCGCTCCCGCCGCTAAACGTAACATTCTTGGAGTAATCGAAAAAGTCGGTTTGGACATTGCAGGAGAAGTCATAAAACACCGAGCTTATGGACAAAGGATTACTGGCATCATTGGAGGACGACCAACTCATCCTGTGAGTGCTCTTCCAGGAGGAATGGCTAAGGCAATAAACGAGGAAGAACGTCAAGATATCGAAGATATGCTCAAAAGCTGCCACGAATTCGCCAAGTTCAGCCTGAAAATCTTTGATGACATTGTTCTAAAAAATGCTGATTACGTGAACTTGATTACAAGTGACCCCTACAACTTGGAGACCTACTACATGGGTACGGTTGACAAAAACAACAAGGTAAACTTCTACGACGGCAAAGTTCGTGTGGTCGATACACAAGGAAAAGAGTTCGTGAAATTTGGTCCTTCAGAATATTTGGACGTTATCGAAGAACATGTTGAACCTTGGACTTATGTAAAAATGCCTTACTTGAAGAAACTTGGTTGGAGAGGTCTTGTTGATGGACCTGAAACAAGTCTGTATCGGGTCGGTCCACTTGGAAGACTCAATGCCTCTGACGGTATGGCAACACCAGTCGCCCAAGCAGAATACGAGCGGATGTACAAGACTCTTGGCGGAAAACCTGTTCACGCTACTTTAGCTTTCCACTGGGCCAGATTGATTGAGCTTATGTATGCAACCGAAAGAGGTCTAGAATTGATCAAAGACAAAGACATAACTAGTAAAGACCTCAGAAGCGAACTTGGAAAACCTGGTGAAGGTGTTGGAATTGTTGAAGCTGCAAGAGGCACTCTTATTCACCATTACCAGTTGGATGAGAATGCTTTGGCAAAGAAAGTCAACCTCATAGTGGCTACAACCCATAACGCACCAGGCATCTGCATGTCCATAAAGAATGCTGCACAAGGCATTATCAAAAATGGCGTAATCAACGATGGCTTGCTAAACATGGTTGAGATGGCCTTCAGAGCCTACGACCCATGCTGGGCTTGCGCTACACACTTCGCCATCGGTGAGATGCCTCTAGAGGTTAACATCTTCAATAGCAACCAAAAACTGCTAAAGACCATCAGAAGATGAGCGAATGAACCATGGAACAACCTAAAGTCGGAGTATTCTTATCTGACTGCGGAAATCAACTCTCTGATATCCTAGACTTCGATGCTCTTACAAACTTCGTGAGGGTCTGTCCCGAACGTAGCTCTCATAGCAAAAGGCAGCGAGTTCTGGCGAGGCAACGGATTACAGGTTATCGTGGATGCAGTAAAAAGCGGAAAGATCAATCGTGTCGTTGTTGCTGAGAATCTTCCGAAACTGAGTGAAGTAAACATAGCTCAGGCAGTTGAAGACGCAGGTTTAAATTCATACTTGGTTGAGGTAATTGATCTTAAGGACCACTGTGCGTGGCCCCACAGGGCAACACCTAACGAAGCCACTGAAAAAGCTAAAGCCATGCTTTTGTCTGCAATTGAACGTGCCAAACTTCTTGAGCCTATCGAGAAACTTGAGTTTCCAACTCTAAAATCTGCCTTGATTATCGGCGGTGGCATCGCTGGTATGCAAGCTGCTGTGGATTTGGCAGATTTAGGTTTTGAAGTGAATCTGCTTGAGAAAGCGCCATTTCTTGGCGGTTTGGCTGCTCGAGCTGGACGGTTCTTCCCAACAGACGACTGTGCCATCTGTATTCAGTCTCCCTCTTCTGACGTTGAAGACTATTACTCATACTTCTAGAAAGTGTGTATATCGTTCTGGTTTCAGCGAAATTTCAAACCTAAACATATTAACAAACTCTAAAGTTGTGAGTGTTGAGGGCGTTCCCGGAAACTATAAGGTTACAATCGAAAAGAAGCCACGGTATGTTAAAGCGGATAAATGTGTAGTCTGTGACAAATGTGCGACTGTTTGTCCTGTGGAAACTCCTGACGAATACAATGCGAACCTGAATAACCGCAAAGCAATTTACTTGAACGTTCCCACTGTTCACCCACAAGTCTACGTTATTGACGAGGATGCCTGCAAGTTCCACGAATGCGCCAAATGTGTTGAAGTTTGTCCAACAAACGCTATTGATTTGGATCAGAAAACTGAGCAGATAACCTCTGAATGTGGGCAGCATCGTTGTTGCTACGGGATTCAAGGAATTTGATTCCAGCGCCATAAAAGAGTATCATTACGACGATTACCCTGACGTTGTAACTAACCTTGAATTAGCTAGAATGATTGACGGTTTTGGTCCAACAGGCGGCGCTATTGTCCGACCTTCAGACGGCAAACCTGCCAAGAAAATCGTTTTTATTCAATGTGCTGGTTCGCGAGACAGGCGATATAATCCGTATTGTTCAAGCATCTGCTGTATGATTTCTTTGAAAAACGCGTCTTTGGTTAAAGAGGCTAATCCCGACGTAGACAGTTTCTATCTGTTACATTGACATCCGAACCACCGGAAGAGAACACGAATACTACTATGAACGAGCCAGAGATATGGGCATTAAGTTCGTTAAAGGACGTCCAACTGAAATCTATAACGACGAAGAAAAAGGCAAATTAATTGTCGATGTTGAGGATGCACTTCTTAAACGATTCTTGGATTTAGAAGCTGATTTAGTTGTGTTAGCTACTGCTATGGTGCCTGCTGAAGGAACTAAAGAACTTGCCGAAATGCTAGATCTTGACTTAGAACAGGATTGTTTTTTCAAGGAATACAACGCCAAACTTAGACCTACCGAAACTAAGCAAAAGGGAATTTACCTCTGTGGAGGAGCAACTTTCCCGAAAGATGCACCAACAGCTTCTTTGCATGCTCACTCTGCAGCTTTGAAAGCTGCAAAGTTTCTAACTAATGGCAAACTAGTGAAAGACCTCAGGACTGCTGAAATCAATGAAGAATATTGTGGTGATTGTGAATTCTGTCCAGTAACCTGTCCATATGGTGCCATAAGTTTGGAACCTACAACAGGAGACCACTTTGTTGCCCGCGTAAACGACATAAAATGTGAAGGATGTGGTGTTTGTGTTGGGACTTGTCCATTGAATGCTATCGAGCTTAGGCACTCAAGACCAAGCCAGATGGCAGCACAGATGAATGCACTCCTATCAATTAATGGAACCTCAAAACCTCTTGTTCTAGCAATCTGCTGCCAAGAATGTGGACACACAGCTGTTGACTCTTCTGGTATGGCTAAACTGCAGTATCCCGCCAACGTGCGAATCATCAAGGTTCCATGTGCTGGAATTGTGCGCGTTAACCAGATTCTGGAAGCCTTCAAAGCTGGCGCCCAAGGCGTTATGATTGTGGGCTGCAAGACTGATGGCTGTCACTATGAGGTTGGTAGTGATAAGGCTGAAAAGAAGATGGATCTTGCCAAGATATTGCTCAAGGAATACGGTATAGAGCCAGAACGGTTAGAGATGTTCAAGATGGTGTTCATTGAAGGTGCTCAATTCGCAGAAGCTGCTAAGATGATGACCGAACGTGTAACTAAACTGGGTCCAATGAAACTATTGGAAGGCATTCTGAGGAGGCTAATTGTAATGACACATCATAATATGAAAAGAACTGCAAACATGTCATTCTCTGATGAGGTTACAAGCCGTCATGGCGGCGAAACCTTGACTGCATGCTACCAATGTGGAACATGCGCTAGCAGCTGTCCAGTAGCCAGACTTGATTCTAGCTTCAATCCACGAGAAATCATTAAACTATCTCTCTTAGGCAAAAAAGAAGAAGTGATTTCAGGAGACTCCATTTGGTTGTGCACTTCATGCTTCAACTGCCAAGAACGATGCCCCCAAGACGTTGAGATAGCCGACGTAATCTATGCACTAAGGAACATTGCTCTGGAAGCCGGTACATTCACCAAACATCTATTCCGATTTTGCATCTGCACTCATTGCTGACGGACGAATTGTTGCGATTTCCAAGTTCGTCGAAAAGAAACGCGAAGAATACGGTTTACCTGCCCCTTAAAACGCTGGACATTGCAGCAATCAATACGATTCTTTCTTCAACGGACTTTACTAAACCAGAAAAGACGGAGGTAGTCACAATGAAAAGCTACGCAATATTTCTTGGATGCACTATACCTGCACGTCAACCAAACTATGAATTGTCAGCACGAAAAACTCTTGCTAAGCTAGGAGTAAACCTTGTAGACTTGGATGGTTTTACTTGTTGTTGTCCTCCACCCATACAATCGATAAATCTGGAAAGCAGCCAAGCCATAGCTGCCTACAACATCTGCTTAGCTGAAGAAGCTGGTCTGGATATTGTTGCATTGTGTAATGGGTGCTTCGAATCTCTTGCAATGGTTAACGCTGCTCTCAAGAAAGACAAGAAACTAAAGGCAGAGATTAACGACACCTTAGCTAAAGTCGGTAAAGAGTTCAAGGGCACTATCAAAGTGAAACATTTCCTGCAGGTCTTGATGGACGATATTGGACTTGAAAAAATCAAAGAAAACGTCGTTAAGCCATTAAGCAACCTGAAAGTAGCACCATTCTATGGCTGCCACTCTCTTAGACCGAGCAAACTGCTACAGTTAGACGATCCTGAGCGACCACAAATCTTCGAAAACTTGTTAGAGGCTCTGGGCGCAGAAAGTGTTGAGTACCGAAACAAGTTGAAGTGCTGTGGTGGTCTGCTGAAAGGCATTTCTGATGATACCGCACTTAGCCTAGCTAGAGAAAAATTAGTAAACACAAGCAAGGCAGGCGCTGACTGCATCAGTACTCTTTGTCCATTCTGCTTCGTTGCCTTGGATATAGGACAAATCCAAGTGAAATCGAAATTCAATGAAGTCTACGATATGCCAATACTTCACTACTCAGAACTTCTTGCTTTGGCTCTGGGTGTAGATCCAGAGGAGTTGGCACTTAGAAGCCACAAGGTAAAGACCGACAAGATTCTCGAAAAAATCGCATAATCAACTAGCCTTTATGCGGGTTTTTTTTGGCGCCCGCCATGTTCTTTTTTCATTGCATTTAAAGCTGCAATAAAGTTAATATTTTGAAACTCGGTACACTTCCAAGCTTGAATATAGGTGATCGAAAATGGTGAACGCAGCAATAAATGGTTTTGGAAGAATAGGGAGGCTCCTTTACAGGGCAGCCCTTGAGGAAAACGCAGACATAAACTTTGTAGCAGTGAACGACCTAACCGATGCAAAAACCTTGGCGCACATGCTCAAAAACGATACAGTCCACGGCAAATTCCCCTTTGACGTAAAAGCCAAAGATTCGTCTCTCATGGTTGATGGAAAAGAACTAAAGATTATTGCAGAACCAGACCCCGCTAAACTACCTTGGAAAGACATGGATGTTTACGTTGCAGTTGAATCAACAGGAAGATTCAGAACAAAAGACGCAGCAGGAAAACACATAACCGCTGGCGCAAAGAAGGTTCTTGTTTCCGCCCCCATGAGTCCAGCAGCAAGCGCTGACCTAACCATAGTTTATGGCGTAAACGACAACCTGTATGACCCTAAAAAACATAGTATAATGTCCTTGGCTTCATGCACTACTAACTGTTTAGCACCCGTCGCTAAAGTTCTCAACGAGAATTTTGGCATTGAGAAAGGTCTAATGACCACAGTTCACGCTGTAACAAACGACCAGAGACTTCTTGACATGCAACACAGCGACCTCCGAAGAGCTAGGGCAGCACCCTTTAACATGATTCCTACATCAACTGGTGCAGCCTCAGCAGTTGGTTTGGCACTTCCAATGCTTAACGGAAAACTGAATGGTGTATCACTACGTGTTCCACTACCTGACGTCTCCATAGTTGACTTGGTGGCAATACTGAAGAAAGAGGCTACCGCGGAAGAAATCAATGCAGCTCTCAAGAAGGCAGCTAACGGAAAACTGAAAGGCGTCTTAGCCTACAGCGAAGAGCCTCTTGTCTCATCAGATATTATCCACAACAATAACTCTGCTATAATCGACGGACAGTTAACCATGACCATAGGCAACTTGGTCAAAGTCTTCGCATGGTATGACAACGAGTGGGGCTACTCCGTTAAGATGGCACGAATGATCGAAAAGATCTGCAAGATGGCCTAAACTGAGACTACAAAAACCTCAAATCCCCCCTTTTCCTTTTTTTTAAATTAAGGTGAATAATATGCCAAAATTCTTGACAATAGACGATTTCGACCTAAAAAACAAGACAGTCCTTGTTAGAGTGGACTTTAACTCTCCTATTGACCCGAATACCAAAAAAATACTTGATGATACAAGAATCCGTGCCCACGCAGACGCAACAATTAAAGAGCTTGTCCAAAAAGGCGCAAAAACCGTGATCTTAGCTCACCAGGGAAGACCTGGAGACGCAGACTTTATTGGTCTTGATCAGCACGCAGCGCTTCTCGGCAAAGCACTAAACATGCCTGTCCAGTACGTGGATGATGTTGTGGGAAAACAGGCTCAGAACGTCATCAAGGCGTTGAAGAGTGGCGAAGTTCTGGTCTTAGGAAACGTTCGAGGTCTCCCTTACGAGCAAAGTAAGGGAACTCCTGAGGAGCATTCTAAAACCGAGTTCGTGAAGAACCTAGCTCCTTTGACTGACGTTTTCATTAATGATGCCTTCGCTGCGGCTCACAGGGCTCACGCGTCGATGGTTGGCTTCACGGCTGTTTTGCCCAGTGCTGCTGGTAGAATAATGGAACGAGAACTCAAAGCTTTGGGAAAAGTTCTAGAAGCTCCTGAAAAGCCGTCCGTATTCGTGATTGGTGGAGCGAAAGGCGACGATTCACTGGACATATCCACGTATGTGCTGAAGAACAAAATAGCTGATTATGTTTTAACTGGTGGAGTAATTGGACACGTCTTTCTGGTAGCAAAGGGTGTAGACCTAGGCGAAGCCAACATGAAGTTCTTGGAAAAGAAGGAGTTGATGGGTCTAGTTCCGGGAATAAAGGAACTCATGAATCAGTATCCTGGCGCTATCATTGTTCCCGTTGACTTAGCCATGGAAGTAAACAAGAAACGAAAAGAGATAGCTGTTGACGACCTTCCAACGGACAATCCAATCTTTGATATCGGAACAAAAACTGCAAACAAGTTCGCTGACATAATACTGAAAGCCAAAACAATAGTGGTCAGTGGTCCTGTTGGCGTCTTCGAAAATCCAGAATTCAAGAAAGGCTCCCAGATCGTTCTTGAGGCAGTAGCCAATTCTAAAGGTTACTCGCTGGTTGGCGGAGGACACACAGTCGCTACAGTAGAAAAACTGGGGCTGACCGACAAAATGTCCTACGTAAGCACTGCAGGAGGCGCACTTATAGAGTTCCTTATGGGAAAGCAGCTACCCGGAGTTGTAGCTCTGGAAAAGGCAGCCGCCAGAACCTAATCCTCCTCTTTTTTTGGAGAACCTATTTTTTTCTTATATTTTCTTGATATTATAGTGTTTTTTGGCTTGGTTGATTTTTTGAAAAAATAGAGGTTACTTCTTAATCCACTATAAACGATTTGAACTTCATAGTAATCACCAATTTTTTAGTGAACATTGCAAACTTCGCCTCAATATCACTAATTATCTCCCCCGCCTCTAACATTTTTGTCTCCTTGGGTTGCTTCCACTTAATTACTTTCTTGGTCACTCATGTTTTCAGACGGATATTACCCCCAAAAAAGGGTGTAGTGATGTTAATGCCTTGGTTTCCTGTAATAGACAATAACACCAAAGTCTATAATGCCAATTACCAGTAGAACGGCGCTCACCCATGTTGATAAGGAAGCGGCTTGAGGTTCAAGCTGGCTTGGACCAATTATTGTCCTGGTGTTATATTCCTTGATGTAAGCCATGTGCTCTGCGTCATATGGGTAACTTTCTGCTTCGGTGTATGGGAAGCCCGTCATGTTCCTGAAGGGAAGTGGGTCTACTGTGAAATCAAATCCATAACCCCAATTCCAAGGCGGATCTTTGAACCAGCAAGCTACAAAAAAGAATACACTTCTTTCCTTATCATCTTCAAGCGAAGGTAGATCGACAATAGGATACTTGAGAGTAATTTTGTCACCTTGCATTCCGATAACAAAAATATCATCCGCATCCCCAAGTAAAGGTGAAACATCACCGTACCTTGTGAAATTCCCTGAAACAGTTGACGTTGTAGTGGCAAAATCCAATGGCTCAAGAATAGCGATAGGCGGGATCTCATAAACAGCCATTTCCTCTTGTGGACTTGTATCTATTCCAATGTAATCAAACGTTACATTCCAAAAATTAGTTATTCTAATCTTATACTCACTCACATCTGTGGGAAAAAGCCCATTCAAGTCTACACAGAACGTTCTAGGGATATAATCTGCAGGAACCGGAATTTCCCTATCTTGGGGAACTCTTACCCAATTACCTTGTCGCATCCATGACTTCCATGGTAGGTGGTGAGGTGATTTGTGTTCCATTTGGTACTACCCCTTCAGCAGATGCCATCTTAAATTGGTCTATCCAATCATAATAAGGCTCAGGCGGTCCCCAATCAACCATACCATTGATTAAAAGCTTAATTTCCGGAGCATTGGATAAATCACCCAAGTTCAATATCAACTGATTTACTGTGATGTTGTCCCATGATGGACTAAGAACTCCATCTATGCCCGGAGTAAAGATGCCATCAAGTTGAGAGATTTCAAATAAGACATCTATCCCCTTTTTCGTTTGTAGCCGAAACTGGCATTAATAATTCGTCTTGGTTTACAGTGTAAATTTCCCCGATAAAATCCTCGATTTACATAATTTACCATTGTTGAATAAGCATCGGTACCCTTGGGATGATCAACAACCACCATGTAAGCTGTATCCAAATAATAGATTTCATCCCATTGTTGAAACAAGACAACATCATAATAATCATAGTTATTATCATTATCAGTCCTTAACTGTAATTGACTTTTGTCTAATTTGACGTGATCCCATGGATTACCCCCACTAAACACAAAGTCACCCGCTTCATTGATGTAATCCATATATCCTAACCAACCAGCATTTGAGACTTCAGTAACATAGCTATACTCGGTTCCGTTCCAAATATACAGCGAAGGACATGACGCATATCCACTAATAATAATGTAATGTGCCAACAATGCTGTATATTTATCCAAGGTGAAAGTTCTTGATCCACTTTCTATACCATCGTTCCAGTGTGAAAATTCTACTATACCTGTTCCAAGATCAACGATTTCGTCTGTGTAAATGGTGTATTCTCCCACTGGTGAAAATTTAGAGTAAGGTGTTTCGTATGTTTCACCGTTGAGAGTAAATATCATAGGTGTGGTACCTCCACCTGCCCTGTTAATACTGAGTGTATGGAAGTCGTCAGAGGCAACTTGGAAATATCCAATTAAAGTATTACTTTGGTCACCCATATTCACTAATTCAACTCGATAACCTTTGGTTCCTATTTCTATAGGTCCACTCCCAGCTGTAACTGAAAATTCAATTGAAACATCAGTTGCACCAGCATCCAAAGAGAAGCTTTTAGTTTCTTCAGCTACCCCACCAATCAAGAGTCTTACATGAAGCGTACCGGGTTCATTTGCCAAATTGTCGGCTTTGGCTCTAACGTTCACAGTCTCCCCACTCCAAACTTCATAGGGATTAACAATCATTCCATGCAATTTTGTGTCTGATGATCCAGGAGCCAGACTTTCAACAGTAAATGATCCGGATTGGTTGTCTATCTCAACGGTGTGTTTACCCGAGTTTGGCTCGGAGATTTCAAATTCTATAATCTCTGTTGCTTGTCCAACCAATGTAACATCTCTGGTCTCTCTTGTGAATCCATCAATTTGGAGGTTCACTGAATAACTCCCAGTAGCTTCTCCAACATTAGTCACCTTAATCGATATTTCCACAACTTCATCAGCTAGGACAGAGGAAGGATTAACCGCTAAATCGGTTACTTGAAATTCTGCAGGTTTAACTGGTTGAGCCTCAGAAGTAATTTTAAAGGAGGTGGTCAAAGTCCCCAACGTTAACAACATAGTCGCCTTCAGCATTTTCAACAATTTCAAACTGGACAGATTTGCTTTTGCCACCATCCAACTGAATGCTTTTAGTTTCTCTTTTTTGGTTGTTTACGAAAAGTTCCAGCAAGAATTCGCCAGTTTCGTCGCCTATGTTGGTTGCCGTAACTGAAACAGTTATAGGGTCTCCAATTTCAGCCTCTTTTCGACTGGATACCAGATTAGTTAATTGTAGTTCAGCCTGTTTGGTTGGAATTTCCGAAGTGACTTTGAATGATCCCGTTACACTCCCTATTGTAATTGTGTGGTTGCCTTCAGTTTGTTCTGTTGCTGTGAATACTACTGTTGTAATTTCTCCTCCTGAAAGCTGAACAGTTTTTGTCCATATCGGAATATCATCTATTGTTAGGGTTACTGTGTGGTTACCTGTCTTGTCTCCAATGTTAGTTACGGTAACCGATATTTGCACAGGTTCCCCAACTTGTACCCAATCAGAATCAATAATCAAATGAGTTACTTGAAAATTGGCGGGTTTTAAAATCTGTGAATCAACATAGAGGAAAGTGGGAAATATAACAGCTAGAATTACCAAGTCAGTCAATAAAGCTATCTTTAATTTAGTTGAGCGAGAGACCAAGAAAATTCCACTCATAGTAACGATAAACTACAGGTTATATTTAAGAAACTAATTTCAATATTTCGGTTTTTAGCATTTGGTAGTGCCCAAAAGATATGGAAATAGTTTTTTTTGATCTTGATTTTATGCTGTTTCATGCATATCCTGCAACAGGTTTTTAATACCAACAACTAAAACAAATGTTTCATGATTACAGACAACACCAATATTTCGTCTAGGATCATTCAATTTCTCAATCAACTTCTGACGGTTCCAACCAGTTTCGAGACTTGAAAACGGTTTTTCTTCCCAAATTTACTTTCAAGCAACCTTCGTAAGGACACATTTCAACACATCGGAAACATAGCATGCACATTGAAGTCATTATTTTTCCCCCTTTCTGATCGTACACTTCAGTGACCTGCACCGGACAAACTCTCTTGCAAATTCCACATTTAGTACATTTTTTTTCGTTCTTGTTAAGATGAAGCACAGGAGCCCACCTAAAACCCTTAAACCTATTCAGAATAGCAATCGATGATCCTGTTGGACAGAAGCGACACCAAACTCGTTTTATAAATAATGACCCTAAAATTGTCAATGCCAAGAAAATTAATGCAGTGCTTTCACTATAAAATTCGCCGGAGTATTTGATTACTTCTTGAACGTAGGGATAACTAAAAAACAATCCACTAATTTCTATTGGTCCCTTCCAGGGCACAATCAGAGGCACCGTAGGAGCCAGTAGGATTCCTAGAAGTTCAAAAGGACCCGCAAAAAGCGAGGCCATTAGAGTGAGAAGATTCAAGGATCCGGGTGGTTCCATTAGAATCAGAAAAAAAGGTAGAATTAGAAAGAAGAGTAACAACATGTATCTGAAATTATGTAAGAACTTGTTAAGTTTATTGGGGAGGATTTGGTGACGTATTTTGAAAGCCTTTCGGATTAGAGTAAGCACGTCCATGTATAGCCCAAACGGGCAAATCCAACCGCAAAAGAATCGTCCCAAAACAATAGGCATTATCAAAATAACTGCTAGTATAATAAGTGGCCTTATAGGATACGTAAATAAGTAAAAAAACGCAGCCAATGATGCTACTTGAGTAACAAACTTGATATAAGTTATTTTTGTTGTCCGATTCTTTTTCCATATAATGATAACTAATATTCCTGCTATAGTCAGTCCTGCAAGTGCCGCTAACTTCAAAAATTCTCCTATAAGTTCTATGTTCATGTTTATTTCGCCTTCACAATATCTGGGTAGCAAGCTGTTGTACAAAATCCTAATTGATATAATAATAGTTCAGTAATGAACGCTTCAAAACATTGATGTGAACTTTCAGTAATCAACGGCATGTGGAGTTCTCGTGAAATTTTTAATTAAGTGAATACTAGAAGAGACCTTTTAAATCTTAGCAATTTTTGGTGGTGTCTGCTATCGGTTAACTTTTGAGCATAACCAAATCAATTCACAAGTTACTAGAAGAGAATGAGGGTTAAACCCAATCATCTCAATCCAAAACAAAATTTTAGATATATCAAGAATCGAGTTGCAGGTCTGTCCCTAGACCGGAATGAATCTAACATTCTGCCAAGAGATTCCTAGGTTGTGCTTGATAATGCAGCCGTCAGACCCTATTGTCAATCCATTTTTGAACAACCTTGACTCTTAGGTTTTTTTGTGTGGATGTTCCTGTTTTGTGATCCTGAATTGTTTTTGTTGGCAAACCATATGTAACTCCCGGTAACAGATTAATTTAGGTTTAATCTAATGCTTGATGATCTACTAGTCCAACTGTTAATCCTTGGTGCGTCATTGGTTATTTTGGCTTTGTCTAGTCACTACACAATAAATGCAATAGAGAAGCTTATAGCGCTTACAGGATTAAGCGATATGTCTGCAGGATTTATTCTTCTAGCCACCTTGACTTCAGTGCCTGAAATAATTGTAGCCCTCTTTTCTGTTCTTCAAGGAGAACCTGGAATAAGTGTAGGTGATATTCTTGGCTCAAATGTTTTTAACGTCGGAGCAGTTTTGGGAATACTGGCAATGTTTGGTTACCTTAAAACCTGCTGTACAGACTTGCTGCTGGACTTGACAGACATTCTTTTTCTTACATCTTTAATTCCTTTGCTTCTTGTAATATTCAATGTGTCAAGTCCAATAGTCGGAGCACTTCTTTTGGGAACTTTTGTGGCGAACACCTATTTTATGGTAAAAAAGAGAACACCTACAGTAGAAGTTAACGGCAACTCTGAAATGGTCAAAAAGGAAGGCAAAACAAAAGTAATTGGACTGTTGAGTGTTGGTTTAGTTGGCATTATTGTTTCTGCTCGCCTAGTTGTTTCATCTGGAGTTAACCTCGCCGCTATATTAGGTGCTCCGCCAATATTGCTTGGAGCAAAAATTATTGCTATAGGCACATCTCTTCCCGAATTTACTACTACTCTTGCAGCTGTTCGACGAAGACGCGTTCACTTGGCTATTGGAGGAATAATTGGCTCTAACTTGACAAATCTGACTCTTGTTTTGGGTTTGGTTCTTATAGCTTCTCCATCTGTTGACATAACACTCTTAACAGAAATTCTCCCGTTCCTACTGATCACAACAGTAATCTTCTGGCGCTTTCTCACAAGAGGCGGAATCTCTAAAATCGGCGGAACACTCCTTTTGGTAACATACTTGCTGTTTCAAATCGTCATATGATCTGTTAGAATCACCTTCTTATTATATAGAACAAGCTGATGATGTCGCCAAAAGCTATATTTATTAACTGAAGAACGAGACTATTCGCTGATTCGAAACCCTTTCTTTTGAGGGGAAAATTTAGTATGTCCAAGCCTTTCGTAATGATTACGGCAACCGGAAAAGACAAACCGGGTTTGACAACAGAGATAACCGAGTTGATTGCTGAAGCAGACGGGAACATCATTGACATCGAAGCTTTCAGCATGAGGGGACTCTTCGCTATCTTTATGATAGTTGACTGTCGTGTAATATCAGTGTCTCTTGAGACTCTTAGAAGTCAGCTTATGGAAGTAGGAAATAAGATAGGTTTGGACGTTAACATAGAGCCTCTTCCATCTGGACGACGTAAGAGCGGCAAAAAACTTGTGCTCTTGACAACCCTTGGAAAAGACAGGCCAGGCATAGTGGCAAAGGTTTCACGTTTTCTTTCTCAGAACAACGCAAACATTGAACGGATAAAGATGATTGCTTATGGCGAATTAAATGCCATGGAGATACTCATTGACATTAATGACCTCACGATTTCAATCGAAGACTTCAAAGAAGCCTTGGGTAAAGAATGTAAACTGGTTGGGCAGGATGTTGTCTTTCAGAAGGACACTGTCTTTCGGAGACCAAAACGGCTGATTGTCTTCGACGTGGACGGCACACTAATTGATGCTGAGATGATAGATGAGCTGGCGAAGGCTGCTGGAGTAGGCGGAAAAGTCAGCGAAATCACTTCAAGAGCCATGAATGGAGAGATAGAGTTCAAGCAGGCACTCAAGGAAAGAGTTCAGTTGTTGAAGGGCTTACCTGTGGGAGTCCTCAATTCTATAGTTGAAAACTTGGATGTAACCCCGGGCGCTGAAGAACTGATAACTGCCCTCAAAGCCCTAGGCTATAAGATAGCCCTTATTTCTGGAGGTTTCACCCAGTTTGTTGAAAAGATTAAGGAAAAACTTGGAATCGACTATGTTTATGCCAACAAGCTTGTGATTGAAGATGGGAAGCTGACTGGCGAGGTTGTGGAGCCGATAATTGATGCGGAGCGAAAGGCTGAGTTGATGCGGGAGATAGCTGAGAAAGAGAATCTTTTGATGGAGCAGGTGGTTGCGGTGGGTGATGGGGCAAACGACAGGTTTATGCTCCAGAATTCTGGGTTAGGGATTGCTCTCTATCCTAAAGCTGTTCTTCAGAAAGTGGCGTCTGGCGTCATAACCAAGGACAACCTTGCTGGGATTCTTTACTGTCTGGGTGCACCAGAAGACAAGCTCAAAGAATTAATTCCAGACAAGAAGCCTCATTCTTAACTATAACCTGTTGTCAAAAGCAGGTTAAAGTTTGTCAAGTTCTGAAGTGCCTGATTTTCAGTATGTCATTGTTCACGTCTTGGAACGTTTTGTAGACGTCTTCCACATGCAGTGTCGACTTTTTGATTCTGTTTTGAACAAGTCCAGCTACTAGGACGGCTGCGCCCACAGTTTCACTTATAGGAGTGGGTTCCGGAAACGTTATCAAAGTTAAGGCGATTTTGATGAGCTTAGATTTTTGTTCGCCTCTCCATAATTTTTTGGCATTGTTTGCGTCTTTAGCCATTTCATTTATAACTTCAAGAGTCTCTGTGTAGCTTAGCCCCAATTCTTGTAGCACAGTTGCCATTCTTTTCAATTCTTTTGTTTCCACGATGAACCCCATTTTTTAATAGTTTTGTTAAGATGACTGTTAGTTCCTTCTAGCACAAAAGCTTTAACACCTATAACGACTCACAAAAGCCATTTCTACACGATTCTGACCACAAAAAGTTTCAGTAAACTATGCAAAAACTGTTCCATCAAACCTCATTTTTTAACTAAAAACGCCAATTTTCTACTGAAAATTTCAGCAATTACTGAAATCTTTCATGCCTTTTTATTTTTTGTGCCAAATTTATGGGATACCCTTATTGAGCGCGCCTGAATTTGCTTTCATTTCGTAAAATTTCCGTGCATTTTAGGTGTTTCCTGGAATATTTTTCTTTTTGATGTTCAAATTTATTTAATTTTTCCTGTTTACGCACGTTTATCTGGATTTTTAACTCTTTGTTTCCATATTTTTTATGGCGGCTTTTGATTCTTCGTTATTTTGTATCCATAGTGTTAATATTCATGAAGCATCAAACATACAGAAGTTCTCAGGAGATAGACTATTGGCGGGGAAACCTATTAGTGAAGAGGTTCGGCGCAGATTTCCTCGATTAACGATGAGTTTAGTGATGGCTGTTATCTTCTATCTGATAAACACCTTTGTTCCGAGCACGATGGAAGGTCTTAACATTCCTGGGCTCAATATAAATGCCGGCACACTAATTGGAACTATTGCTCTGCTCTTTACTGCTATCTTTCTGATACGAGCATTATCTGATGCCTTGGTGCTGAGCGACATCCTAACTGACATATTCATTAAACGTTTGGGTATCAAAGAGGAGCGGTCTCCGAAGAGGGCTGCGAGAGACCTAATATATATTATTGTCATTATTCTGGTGACAACAGCTCTTCAGCCTCTAATATCAACCCTAGAGTCGGGTGCTAGGGAACTGTTGACAAACGTTACTATCTATATTGCTCTTGGAGTAATTCTCATCCTTATCTATGATATTGGGCGAATTCTCTATCGTATAGTCGAACGGAAAGCCGAATCTGTGGCAGATAGTCTCGCAAAAATGGCTGACAGAAACAAAAACAGTGAGTAAAATGGACGAAGTTCAGATAATCTTCATTCTCGTCTACCTGCTAACCATTCTTCTCTCAGCTACCAAAATCGTTCCCATGTCAGTCGCTGCCATGATCGGAGCTTTGCTTACCGCATGGTTCGGTCTCCTCTACGGCGTCTTCGAATATAATGAAGCTATGGGCTTCATCGACATTCGGCTAATCTTTCTATTGCTGGGTGTCATGATTGTTGTGGAAGTGGCTGAACGTAGCGGTCTCTTTCGTTTCGGAGCCTTATATGCCGTCAAAGTTTCGGGCGGAAACCCCCAGATACTCTTTGTTTCTATCTGTCTAATCTCTGCAGCTGTTTCAGTGTTTCTCAGCGACCCAACAGCGATGCTGCTTATCGCCGCTGCCATGGCAACCATAACCAAGCTGTTACGTTACGATCCTGTGCCCTACTTCATTTCTGCAATGATAATGATTAATCTTGGAGGAACAAGCACCCTGATCGGCTCTGTTTCTAACATGATAATCGGTCTTCAAGCAGGACTAAGTTTTACATCATTCATTGGGTACCTAGCCGTTTGTGAACTTGCCCTCTGGGGGCTGACCATCTTCGCTTTATATATGATCTTCAGAATCAAGACTTGGCGAGAAAAAACAGTTGCCGGACTATAATCCTTGGGAGAGCGTAGAAAACAAGAAACTGTTTTACCGTTCCATTTTTATCCTCATTCTTCTTAGTCGCTCTTTTTTTGACTCTGGAAAACCTTGGAGTTGGAGCAGAAGCTGTTGCCTTGGGCTGTGCTGTCCTTGCTTTGGCTCTGAGCGGTTCTGATCCCACAGAGATTTTCAAAAAACTGGACTGGGAAACAATCTTCTTTATTGCAGGCTTCATGTTTGTGGTTGGTGGTCTAGAAAGCTCATTAATCTTGAGGGACATATCAACGCAGCTTTTCCAAACGTTTGGACAAACCCAGTTAGGAGCAAGTATGGCAACTTTGTGGTTTAGTGGTCTTGCAAGCACCACAGTAAGTAATATCGCGATTGCACTAACTTTTTCCCCGATAATCGGCGGAGTTGCCGGATTAGGCACACCAGCCGTGTGGTCAGCGTTGATTCTCGGAACGAATCTGGGAGGCGCCACTACACCTTTGAGTGGTGCTGTAACCATGATGGGTGTAGGCGCACTCAAACGTGAAGGGATATCTTTGAGTTTTACTGAGTTCACAAAAGTGGGTATAATCACGTCTCTTATTCAACTAGGCTTTGCAAGCTTTTATTTAGTTATACGCTTTAATTTAGGTGCGTGAATAATTTGGTTAAAAAGTGGATTGAATCTAGAGAAATAAAACCAGAATCTGAGTATGAAGAAGCTAAAAGACAATTTGAGATGGCTATGGGAAATCCCTTTATTACGCTGATATTGGAGATTCCGACAGGATTCGAAGGATTCAACAATGAATTCCTAATGCTGGAAAAGGACGCTCAGTTCCATGAAGAAGTTCAGGACCTGATTAAAAAGCGACTCCTGTTTGATTCGCGCCGAAAAAAGATTTCTAGCTAGACTCTGTTGTCGCCATCGATTTCTGGTTTGTTGCTCTTTTGTAAAGAGAGTAACCTGTCTTCTTTTTGTTGAACTTTAAAACCTTTTAGCTAATAGAATCTGTCCAACGGAATTTCAACTGGGCTTCTTTTCTGTGTTTTTATTCGTCTTCGACTAGCATTTTCTTCAGAGATTCTACTTCCTCTCGAAGAGACGATATTTCTTCCTCCAGAGTGCTGGCTTTTGTTTCTCCTGTTCTCTTGAGTTCCTCTATTTCTTCCAGAAGTTCAGCTCTTTCGTTTTTCAGTTTCTCAATTTTTTCTTTCAAGTCTCCCATCATATGTACAAGCCCTCTTTCAATTCCTTTAATTTCTTCAACCGCGCCTTTAAGATTTCCTTCCTCTTTCTCTTTTCCCAAAACCTTCAGGAACCTTTTTTCGCATTCAGGACACATGAAAAACCCTAACGTGAGCTTGAACTGTTCGCTAGTTTTGTTGGGGCTGCCAATCATGGACCACGTTTTGATTTGGTTGATTACCTCTGTTCCACATCTGGGGCAAACTGACAACTGCAAACCTCAATATGAGTTGAGGTTATAAGTTAAAAATTTTTTTCATATTCTACAGTGCATCCGCTAATCCCATTGACAATCAAAACAAAAACAGTTGAATATTAGAGATAGATGACAAACTGTAGACGTTCAACCAGTTCTTTATAGCGGTTCCTTATGGTTACTTCCGTCACCTGAGCAATCTCCGCAATCTCTCTTTGCGTTTTTCTTTCTCCAGTCAAAACTGATGCAATGTAGCTGGCTGCCGCGGCTATGCCTGTCGGACCCCTTCCTGATGTGAGCTTCAGTTCCTTGGCTGTAGCAAGAATCTTGTGGGCAATCTCCTCAACCTTTCCCTGCATTGTCAACTGGTTAGAAAACTTGGTTATATACTGGCTCGGCTTTAGCGGCGGAATGAAATAGTTTAGTTCCTTTATTAGAAAACGGTAGCTTCGTCCAACCTCTTTCTTGTTTACAGTAGACGCTTGAGCAATCTCATCTAACGTTCTAGCCACTCCACACTGTCGGCAAGCTACGTAAATAGCGGCAGCAGTTACGCCCTGAATAGACCTTCCCCTGATGAGACGCTCTTTAACCGCTTTACGATAGATGACTGAAGCAGTTTCAAGAATGTTTTTGGGCAAATTGAGATTGTTCGCTATCTTGGATATCTCAGAAAGGGCAAAAGCAAGATTCCTTTCTGTGGCGTCGGAGACCCTAATACGCCGTTGCCACTTCCGCAACCGGTAAATCTGAGCCTTCTGACCCGGAGCAAGTCTCTTGCCGTAAACGTCTCTGTCGTGCCAGTCGATCATGGTTGAGAGACCCTTATCATGAATTGTGAATGTAAGGGGAGCGCCTGCTCTGGCACGTTTAGCACGTTGCTCATCGTCAAATGCTCGCCACTCTGGTCCTTGATCTGCGAGTTTGGCGGCAACGACGAAGCCACAGTTCATGCAGACTATTTCAGCGCAGTCGTAGTCTCGCATGAGGCGGTTGCTTCCACATTCTGGGCAACTTCGAATTTTCGGAGGGTGCGGAATGTTTTCTTCTGTCATCTTCTATTCCTCTTTTTTCTCCCGTCTTGGGCGGGGGCTACATAAAGAACTTGGTTTACAAGTTTCTCTGGGCTCTGGATGTTGGGTTTCACGGCCACATAGGGGGAGGATATAGGACCAAAAACATCAAAAACTGTTCCCACTGGCTTGAGTTTTTCGTTTGTGACTTCATCGCCGATGCGGGGGATGTTTTCTGCTTTAAGAATTATGTTTTTTGTGTTGCTTACGTGAAGGACGTAACCGATTCTGTGCAAAATCCCTTTTCCCCTCACAAAACCTATGTTTCACACGGCTCGTTTTATTTAAACGTTTCTGAGCATATCTTTCAGTTTGCACAACCGATTCCTATGTTTGTAGTTTTTATTCTAAATGAAAGAATTTAAGTAAAATTAATTATGATAAAATGTTTATTTGTTTACATTTTTAACAAATAATTTCTGTATGTCTATGGGAGAAGCCATTTTAATTTAACTGCACCAAAAATTCCTCGAAACCAAAAAGTGACTACCGTAACTAATAAAACGCTCTAAGCCAATAGCAAACCAGATAGAGATGCGCAAACAAAACAAAATTTTTCTTTGGTCCGTTTACTTTGATGCAAGCAAGTCTCGAACTGATGGACGGAGGGTTCCAAAAAAGCTTGCCATATCTGCACCAAAACTGGAGGAGCTTCAGATAGCCGCAAAAAGGTTGGGTCTGCAACCTGAGATTGTATCTGGTGCTACGTATCCCAGTTGTCCATGGCAAAAAACTGGGTTAGTCATACTTCCAAAAACTGAATCGAAAGGTAAAATTTTGAAGAATATTGCAAAAGAACTTTGTAGCCTACGCCGATAGAAATGTTTGTTAGTCACCCTTTTTGGCTACTAGAATCGCGTTTACGATTCCGTCTTGTCCCAGGGCGGGATGTTACGCGTGCTGTTCCCAATGACGTTGCAATCATTGTTCCTTTTGTGATTACACCTCGGCGGTCGTAGTCCACGTTTGCTGGGTTCTCCATTACGCGAAGTATATCTACTTTTGAGGTTTTTCCAGAAGCGTCAGAGATGTTTGCCTCGTTCACTTTTAGCAGTCGAACCTTTTCGTTACCTCCATGCTTTCGCATGATTTTGCTCTTGTTTTTACCCAATGCAGTTTCTGCTGGGAAGAAGCCTTTTTCATATCTTCTTTTCTTGCGGTTTAGTATTTTCTTGCCGCCAGAATTTTTGCGTTTATGTTGATCTCCGTGCCATACTGACAAACTTACATCATCTCATTGATATCGATGAGACTAGCAAAACTTGACATATAAGCTTATCTTCGCAGACTATGTTTCCTGATTTGTTTCTGCCTTTTCTTCGGGCTTTTCTACCTCTTTGAATAAGATTTTAAGCTGACGTTTCATGGTTCGCAGTTCTAGGCTTAATCCGAAGAAGTCAGCGAAAAACTGTGTTGTTTTTATCATCCTTTTTTTTCCGACGCCTTCGCGGTTGATCAGTTCCATGGCTTCTAGTTGTTTAAGGTGACCATAGGAGTGGTGTCCTCTAACGTCGACGACTTGTGTTTGAAGGATTGGTTGTCTAAATGCAATATATGATAAAGTTTTTAGTGGACCTGCAGACAGGAGCGGTCTTGTGGATAACTTTCTAACTTTGCCTGTGTACTCGGCTTTCAGTTGCATAACGAATCGTTCCCCTTCAAGTTCAAGGATTTCAAGGGCTGTGTTACGGTTCTTGTAGTTCTCCGCTAAAGTTTTTGCGAGTTTTCTTACCCTTTTTTTCGAGTTGGTCCCTGCTACACTTGCCAATGTCTTAAGGTCAAGGGGGCGTCCTGCCACGTAGAGGCCTGCTTCCATTAAGGCTAATTGATGAGCGATTTTTTCTTTTTTTTCTGTTTCAGATTGGTTCTGTTCGTTTTCCATCAAAGACAGGGTCTCCTATGACTGTTATGTACAATTCTTCCATTTCTTCCTCTTGCCATAACCCTATCTTTCCTCTTTGGGCAAGAAACAAGAGAATTATGAATGTTTTAACTGCTTCAATATTTTCTAATCCCGCAACGAGTTTTGAGAATGCTACCAGTTCTCCCGTGCCTATGAGTTGGCAGAGTTGATCGTAAAGGGTCTTCATGTGGTCTTCGATTTGAAGCAAATACATGTCAAGTGGTGGAAGTATTTCTGGGGCGGGCAAGATTGGTTCTGACAGTTTTGGAGGGCGTATGCTCTCGCCTTTTAGTACCTCATCTAGTACATTCAACAGGTTGTCTATGGTGGTTGAGGATAACTCGTAACGAAGAGGAAGGAACATGGGCGGAGGAATAAAATCTGGTAGCGCTTTGGGTGTTGGCGGGGGCTCCTCCAGTTTTAGTAACAGTTTGGTTTTTCTGAGGTATATTGTGCTGGAGGACTCTAATGCCATGCCTGATGCTCTAAAGTCTACTTCGCCTTGCTGTTCCATCTCCTTCAAGAACATTGTTAGGAGATAAGAAATGTTGACTTCCCACGGCATTACCTTCTCTAATCTGTGAATCTCAAAGAGTATACTCAATGGAGGATGGAAATAGAACGGTTTTTTCATGGTTTTTGGCATCAGGCAGTCACCTTTAGTTTAGCTGATACCACATGAGAATATCCATTGCGTTCATAGATTCCCCAGACTTTCTTGGCTTTGCTAACCATCTCTGGCTTCAAAGTGATAACCACAAACTGGGACTTCATGGATTCTTCAGAGAATAGGTCTCCCAATCTTGATACGTGGAAGGGATCAAGGTGCGCGTCGATTTCGTCGAACACGTAAAATGCGGTGGGCATGAAGTCCTGCAGAGCAAAAATGAAGGCAACCGCAGACACGGATCTTTCTCCGCTGCTGGCTCCGCTTACAAGGATAGATGCTTTGTTTCGGAATTGAACATTCATATCCATTCCTCCAGCGAAGGGGTCTTCCTGATTCTCAAGTATCAGAGCAGCTTCTCCGCCGCCTGTTAACTTTGAGAAATATTTTCTAAAGCTGTTATCAATCTTTTCAAACGCTTCCATGAAGACTGCCCGCTTTTTTCTCTCAATCTCGTCCATGAAAGCAAGGATGGCTTGTTTTTCTTTCTCCAGTTCATTCATGCGTATGGACAGTTCTTTGTAACGCGAAGCCTGCTCCGCGTAGTGATCAAGAGACAGCTGATTTACGGCGCCGAGTCGACTCATCTCAAGGCGTAGCAGTTTGAGAGATGTTTCAGCCGTTTCTAGTTGTTGCTGCGATATCGGCAAGGGTTCATCATAGCCAAGTTGAGCTAATCGTTGAGTGTGCTGTTCCCGTTTCATTTGATTTGTTTGGAGGCTGAATTGCAGCTCGTTATAAAGCCTGTCTGAACGTTCATACACGGAATCTAATTGACGTAGCTTCTTGTCTATGTCATCAATCTGGACCGTGTATTTTCTGGACTCTTGTTTTGCGTTCAAAACAGTTCGAGATAACTCTTCTTTAGTGTTTTCCAGTTCCAGAAGTTTCTTTTCCAGAACCTCTTTTTCTTTGGTAGCTTCTTTTACCTCGGTTTCTACCGTTATAATTTGCCCCTTCATTTTTCGCAGCTGGATTCTAATATTGTCCGCGCCTATTTTGAGGATGTTCCCAAACTTGGATTCGAGAGTTGCAAGATTAGTTTCTATGCTACCCATGCTTTGACGCGACTTGATACCCTCTTCTCCTAACTTTTCTCGTTGAATTTCCATCTCCTGAATCTTGGATGTGTCCGTTTTCAGACGTAATTCATCTAATTCCTCGCGGAGCTTTTCCATCTCTTTGTCAAGCTCGTTACGATGTAATCTTAAATTCTCTAAGTTCGTCTTTTCTTCTTCTCTTTTTTCTTTGATTCTAAATAAATGCTTCTCGATGCGCTTGACATTTTGTCTTGTAATCTTAACATTTTGACGTACTCTTCCAATCTCTCCCCCAAGAGTCGACAATAGTTTCAGCCATGCTGGAGATTTCTAGCCTGGTTGTTTCAATTTCTTCTTCAAAACCATTTATGTCAATCTCCCTTTTTGACAAATGCCGCTTAAGAGCTCCCACGGCTTCGTCAAGGCTCTTTACAGCTGACTCGCTAGGAATAATCGAAGAATAGTCAACTGGCGATCGATAATAACCACTTTCGAAGCCGCCCTGTGACTCGTAAAGGTCCCCATTAACAGTGACTGTTCTGTTACCATTTCGCGAAGCGGCAAAGGCAGTTTTTTCGTCGTTTGTTACAAGTGTATCTCCGAAGACAAAGCTTACAGCAGGCTCAAACCTTTTGGAGCAGCTAACAAAATTGGAAGCAGTGCCGCTAATTCCTCTAATCGCCGGGGTGGTGACGGAATCAATTTCAGACATTTCGTCAAGGGGAATTATCTTGATTCTACCCAGTTTCATACGTTTTAGAGTTTCAGCACACATGAATGCTGCATCAAAGTTCTGAACAACCATGGCGTCAAGCCATCCGACTGCGGCTGCTTCTACTGCTCGTTTATATCCCTTTTCTACTTTGATCAGTTTTTTGAGGCGCCCGTGAACTCCTTTAATTACGCCCAAATCTGCCATCTCTTCGATGTTCCTGAGTGCGTTTTCTTCTGTTGCAACTTTTTCAGCCATTTCTCTTTGAGCTACAAACTCCACTACTGCTTCTCGCGCGGATTCGGCAATCTTCTCTGCTTGGACAATCTCTAACTTTACAGCTTCTTCTTGCGCAAATCTTCTCTCTATTGTTCTTTCAAGATTTGTGGAGCGGTTTACCTGTTCTCTTTGAACCGTCTTGAGGTCTGCATAAGATTTTTTGAGTGCAGTAAGGTTGGATTCTAAACTATCCTTTCGTTTTACTAGTTCATTTAGTTGCCGCGTAAGAACCTTTAATGATGTTCTGCTCTGTATAACATCGCTGCGACGATTAACAAGTTCTTGTGTGTAGCTGTCTAGCTTCTGCTCAATTTCTCTTATTTTTGTGTTGTTTTCTCCCAAACTGGCTCGCAGTTTGGATGCCTCATTTGAGACCGCATCATAATCTGCCTGTTTCTGGGCAATTTCAGTTAGGAAACGTTCTCGTTCTCGCTTTAATCTTCGAATTTCATTTCGGTTGTCAGTAACCTCATGTTGCATAGATCCTAGTTTCTGTATGTTGCTCTCCATCACTTTTTTGAGTCCATCAACGCTTGCGGTTCCGGCTCCAATCTTTGTCGTTAATTCGCTTATTCTGGACCGAACTTCACCTATATTGTATTGAACCTCAAGAAGCCGCGTTCCACGCTCTTCAATCATTTCTGAACCAAGTTTTCTCCATTCTGAATCAACTTCATACCGCTGAGACCTAAGCTGTTCCCTTTGCTGTCTTGAGTTCTCAACCTTACTATGAACCGCTTCAATCTTTGTGGTTACATCATCTATCTTTCTTTGAACTTCCAAGATTTCACCGAAAATCTTCATAGCCTCAAACCGTTTGATCTCTTTTTGAAGAAACATGTAACGAAGCAGTTCGTTGCGTTCTCTTTCCAGATCATCTACCCTCTTCTGTACCTCATCTATTCTGCCCATAGCTGTTCGTATAGAAATATCAGCCGCCCGAAGTTTCTCTTCAGCCTCTGCCTTCTCTACATCATATTGGGCTATGCCAACCAAGTCAGAAATCATTTTTCTACGATCTGGAGAAGAAATCTCGGCAATACGCGTGATACTTCCCTGCAAAACAACATTGTGTCCAGTTGGGCTGATGCCTGCCATAGATAGGATGTTGAGAATGTAGGTTCTTGAAATTCTTCTTCCATTGAGACGGTAGATGCTCTGGCCCGCCCTGTTGAGTTCACGAGAAATAGTTACCGTGTTTGTGTCTACGGGTAAACGGTTGTCAGAGTTGTCAAACTGGATAACAACTTTGGCACTATTCGCTTTTTTAACCTGTAAGTCGGGGTAACCGTGATAAATTAGTTTAGAGAAGCTTGCAGCGCGCATTCTTCTAGCGCTGAGTTCGCCTAAGCCAAAGAGGACGGCGTCTGCAATGTTTGTTTTTCCGCTTCCGTTCGGTCCCGTAATAGCTGTGAAGCCCTTATCTAACGTAACGGTGGCGGTTTTCGGACCGAAGGACTTGAAGCCTTTTAGCTCAATTTTCTTAATGTAAGGCATCTTTCTCTAATTCGCCCTCGGTTTTTTTGCATATGCGGGAATTAACCTAACGTTTTTCACAACTTTTCTGTAATACCTTCTATAAATAAGCTGTGTTTAGAAAAAGAGGTTTAAACTAACTGATACAAAAGTTTAGATGCCTTCTTCACCTGTTTCTGGAGCCGCGGAACTGTTCCGCCATACTTTTAACAAATGATTTAATGTTGTCTCTGTTGCCGTAAACAATCATGTACCCTTTTTCCTGCTTTTTGTAAGAAAGTTTGCTTTTTGTCACAAGTTTTTTTACGGCTTCGAGGGGTGTATCTTCTGAAATTTGGATTCGCACCCAATTCTTGTCTCGGGGAAAGCCGTGGATAAATCTGGAAGACGCCTCCCGTTTTTCCTTCTTTTCCACTCTTATTGGATCTTCGAGTTTTTTGAGCCACTCTTCTGCAATTTCTGTTTCCAGCTTTTCTGCGGCGAAGATGGCGTACGATTCAACACTTCTCAGGTATGTTTCAATTCTAGAGATGCTTTCTGTGTGTGTTGGGTCAGCTTTTAGAATTTGGATTATTGTCTTGGCTGAGCGCAGGTCATCCATGATTTCTACAGGAGTCTTCTTGCCCCTTTCTTGCAGTTCTATCAGGAAGTCAGCCAAAATTTTCCATTTTTCTTCATAACTCATTTTGTATTTCATCTCTCTATTCACTATGGTTTCTGGTGCATATTGCTGACTAAAAAGCCGTTAAGCCTCAGATAAAATAAACCTTTTTGAGGCGTTTGCCTTGTTTTTTGGGTGGAAGAATAAAATAATCAATAACAATCTGTCATCAATTGTTATTCATTACCCAACTCCATTATGCAGTCTGCTAAATTCGTAGTCTTGTTTCTCCTCAAATTTTAATTCTAGCCTAGATTACAATTTTTTAGATTATTTTGCTCTATTACTTGCGCTGGTGAAACCATCACACCAAAAAATGTCTGAAACAGGATTTTTTAGACAAAAAACCACAACCCAGTGTTAGTTGGTAGCGGGGAGTTGATTTGAACAACCGATCTCTGGGTTATGAGCCCAGCGGGTTCACCTGGCTACCCCACCCCGCTACATTCAGGCTATGAGCTTTTGCCAGACTAACTTTCTAGCCCGATGGATACCTTTGTCGCACTCTTTCTTAAGCTTTACTTTATACAATGTTTAATTTCAACTTAAAGGTGGTCATAGAGACAATAATGTAGTTAAAGTAGTGACGAAAATCCTTTAACAAGCCTTAAATCCCATAACTCTAAAACCAGAATACATGACCAAAAAATTAACCGTAGACGAACTTCTTGAAAAAGCAAAGAAACCCGCCAAATTGGCGTTAGCTTATCATCCTTTCTACGAGGGAAAAGTTCAGGTTATGCCCAAATGTGTTATACGTAATTCACAAGACTTCGCAATATGGTACACTCCAGGTGTGGCTGCCTCCTGCAAAGCCATACAAGATGACCCCGAACAGGTTTTCACTCAAACGAGCCGCGGGAACTACGTGGCAATAGTAAGCGACGGAACACGGGTCCTCGGATTGGGCGACATAGGTCCAGAAGCTGCACTGCCTGTTATGGAGGGAAAAGCTTTGCTCTTCAAATATCTGGGCGGAGTAGATGCCTTTCCCATATGTTTGGCAACCAAAAACCCAGACGATATAGTTACTGCATGTAAGTGGCTGGAGCCCACCTTCGGAGGCATAAACTTGGAAGACATATCCAAACCCAAATGCTTCCATGTTCTAAACAATGCCCGCGAAGAACTCAACATTCCCGTCTGGCACGACGACCAGCAGGGAACCGCCACGGTCATCTTGGCTGGTCTCATCAACGCCCTCAAGCTGGTGGGAAAAAGTATGAGCCAAGCAAAAATTGCTATGCTGGGAGTGGGCGCAGCTAATACACGAACTGCTCTGGTTCTAATGAGGGCGGGAGTTAAAGCCGGCAACATTGTAATGGTGGATCGGAACGGTATTCTTCATCCAAACCGAAAGGATGTGGAAGCTAAAAAGGAAGAGAATCCTTGGAAGTGGCAGTTTTGTCTAGAAACCAACAGTGAAGGAAAAACTGGTGATGCTGCTGAGGCACTAAAGGGTGCAGACGTCTGTATAGCTGCGGCTAAGCCGGGTCCGGGCACAATCAAGAAGCCTTGGGTAGCTGAAATGGCGACTGATTCAATAGTTTTTGCGTGCGCGAATCCTATTCCCGAGATTTGGCCTTGGGAAGCAAAGGATGCAGGAGCAAAGATTGTAGCCACGGGGCGTTCGGACTTTGATAATCAGATAAACAATTCGTTGGGTTTTCCCGCTATCTTCAGGGGAGTTCTTGACGTGAAGGCAAAGACTGTTACTGACGCTATGTGTATTGCCGCGGCGAATGAGTTGGCTTGTTTTGCGGAGGAGCGGGGAATCAACGAGACTGACATAGTTCCGCGGATGGATGAGTGGGAGGTCTTTCCCCGAGAGGCTGTGGCTTGTGCTTTGGAGTCTATTAAGGAGGGTGTTGCCCGAGTTAAACCAAGCAGGCAAGAACTTTGGGAAAGGGCGACCCGTATCATTAAGAATGCTCGGGACTCAACTGAAATGCTGATGAAGAAGGGGCTTATTCCGCCTCCCCCAGAGGATATTTGAGAATAAGCTTGTTGTTGGGTCTGTTGGGGGCACCCACAATTCTTTCTTTATGTTTTGTTTCTTCAGTAAAGTGTATAACATAGTTATAATTAATTATCTGAGTTTAGTATAAGATTTTTTATAATGCCAACGTAGGCTAATTTAACAAAGCACAGCTAAATCAATAGTATCAACGTTTTCATGAAAAAAGCAAAAAACCAAAGATACAGAGTTAAATTTTTGGGGTTAAAATTTAGCCCCAAACCCAAAAACATGTTTCGTCATTTGCTCATTGGTTATGCTGGAATGTTTATTGGTGATTTTATTATATTGTTTGCTTCTATGATCCATTTTGAGATTTGTGTTATCGGGATTCCAGTTTTTTCTGAAAGATGTTTGGGGGAACGTTTTGCCAAATCAGAAGTTGTTTTTACTCCTGCCATTTCTAACTCTTTTGCCCTTTTTGAGCCTATTCCTTTTATTTCAGTTAAATTTGATATGTCTGGAGTTACTTGAGCGTGGTCTAGTTTTTTTTGGGATTCACCAACAGCGTTTGAAGTCTTGATTAGAGGTTCTTCGCATGGATTTTTGTTATAACCAAATATAAGTTTAGTTTTAATAATTATTTTTTCCCACTTTTTCTGAAGCATATTGTATCTGAAAATGTGTTCGTTATGATTTTCAAGGCAGCCATAATAGAGGAGGTTATCAGTGTTTTCGGTTAGAGCCATTTTGCCTCTGCAGTTTTTTTCTGCACAAGGTAATGTTTGTATTACCATGAGATATCACATTTATTAATATTCCATATACACATAAAAATATTATTGTTTAGAAATCTACTCTTAAAGACGTCATAGATAGGACAGAATTAGTGACTAAACGTTAGTTAAAAAGAACAAGCCTGACACTATAAAAATGCAATATTTAACCTAACTACCCTTTTTGTTATTTATGTGAGAGAGCTAAGCGCAGGCGGGCGGAAGAGCAGGGGTAAACAGTAAATGTACACAGGTTCGAATATACACACATTTGAACACGACCGCGCATGGGTTTGGATGGGAGGTTAAAATTTAACAACCAACCAACCATTGCTTATGATAGTTGACGCCTCAAACTGAGAATAGAAAGCAGCTATATATCTAAACATTCATCCGATAAATTAGAAATAATGAGGTTAGCTTAATGTACTATGAGGATCTTTTAATTGGGCATAAAGCATTCTGGAAAATAGAACGAAGCGCTAAGCATTACGATATTTACATGAGAGAACTAAAAAATTGGGAAAAATGGCCAGATTCCGTGTCAATAGATGAAATAGAGAAGCTTTTACAATTTATTTCCAAATGGGACAGACAATTTAAAGGCAAAAATCCAACAAAATTCGCTGAGATATTCAAACAAATTCTCCCAACTATCAAGGAGTTAAAAAATGAGAAACTGGAAAATGCAAAATTTACTTCCGAATTTTTACAAAAAATCAGAGCTATTTTTGATAAAGTGACTAAAGGTCAAGGTCATTACGAGTCCACAGACTGTTCAAAAATTTTACATACAATTCTTCCTCATCTGATTGTAATGTGGGACAGAAAAATCCGTCTAGGAATTCTAGGGAACGAAAACAAAAAAAGGGGCTCAATGTATGCTTTAGATTTTCTGCCAAAAATGCAAAATGAATTGTTCGAAGCTATTAATACCTGTATGGAGGAAAAGAAATTAGAACGAGAAGAAGCCATCAAATACATTCGACAAGAATGCGGTAATGAAACTCTTCCAAAACTTATTGATGAACACAATTATGTGACCCATACTGAAACCATCGAGTTCAAATATTATCTAGAAAAAAATAAGGAGGATGGTAAAATATCCGCCAATGACTTTAAAAGATTGGTTCAAAAATTGCCATCACATTAATATTGGTTTTTCTTTTCATAATCAGACGACAAGGGTATTCCAAAACCTTATTCAAGCCACTTGGCGTGAGTTTTTTTGGTTAAATTTTAATTTCCAAACCCAAACTGATTTTGTTAAGGTCTGTGGAAAAAAATTTAAGCGTGATAATACAAAGTACACTTGTGAGTTCTCAAGCTTCTCGTGCATATGTTCTAGTGGAACTTTATCCTGGAAAGGAGAAAGAGTTCTGCGAAGAAATCATAGATAAAGGACTTATTTTGGACTCTAAAGTGGAACGAACAGATTTTGTTCACGGATCTTACGACTTCATCTGTGTATTAAATGGAAATATATCAGACATTGACAGAAGAATCATTGAATTAAGAAGATCCCTGTATATACGCAAAACTGTAACTCTCATTTGCTTTGACATGTTCACGTGGGATGAATTAAAAAAGAAAGTAGACGAAGAAAAATAGAAAACTTTTTACAAAAACTTAAACTTTTTCAAATATCAAATTAAAAAGTGAGGTTTTGTAGATCATCGAATATCCCTTCTAAGAAATGGCTAAAGCCCTTCCTCTCGCCTTATTTTTTCTGATAAAAATCGAGAATGCTCAAAAAGCTGGAATGTAGAAGTTTTTGTGCCTCTGCTCTTTAGCTTAAGATATTCCCATATCTATGTTTCAAATATGCTTTCAAAAAGTATTTTAGACATCAACTGATCAATATTATGTCATAATTATAAACTTTTATATGATCAACTTAGATAAAATTAAATAGAGAGCAAACTATTTAGGTTATATATGAAATTTTTGTCTGTTGGAGGTTTGTAATTGGGTAACCAAACTAAACCTGACCGAAACCTTGACTGCATAGGTCTTTACTGTCCTGAACCCGTATTTAGGACCCGTCAGGAAATCGACAAACTGGATGTAGGCGAAGTTCTGGAGGTAATCGCAGACGACCCAGCTGCTGAGGAAGACATACCCCGTCTGGTCAAGAGGCTTGGTCTTGAAATCGTTGAGATGCGTAAAGAAAAAGACCAACTTCATTTTGTCATCAAAAAAATAAAATAGGAAGTATTTTAGAAGTTGCGAAAAGTGTATATGGATAACGGGGCTGGGATGCCCTTAGATTCTAGGGTATTCGAAGCCATGAACCAGTATTTAATGGAGGATTACGGAAATCCTTCATCATCCCATTCTTTTGGAAACAGCGCCAAAGAAGCTTTAGCTACTTCAAGAGAGCAGGTTGCCCAGCTGGTGGCTGCAGAGACTTGTCGAGAAATCATCTTTACTTCAGGAGGCACAGAATCCAACAATCTGGCGATTAAAGGGGTTGCTTACCGTAATCGGGAGAAAGGCAACCATGTAATCACCACAGCAATCGAACACATCTCAGTGATAAACATCTGCAAGTATCTTCAGAAGCAGGGCTTCGAAGTAACCTATGTTCCCGTGGACAAACAGGGCGTGGTTGACCTCGAAAAACTCAAAGCCGCAATAAACAACAAAACATGCCTCATTTCAGTCCAGTATGCGAATGGCGAGATTGGAACAATTCAGCCGATAAGCGAGATTGGAAAGTTAGCCAAAGAAAAAAATGTCCTGTTTCATGTGGATGCTGTGGCTGCGACAGGAAAGGTGCCCATTAACGTTGGAGAAGATAACATTGACCTTCTGTCCATTTCTTCAAATGACATGTATGGACCCAAAGGCGTGGGAGCCCTTTACATAAAAAAGGGAACAAAAATTGTGCCAATCATTCAGGGCGGCGGTCAAGAGAATGGATTACGTTCAGGAACAGAAAACATTCCGGGCATAGTCGGTATTGGAGCGGCAGCTGAGCTTGCACAAGCAGAGATGGAATCCGAGAGCAAACGCTTGATTGGATTGCGGGACAAACTGATTAAGGGCGTTCTGGACACGATTGATCACTCTTTTTTGAATGGTCACCCAACAATGAGGCTTCCCAACAACGCTAACCTCAGGTTTAGTTATATAGAAGGCGAGTCTCTCATTTTAGGTCTAGACATGAATGGAATTCAAGTATCCTCCGGCTCTGCATGCACATCAAAAACATTGGAGCCATCCCATGTGCTGTTGGCTATCGGCTTAGCTCACGAGGAGGCTCATGGGTCTCTTGTATTTACCATGGGCAAACAGAACTCTGGGGAGGATGTGGATTACGTGATAGAAGTATTACCCGATGTGGTGAAACGATTGCGGGCGCTTTCGCCCCTAACTCCGAAGGAAATCTTGAGGTGAAAAATGGGAATGTATAGCGAAAAGGTTATGGATCATTTCATGAAACCCCGAAACGTAGGCGAGATTCCAGACGCGGACGGCGTTGGAACCGTCGGCAATCCCGTCTGCGGGGACCTCATGACTATGTACATCAAAGTGAAAGACAACAAGCTGACGGATGTTAAGTTCAAGACTTTTGGTTGCGGAGCAGCCATTGCCACAAGCAGCATGACCACCGAGCTTGCAATCGGAAAAACTATTGAAGAAGCAATGAAGATTACTCGCGCTGAGGTAGCCGAGAACCTTGGAGGTCTTCCTCCCATCAAGATGCACTGCTCAAACCTAGCCGCAGACGCTCTACATGAAGCAATCAAAGATTACCAGAAGAAACAAAAAGAAGCAAAAAAATAGCCATTCTACTGATCACTGCCATAGTAGGAGACTAATAACAGAGCATTGTTGAAAACAACCTTTTTTCTGTTTTTCGCACTTGGAGTTTACCAAAAAAACTCTTCAACAACTCTTTCTCAAACTAGGTCAATTCCCTACATTTGACAAGGCTTATAGGAGAAATGGATCTTTAAGAAAAGAAGAGCGGGCATGTCTTCAAAACTGATTGTGGTCAAGGTTGGAACTGGAAGCTTAACCAAGAGCAACGGAATTCTTGACATAGAATTGATGCGCAGACTGGTTGACCAAATAGCCGCGGCAATCAAGCAGGGAAACAAAATCGTTTTTGTAACTTCCGGAGCCGTAGCCGCTGGCATAGCCGAGCTTGGCATACCCCCAAAACCAAACGACATCGTCTTCCAGCAGGTCTCAGCGGCAGCCGGACAGAGCATAATCATGTCCACATACCGCGAACTTTTCGGGAAGCATGACCTGAAGGTTGCCCAAATCTTGCTCACCGCAGAGGACCTGTCTAACAGAGCCGCCTACCTGCATATCTGTGACGTCTTAGAACTGGTTCTGCAGTTAGGAATTGTTCCAATCATCAACGAGAACGACGTAACATCAACAGACGAGCTGGTTCCCGTAACAAAAGGTTACGAAGTGAACTTCAGCGACAACGATATCCTATCCGTTCTTGTGGCTAACGCCCTAGAAGCAGACATGGTCATTATCCTGTCTAACGTAGACGGCTTATACACGATGAACCCCAAAAAACAGGATGCAAAACTGATCAAAACAGTCGAAACAATCACACCCGAACTCAGATGCGAAATCGAAGGAAAGAGTAGGCTGGGTAGAGGCGGCATGAAAACGAAACTTAAAGCCGCAGAAATCGCCACATCCAGCGGTGTGCCCTTGGTGATAGCTAACAGCAACAAAGAAAATGTAATCATTAACATACTTGCGGGAAAGCCGATAGGAACATTCTTCAAACCACAAGAGCGGTTGCCATCAATAAAACGGTGGATCGCTTATCGGCGCTTCAGTGAAGGGACAAATCTTTGTAAATGAGGGAGCTAAGAAGGCGATTTTGCAGGGCGCTAGCCTTCTTCCTGTGGGCGTGATTAAGATCACGGGAACATTCAATGAGGGCGACGTGGTTAGCTTGCTGGATCAGGATGGTGTCGAGTTTGCGAAGGGCAACCCGAACTATAACAGCGGCGAAATCAGCATCATAAAAGGCTTAAAAACAAATCAGACAAAAAATGCTCTTGGGTACATACGTCACAAAGAGGTTGTCGCCCGAAAAAACATCTGCATAATGAAGTGAAAAATTATGATTTTAGAAATTTGCCAAAAAGCAAAAATTGCCTCGGCGCAGCTAGCCAAAGCATCCGCTGAACAAAGAAACAAGGCATTATGTAACATGGCTGACTCCCTTGAAAACTGCTGCATAACGATTTTGGAGGCAAACATGAAGGATGTTGAAGCTGCAAGAGCCAAAGGCGTAAAAGAGGCGCTGATTGACCGGCTGATTCTGGATAAAAAACGTGTAAGCAGCATGGCATCCAACCTGCGGGAGATAGCAAAGTTGCCTAATCCTGTTGGTGAAATCGTGAAAACATGGACCCGACCCAACGGCTTGATTATTGGGCAGATTCGTGTGCCGCTTGGTGTAATCGGAATAATCTACGAGTCCAGACCCGACGTTACGTCAGAAGCGTCTGGGCTGTGCATAAAATCTGGAAACGCGATAATCTTGAGGGGCGGCTCAGATGCCATAAACTCGAACATGGGAATAGGAGACGCACTACGTGTCGCACTGGAAGAGACAGGCTTAATGAAGGATATCATTCAGGTTGTTCCAGTGACGGACAGAAGTTTTGCCGAGAAGCTAATGACAATGAGAGAGTATATTGATGTGCTGATTCCCCGTGGAGGAGCCAGCCTCATCAAAACAGTAGTAGAAAAATCTACCATTCCTGTTATCGAGACAGGAACAGGAAACTGCCACATCTACGTTGAAGAAGACGCAGACCTAAACCGAGCCGTGGATATTGTAATCAATGCTAAATGTCAGAGACCCGGAACATGCAACGCTGCAGAAAAACTAATAGTCCACAAGAGCGTTGCAAGACAGTTTTTGCCAAAAGTGGTTTCAGCTCTTAACCTTAATGGAGTCGAAGTCAGAGCATGCAAAAAGACAATGGAGTTGCTTCCAAACTTGAAGCCAGCAGTTGAAGCAGACTGGGGAACAGAATATCTTGACCTGATTATTGCCATAAAAATAGTCGAAAATTTAGACGAAGCAATCGTTCACATTAACAAGTATGGCACAAAACATTCTGAATCGGTCTTAACAGCAGATTTTAATAAGGCACTAAAATTCATTAACGAAGTAGATGCCGCAGCAGTCTACTGGAACGCATCCACACGCTTCACGGACGGCAACCAGTTCGGACTAGGAGCAGAAATCGGAATCAGCACCCAGAAACTGCACGCAAGAGGACCAATGAGCGTCCAGCAGCTAACAACAACAAAATTCTTCATACTGGGTAGAGGACACATCAGGGAATAACCCCCTTTTGAAGTAGTGGATGTTCTAATCTTTATCACTGAATGCTTCCCATCCTTCTTTCAAAAAGAATGGAATCAAAAACAGGGCAGCTATTGGATCTGCCCACCACCATCCAAATAGAGCATTCAGTCCCAGACCAGCTAGGACAGTTAAGTCTTGAAGGTCACACATCAGACTTTCTACCGCTTCAGCTCGGAGAGCACGGGAACCTAAATATTTTGCCAACCTTGTCTTCCCAAGATATAAAACTATCATTACTAGTGCACTGGCTAAAACAAGGACTATTCCTACTGGACTTTCTTGAGGCTCAACTAGAAAACCTGTCAAAGTAGCTAATGACTGGAAAGCCACAAAAGCAGCTAACAAGAAAAAGGTCGCACCTACTAATTTCAAAGCCCTGCCTTCAGCCTTCTCTTCCTCTTTGTCTTCTCGAAGATTCAATCTCCAAATCAAAACAGCCCCAGCAAAAATTTCTATTATACTATCCAATCCAAAAACAAAGAGAGCCACGCTGCTAGAAGTGAGGGCAGACCAAAGAGCTACCCCTGCCTCTAAGAAATTCCAAAGAAAGCCTATCCACACTAAGATCAGAGCTTTTCTCCGAAGAGCATTTTCCTAACTATGATTGCCAACAACGTTAAGATTGTGAATAATAGCAGAATAATCTCTGATGGAAATTCTGGTATTACATTCGTGGCAATAATATCTATCGTGTGAGTACTATGTTCGTATACTATGCTAAACAAATAATGAGTGCTATTATATGTTTCAGTATAGTCAACATTCTTGATTAATAGTGTATCATCTTTGTAAATTGAAAATAGTCCTGAAAGTAATTCTGCTGGAATTGTAATATTACATACTCCAATTGTGTAAGTAGCTCCTTCAACATTGATTCATTATTTACAATAGAATATTCGTCTATAACATTTGTAAACTTTAACCACAAATATTATTACGGTAAATACCTGATAAAACAACTGGGGGATTACACAAATCCAATTCTGGGTTAGTAATTTTTAGTATTACTTATAGTCAGAAACACTACATTCTGAAATCTGTCACTAACCTTGTGACACACAACATCTTATCAACCTAAAAAAAACTCAGTTCTGCATCAGGGGGAGACGTAAACAAAGCCACTCCCTAATCGGGTAAATAAAGGAATGATGGGAGGTGAAATAATGAATAAGAAAATTCTAGTTATTACAGTTCTCCTATTGACTTTTGCTTTGATTTCAATTCCAGTAATGGGTGCACCAGCAACAATTAAAGAGGTTACAATGACAGCTGCGAATATACCAACTCCTGACGACCTACGGTGGGTAAGTCATGATACCATAAGACATGCAAGAGGCACAGGTACAGGTACAGGTGCAGTTACTCTAAATATACCAGGACAAGATCCTCTAATTGGAGATTGGTATAGTGAATGGGCTAACGAGGGTAATTTTATTCAACCAAACGGATCACAACTTAGTTGTCGAATTAGAGACCAGAAGCAAACGGAGACACTCTCAAATCAGATTTAATAAAGGAAGAAGGGAGGTGAAATAATGAATAAGAAAATTATGCTTATCAGCATTATGTTGTTAGTGTTGCTAACTATCTCTGCTATTCCAGCATATGCAGATCCAACAAAAGGACAAAAAACGGCAGTTACATTAGGCATGAAACGAACAACTGACCCGGAGGATATCGACGATCCTGTATCTACTGGTCCTGTAACCCATCAATATATACGTGTAAATTATGACGCTACTATTACATTTGAAGATGGTTCAACTCTTGTAGGAACACTCGTTACTGAAAGGAAGGTCGTCATAGTGCCGCAAAAGGAGGGAGAAAAAAGAATTTTCACAGACTACTATGTGTTTACGTTTGGAGATGGAGGCTTTGAAGGCAACGCTAAGGTAATCTTAGATGGCTGGATTACGGGAACACCGTCATCCTGGAAACAGTCGAGGGACCATGGAGTGTATACCAGGGTACTGGAGACTTTAAGGGGCAAACACTGAAGTTGGGCACATTTGAGGGAGCACCACCACTGACTAGCGGCTAGGATTTCTGGATTACTGGCCAAAACGGTAGCCACAAATGTAGAACCTTCAGTCTCAATAATCTCCTTTTTCCTTTTTTTCTAACCAGAAAACAGTAACGTTAGATTGCTCTATGAACAAAGTTGGATACTAGTCAAGTATAATCTCAATTTAGTAATAATTCACACCCGATTATGGGAACAACACATTTGGGATGAAAGGTCGGAATGAGGAATTTTATTTTGGTACCTTACAGTTCCCTATTATTTGATTGTGTTTAGTGAACTACCATACACTAGTTTTCTGTTAGATTATTTTAATTAAAAAAATTATTAAAAACATGGATGAACACAATACAAACAGCCTTTTGAATCAAGAAGTAAGTCTGTAAACCAGTTTCTGTCTAGCCTATTTTTTGCCGATGGCGTCGGTTAATAGTTCCATGGTTTTTTCGATGTGGTCTTTCTGTTTGGCGCGGATGATTGGACTGAAGATTTTTTTGACATACATCCCGTAGATGAGGATTTCTCTTGGGTCAGTCTCAGAAAGCGCCTCAAGAAGCAAATTCAAAATCTTCTGTTTCGCCTCGCTACTTTGAATATTCTTCAAAACATCTGCAATATCGTTGACTGCGTCCTCTTTCTCAGGGCTACTTCTTGGGCTTGTAGCCTAACTCTTCAAGTTTCTTTAGAACCATTATTTGCTCATCTCCAAGCTTCTGGAATCAACTTGTTAACTGTAGCTTTTCTTGCTTTCTGGTCAAACTCTTTTTGTGTCATAAGACTCAAAGCATTTTCTGGGCACCATTCAATACATTGAGGTATGCCCTCACACAGGTTACATATCATAACCGTCTTTTTGTCTTGATTCAAGAATATGGCGCCATGCTTACAGCTTTCAAGGCACCAGCCACACAGATCACATTTTGCATCATCAATCATAATTATGCCTGTTTCCTCAGACCGCGCCAAAGCATCCCGAGGACACGAACGAACACATGGAGCATCCTCGCAGAGCTTACAAGACACGGGCATGTTAACAAGCTGATGTAAACGTAAAACTTTGATTCTGGAAAGTTTAGGATCAAAAACTTTCTCATTTTCCAACGCACAAACAAGTTCACACACTCTGCAACCAGTGCACTTTTCAAAGTCTGCACCAATAAATTTCTTTTCATCCGTCACTTGCTCTGACACCACCATTCCGTCAACCTCTAAGGCAATCACCTAAAAAGTTGTTGCATACTTATAGGTTTTCGTTTCCTCTTTTTCAATTAATGGTTATTTTTGTGTGCCTTAAAACTGTTTACGGCAACTTTGCTGAAACCTAAACGAGAGCTTGAAACAGAATTTTGTTTCATGTACCAAGAACAATGACAAAGAAGTTGATGTTTATTTCAACTTTTAACATTAGCTTCATAACTGTTATGTATTTTTTGTGGTATATTTAGTGATGTCGCTGGTGACATAAAGGCTGATTGGTGAGCAAAACGAACAGGCGGGACTCCTACGTTTCCTAGTCATGAACATGCTAGCAACAGGAGAACCCCATCAGATTTTCTATAAAAAACCGATAATACACAGCGCTCTAGAAAACCTGTGAACACTATATTGATAGCCACAATTTGGGAAAACAAATTTTACAAACGAGTTTTGAACGATGCTTGTTTCGGTTACTCCATGCTTCCTCTTCAACAATTTCTTTTTCACAAATCTTACATTTTCGACCATTCAAGGGATTTCGACCGGACTTTTTAATTCGTACCAACTTCCAAGGCATTTTGGGTCATCTCAATTTAAACTAAATATTATTCGTTAAAATCAATTCATGTTACATTAGTGAATCTAGTTTTTAATTTCTCCGTCTTCGATTTTGATCTTTGTTTGGGCATAGTTTGCAATATCTGGTTCGTGAGTGATTATTATAATTGTGGTTTTTGTTTCTTCATGAAATTTTTTGAGTAATCTCATTACTTGCTTTCCTGTTTCTGAATCTAGGTCTCCTGTGGGTTCGTCCGCAAATAATACTTTAGGTCGATTGGTTAATGCCCGGGCGATAGCTACTCGTTGCATTTGCCCCCCACTTAGCTGGGCGGGATATTGTTTAGCCTGTTGTTTGATTCCAACACCATCAAGGAGGTCTTCAATTCTATTTTTCAGTTCTTTACTGAATCCTGCTAGATCAGCAGGCAGAGCAACGTTTTCTCTTGCATCATAGTGTGGCAATAAAGCATAGCTTTGAAAAATGAAACCCATATCTAACAGCCTAACTTTTGACTTTGCGTTGTCACTCATTTTGTGGATGTTCTTTCCTTTAAACAAAACAAAGCCATAATCGGTTTCATCTAAGCTGGCCATACAATTTAACAAAGTGGTTTTTCCTGCTCCAGAATTACCTACAATTGCCACAAAGTCGCCTTCTTTAATATCAAGATCTATTCCTCTAAGAGCATATACAGTGGTTTTTCCTAGTGTGTAATTTTTTGTTAGACCTCTAACTAGATATGATGTTTTCAGCGGAAGTTTGGATATCTTCGGATATGGAATCACTAAAAATCTTATTTTGAAAAGTGAAGTATGGAAGATCTGAACCGAAAAAATCTAACCACATTTTCAGCAATTCAGCTTCGATAAAAAGATCTGAACTTAACTCAGCTAATGGTAACATGGCGAGTTTAAATTCTTCCATAGAGTTTACAGTTTTTACTCCGTATTTTGTTTCGTCCAGATAATCTCGAAGGCTAATTTGGCAGATGTCAAGTTTCTTTTGGACATCTTCTAGTAATCCTTTGCCTTGATTTATTTTCCATGCTACTTGTCTTAGTTTTGTATCAAAATTTTCGCAAATTTGTTTGAAGTCATGTTTTCCAAAGAAAAAGGATTTTGGTACCTGAAACAGATTTAGGATAGTTGAGATTGTTTTATCCATGTTTTGTAGAGCACTAAGTTTTGCTTGAAGAATTCTGAAAAACATTTCAAGTTTTTTTTGAGTTTTGGGGTCATTGATTCTGTGATGTCTTCCTTGGAGGCCTAAACTTAATCTTTCTAATACTTGATTCATATTTCTTAAATTAGTTAATGTTGGATTTAGAAAAACTAAAAAGAAATTCATTAAAACTAGTTTGTCCGTCATTTCTTCAAAATCAATTATGTTTCCGTTAGATATTGTGAATTTTCGTGTTTTGCATCCTGAAAGTAGAATATGGGTTTCATTACTTTCGTTCAAATTCCAGATCATTGCCATACTGTTTTGTTGGATTTCAAAGTATTGATTTGGCAAATCTGACAACAATTTCTTTAGATTCAATTCGAAGGTTTTTGGGAGCTTTGGGTCAATTACTTTTAAGAATTCTTTAACAATTTCAGAGGTTTCCTTAAGTTCTTGTTTTTCTTTTAGTAGTTTTTTCAGTTTTGTTTTGTTTTTTTTATAGTAGTCTTGGAGTATCGATGAGATGTTGTCTTCAATTTTTTCTAAAGTCTCTGTTTGCAGTGGTTTTTCGAGGTTTTTTTCAGCTCCTAAAAATAGGAATGTGTTGTGTTCTTTTTTGCTTATTTTTGATTTTTTGATTTTTTTCTTAAATTCTTTTTCAATTTTATCGGCTAATTGCGAGTTTTGTTTAGAGACAGACTTGTCTATTAAAGCCCCAAAATATGCTTTCATTGTTTCTTTCCTCCAGACCTAATTAAGCCCTCTTCTATGTGTGAGACAACTCCATCGGTCATATGCACTATGTAATCGCATTTTTCTGCAATCCATCTGTTGTGTGTTACAAGAACCAATGTTTGTTGATTAATTCTGTTTATTCGACGAAATAGATCCATAACTTCCGCACTTGTTGAAGAATCTAAATCTCCTGTCGGTTCATCTCCCAAAATTATGGCAGGCTGATTTATCAATGCCCTAGCTACAGCAACTCTTTGTTGTTGACCTCCAGATAGTTCTGTAGGCAGATGGTAAAGTCTGTCTCCCATTCCTAATTCTCGAAGTAACATTTTTGCTTGTTCTCTTGCTAAACCTGAGCGAACTCCACTTAGTAACAAAGGTGTTTCAACGTTTTCAACTGCTGTTAAGAATGGAAATAGGTTGAATAGTTGGAAAATGAATCCGATTTTATCTCGGCGAAATGCTGTCATTTGGCCGTCAGAAAGTGAAGAGGTGTCTACTCCGTCAATTATTATTGTACCTGAAGAGCGTTTATCAAGGTGACCTATCATGTTTAGAAGGGTTGTTTTTCCGCATCCAGAGGCACCCATAATGGCCATCATGTCTCCTTTGTTTACTGTTAAATCTATTCCTTTTAGAGCGTGAACTTCGTTTGGTTTTCCTTCATTGTATTTTTTATGTAAATCTGAAATTGAAAGGATAGACGTTTGGGATAACGTTTCTTTTTGGTTTATCTTTTTCATCCTACATACCTCAATGCTTCTGCTGGGGGAATTCTTGAAGCCACAAGCGCAGGGAGTGACCCAGAGCCTAGGGCTATTAGTACAATTATTGAAAGATATAGTCCGATTTCTTGCCAGGGAATTACTAGTGTTACGCCTTGCATGTTTGCAAAACCTACACTTACTAGCAATCCGTTGGCAGTTCCGATTAGTAATCCGATTATTCCAAGTACTACTAGTTCAAGGAGAACTGAAAGAATTACTTGTGTTCTAGGAAATCCTATGGCTCTCATCATTCCGATTTCTCGTTTTCTTTCTGAAACGTTTCGAACTGAAATTACTCCCATGCCTACTGCTCCAATTACTAAACCAAATGTAACGTAGATTTGAAGGAAAGATCCTATTCGATCTGTAAGTTCTAATGTTGATTCAATTCTAGAGTAGGTTCGACTAGAACTTGCAACATAGAAGTTGTCATCTGCTAAAAGTCGGTATCCTTCTCCGTTTGTGTTTGTGAACTCTTCAATTTTTTGAGCTATATCTTCAATTTGAGGATCATCAATAGGGAGACTAGTTTTTATCAAATAAGAGTTGTATTGATTTTCTTCTCTGGAAATTAGGGTTTTTCCATCTGCTTCACCTAAATAATTTGTTTGGTTTGACCAATATTCGGGAAGATACAAAGTTCCTAGAATTGCTTGAAAGTCCATGTCGCCTCCACCAATAGATAAACTGGCTGATAATGGGAATCCTCCAGCACGTTGGTTGTCAAGACTTCCTCCAATAGTAAACGCTTGATACTTTGGAAATCCGTTGGTCGAAGAATTCATTGGTATCCAGATTTGCATTCCAAGAGGCAAAATAAACGAGTCAGTGAATACTATTGGGTTTTTGATAATGTTTCCATCATCGTCTCTCAAAGGTTCAACGCCTTCAAGCGGGTCTTCTCCTGAGCCTCCAACAAATCCTCCTCCGTCTCCGCCTCCTATCTGAAGTTCAGAAAGGTCTGTTTCTCCAGAAAATATGGAAAGTATACGAGATGAAACATTGTAGGCAGCCATTTCGTATTCAGGAGTAAAGAATTGATCCCAACCTTTTTTGGTTAACACTTCTAGTTCTTCATCAGAAAGGTCTGAAAGAGCAGATTCCCTAATTCCATCAGGCAGATCACCTAAATAAAACGGGTAACGCCAATTAGGATCTGAATAGTCTGAGGCGTTTCCTCGAATTTGTTCGGCTTTGAATTCTCCAATTCCAATTGGAACAAAACTGGTTGCAGCATCAAAATCTGAAGAACTGGGATCCTTTAATGATACAAACTTTGTGAAGTCTTGTCCTGGTCTGAAAGTTTTGAATCCTATTATGTCTGTTATTCGATCGTCAAGTTTGTAAACTTGGTCTGTATATGAAGTGTCAGGAATTATTGCTTCGGGTTTGTTTAGGAATATTACCATGTCAACGCCTTTGCTATCTTCTTCAAGTTGAATTGCAGTTCCTAAGCTTGTGGGAATCAATGTGGCAACCAGCACGTTAAGCGTTAATATGACTGCAAAAATTGCAAATGTTAACGTAGAACGGGTAATATGGGATGAAATTAGTGATGGAGATATTTGGGCAACGCCTTTTACTCCTCGAATTTTTATCAGAACATTCCTTAGGCCTCGCATTAAAATAGGTAGATTGAGTGCGACAAATAGGATTGATCCGATCATTATTTCGATAATTCCCAAAATTAGGATATCAATAGATAGACCTGTTATGTCTGTTACCCAGTTGCCCATAGCTACAACAAATAGGATTGACGGAATAACCCAAAGGGTAATTGCTGCTATGTTGAAAGCTTTTACCCTGTCTATATATTTGGAGAGGACAAGACCTAAGCCTCCTGTTAATAGGCCAAATCCCATCATTAGAGATCTCCATTCGTTAAGGGTGTCCCATCCTTCACTGGTCCAGAAGACTTGGTAGGATTCTTCGATTATTCCGTTATTTATTAGAAGAATTATTCCGCCTGCAATCATTAGTACTCCTAATGCTGCTAGGTTTCGGCTTGATTTTTCTTTGAATTCTACTTTTATTCCACGTAGAGCTTCTACGATTTTGACTCGTGATGCCCTTAAGGCAGGAAGAATTCCGGTTATAATGCTTAAGACTACACCGATTATTACAGACAATATGACTGCTTCTTGAGAAATAACTGGTTGAACACTAAGCTCCCCAGTTCCAAATAGGCTTACTAGATACATTGCTACAGCTTGGCCAAATGCTAATCCTCCAATTAGACCTACGATTCCTCCGATTATTCCTTGGAACAAGTTTTCAATTATTATTGACTGAAAAATGCCGCTACGATTAGCACCTACTGCTCGTAGTACTCCTGTTTGAAACTCTCGGTCTTCTACACTCATCAATTGAACGTTGGTTATTAGCAAAATTCCGGTCATTGTGATTAAGAACCCTAATGCAGTTAGCATTGTGCTCATTAATGTGATGAAGAATTCTGCAAAAGTAGTAAAATCAAGTCGGTTCGATGTAACTTGGTAGATTTTTTGGGTGTTTCCTGTCTGAGGGTTTATCTCTTCGGGAATTGTGTTTTCTACTTGTTCTAGTTTGTTTCGCAAGAAATCTTCGTCTATACCTAAAATAAAGTGGTCAGATTTGTAGCTCACTAGAAATGTGCTGATTATGTCTGTTTCTTTCTTTGGGTCCTGTAGACTTAGCCAGTTTTGTAGATAATCTAGTCTTATTATGCCTCCTGAGTATTGGGAGCTGATTCCGGGACGGTTCGAATCAAAAATGCCGACTACATTCATTTCTATTTTTGAAATTTCAGGAGTAAATGAAATAATTGGTACTCTTTGGGTTCCATTTGGAGTTAAAGTTTCAAAGGCAATTTCTGTTATTTCAATACTGGCTGGAGTTCCATCAAAACTTACAATTCCTAGGAAGGCATCTCCTCTTAGAACTCTTCCAGTATAAGGTGTTAAATCAAAAGTTGAATTATTAAGTGTGATTAAATCGGTCCAGTTTGCCACATCAAGGGTGCTGCCATCATCTAAGGAGAAACCTAACATAATTCCTGTGTTGTAGGTTCCTGTCGCTGTTACATTGACGTAATTATAATTTGACAAATTTAATGATGGACAGTTAATGGTGTAAATCATAACTGTGCCTGTGAAGTTAATTGGTTGAATTTCAAGGCTTAGACTAGCGTTATTGCTGTTTAGAACGTAATTGGTGGTTGTGAAATTAGCGTTTATTGTCCATTCAGTCAAAGGAACAACTGGTGGAGTAAAAGTAGCTGAAAGGTTAGTGAATTCAGTAGTTAAAGTCACCGGTAATGGTGTATCTTCGTTAAGTCCAAAGGTTTCAGCTTGATCGCTGGATAGTAAGATGCTTTTATTGTCGTTTAATAGATTGTTTATGTCCATTTGTTGTTGGGTTTTCCAGTCATAAAATATTCCAAAGGCATCGGGGTAATCTGTTGGAATTCCTGAAAGTTTCATTTTAGGATCAAATTGGCTAGATATTAATGCAGGAACATCAGCTGATAATTCGGGCATAACTCCTAATGCATCAGGAACTAGATTGTTTACGGTTTCTTGATCACTGATGCTCAGATATCCGCCATTGGTAACGTTCATTATTCTAAGATCGACTTCTCCTTCACCTTGAAGAATACTTGTTATGAAAGAATTTTCTAAAGTATCAGTTGTTATAGTAATTCCTACAAGCAAAGTAACTCCTAATGTAACAGCCAAAATTGCGCTAAGATTCTTTGTTTTTCTTCGGGATAACGATCTCCATGCAATCATAAAACTAGATTTTAAACCCAAATTATTCACCAATTAATATATTATTTCATTCTACAAACATATTGGAAGAATTCTGAAAATTATTTTTCATTCTTTGGACAATTTTTTCAAGTTTGTCATAACAATCGTTCAGGGATGCTGATATTTCTTCAACTTCCTTTTCTGAAATCCTGTCAGCATTTTGGCGTAATACGATTAATGACTTCATTACGTTCTTAGCAGATTCTTTTGTCTTGCGAAATCTTTCATTTTTATCCTCAAGGTCGAAACCACCAACTAACATAGGTGCAAGGAATTCAATTCGTTTTATGAAATCCTGTCCAAATGCTATTTGTTTTTCAAAGAATCTTTTTCCTTCATCTGTAAAACTATATCTTTTAAATCCCTGATCATCCGTAGGTAACTCTATAGTTAACCCTTTTTTGTTTAACCGAGCTAGGAGAGGATAAATTGATCCTGAACTGGGTTTCCAGCTTCCAGTTTGTTTTTCAATTTCTTCCACAATTTCTGCTCCAGACATGGGTTTTTCGTTAATCATCTTTAAAACTAAAAATTTGAGAAGACCTCTAGGAACGCCTACTGTTCTAGATTTCCTAGTAAAAGTCATTTAATCACATCGTAATGTCACTAGCAACATCACTTGAAATATAAAAATGTTATGAATTTCGGTTCTGCTTTGTACACGTTTCAACTGTTCTAGTGCATTTGTTTCATTTTCAATTTGAAATCCTGCAGTGTTGACTGAAAATCGTTTCTTATGAAACCGCCTTTAACAAGCTCAGAATCTTTTACGCGCCTCTTGGACTGAAACACAAGCCTCTTTTTCCATATTTTGGGCAAAGTTGCAATCGGATTAATAACGCCCTTCAGGGTTGCTTTTGCCTCATCATGTTTTTTTACAGCAAAAAAACCTGCAGAAACAATAAACGTGAAAAAAGTCAAAACCGAAAATCTCCACCAGACGTTTCTAAGTTCATAGTTCTTGAGTACAGTATTCAATCGATTTTTAGAAGAATAATAAAGCATCATTCCGCTTACTCCCCTTAGAACGCCGCCGCGATGAATCACCACAGCGGATGGAACAAACATTACCTTATAACCCAGCAATCTTGTACGAAGAGAAAGGTCGGTATCATCATCATATATGAAATAGTCAGCGTCAAAGCCTCCAACTTGGTCAAAAACGTCTCTTCGAGCAATACAGCAACCTGAAGACGCCGCTAAAATCTCAAAATTTTCTTTAAGCATTTCTTCTTTTGAGCCATAGTTTGCAGCCCACGTTCCCAAAGCGTCAACAGCAACGCAAACATAGTCTAAACAACGTTTGTCTTCTGATAACACAATTTTAGCTTGCGCTAATCCGACTGTTTTATCCTTTTCCATGACATTAACTAGTTCGCAGAGCCAATTTTTTTCCTCGAATTCTATGTCACTATCCAAAAAAACAATGTATTGTCCTTTAGTCATTCTTGCGCCGATGTTGCAGCCCTCAGAATGTCCTACATTCTCACGTGTTTTCAACAATTTTTATTCGAGGATTTGAACCAAAAGAAGCTTCTATCTCCGCGAGGCTTCCGTCTGTCGAAGCATTATCAACAACAACTACTTCATAGTTAGGATAATCTGTATCCAAAAGAGTTTGTAAACACTGCCTCAAGAGATCTTTCCCATTAAAATTCACGATTACAACCGAGACAGAAGGGAAGCTCTCACTCTTTTTTGACACAACTATTCACCATACGAAACAAAACTTTAGCTTGGTTCCAGCACGTTTTCTCGTTTCAATAAAGTATTGGGCTAACTTAAAGCCTTTTTTGGCACAAACAATAAATTGTTTTCTATGCTGATTCTACGAAAGCGTAAATAGAAGCGATTCTGATGGACAACTACAAAACATCCTCCTTCGGTCACTGTTATAGTTCCTGTACGGAATGGAGAACAAACTATCCAACCGTTACTTGAGTCTCTCCAAAAGCTGGACTACGACAGAAACAAAGTAGAGGTGATTGTAGTTGACGGAAACTCTACAGACAAAACTCGAGAAATAGTCAAAGAATACCCCGTGAATCTTGTTGTTGAAAAAAGAAACGGATTAAACATTGCAAGAAACACAGGAATAAAATGCAGCAACGGAGAAATCGTTGCATTCACTGACTCCGACTGCATAGTGCCTCAAAACTGGATAACAAAAATCGTCGAGAACTTCAAAGACCCCAAAGTCGGCTGCGTAGGTGGAAGCACAAAAGCTCTTGACAACGATTTTGTTTCACAATATGCTGACAACAGCATAGTACAGACTGATGCCATTCTTCAGGAAACGGGAAGAACTTGAAAAAGTGAAACCGTTCTTCCGACATCCAGCAGGATGCAACATGGCTTTTAGACGAAAAGTAGCCGAGAAAGTCGGATATTTTGACGAGAATATTCAGTATGGCTTTGATGAAGTTGAGTTTGCAGACAGAGTTTGCATGGCAGGTTACAAGATGGTTCTGGACCCCGAAGTTTCGGTCTGGCACAAGCATCGAGCAACACTTGGAGACTTTATGAAACAAAACTTTCAGTATGGCAAAGGAAGCGGATTGGTGCTTAAAAGAAACAGGTTGAAGGACGCGGTTTCTAGATGGGCGTTTCTGGGACTAATTGGTTTCATAAGTTGGCTGATGATAGTTGGATCGTTATCGTTTCTAACTCTTACGTCAAGTTCCAGCATTTTCCAATTGGTTACTCTTCGGGTTCACTGGCTTGCCCCTAATCATATTGGCGTCAGTTTATGTATATCGAGCAGTTCAGAACAAAAAATTTGCCAGAATTGTAACATACCCGTTTATTGATCTCTTCAGAACGCTTTCTTTCTGTTGTGGACAAGTTTATCAACTTTTTAAAAGGACTCGAAACGTAACAGAGTGTTAGCTCCTAAACGTCGGCACTATGTCCGTGAACAAAAACATTCCCAAATAGTAAACATATCTGCTCCTGCAACTTTTCTTAAATTACTCGTATCCCCTTTTTTCTTAGTCAAGGAGAGGGTAACTTGCTTTGGATTTTGAGTCTGAAGGCTACGTTTACAACCTGTTCGAAGCGTTAATTGACCTTGTACGTGGAGAAAAACGCAAAAAACTACATTTGCCAAATGCCTGATTTGTGGTTGCCTTAGCCAATTCAGACCGAAATCCAATAGCATGCAAGTTCACAGATCTTTACTGCAATAACTGCGGAATCATCATCTCTTTTGGCACAAAAGGAAAGGATCCTCAAATAAGCGAACATGCCAAAATATTTTGTGAAAACTGTGAAGACGACTGCAGAAAATGTCAAATCAACAAATTAGCCAACGAAAAGTTATTAAAAGACATTAACCGCAAATAAACATATTGTAGACTCAAAAAACAGCTTATTTTTTAATAAGAAAAAAATCTAATTACAGTTACCAAAATGGTAACTGAAACAAGGAAAATGAAAAAGAAGTATTTTTAGTATCTTCTTCGCTGGTATCCGCCGTCGTTGCCGCCGCTTCTTCCGCCACCGCCGTATCCGCCGCCGCCTCTACCGCCGTAGCCACCGCCGCTTCTCCGCCACCGCCGTATCCGCCGCCGCCTCTACCGTAGCCACCGCCGCCGCCTCTGTTGAAGCGTCTCTCTTGTTCGTATCGTTTGTCTGAAATGTTGTTTTCTGTGTTGACTTTAGATGATTGGCGAATCTTCTACTATTTCGTAGCTGCCATATTTTCCGATGTTTAGGCGTATGTTTCCTCTGAAGAGGTTTATGTAACCGTTAGTGATGCTTAGTGTGGCTTCTTCGTTTATTGCGTCTATTTTGTCATCCCAAAGGGTCATGTATACACATCCAGTCTCGTCGCCAACTAACGCATCTGCAACTCGTCGTACAGAATAATCACGTCCAGTGACGCTCCTGATTTCACCCTTAGAAACTACTTTCACGATGGTGTTGACGCCTCTAGAATTGGGGGTCAACGTTTCAATTTTTACCAGTTCTTCACTTTCAGATGGTTCTTCACCTGACATTTAATCTACATCCGATTTACATGGTCATTTAGAGCGGTTCTTAAAGATTGTGGTATAACCCCATAGACCACAAAAACTTGAAACATAACGTTTGAATCAAAAAACGGTAAAATAAACCAAAATTAGCCAATCAGCAAGTCACTCACAATTTATAAGTTCCCTCACTGCAACTCTTTACTCGATGGTGTTTCTATGAATGGGCAAAGAAAATTTCAGGAACCTAGAGCATCTGTTCCCATCGAAAAAATTGACGATTACCACTGGCAAATACCCACAAGCTACAAGTCTGGTATGCGTGTTCCCGGTATGGTCTTTGCTGACGAGCAACTCATCGAAAAAATAAAACTGGATCGAACACTTGATCAGTGCGCCAATGTTGCTCACTTACCCGGAATTTACAAGTATGCGATTACGTTGCCTGATGGTCATGAAGGGTATGGTTTTCCGATAGGCGGGGTTGCGGCTACAGACTATAATGAAGGCGTGATTAAGTCCAGGGGGCGTGGGCTACGACATCAACTGTGGTGTGCGTCTATTAACAACGAACCTTTCTGAAAGCGATGCTAGACCATACCTTGCTGGCCTCACCAACTCCATATTCAATAATGTTCCCAGCGGACTTGGTAGCTGCCGCAAAGACTTCCGACTGAACCTGCATGAACTTGACCAGCTGGTTACGGAGGGGGTGTCTTGGGCAGTAGATAAGGGGCTTGGACGGTCTGAAGACATCAAACACTGTGAAGAAGAGGGATGTATGGAAGGCGCTAACCCTGACAAGATTTCGTCAAAAGCCAAGCAAAGGGGTCTTCCTCAAAGTGGCACCCTCGGTTCAGGAAACCATTTCCTAGAAATCGGAAAGGTTGACAAAATCTACGACAATAAAGTGGCTAAAACCTTCGGCGTCACACATGAGGGACAAGTTACAGTTCTGATTCACTGTGGCTCACGCGGATTCGGACATCAAATCTGTTCAGACTATCTGCGTGTCATGGAACGAGCCGTCCAAAAATATGGCATCTCATATACCCGACAGGGAACTCGCCTGTGCACCAGCCACAAGCAACGAAGCCCAAGATTATTATCAGGCTATGGCATGCGCAGTCAACTACGCTTTTGTGAATCGTCAAGTTATCACACATTGGGTTCGCCAGAGCTTTGAAGAGATTTTCAAGAGATCAGCGGAAGACTTGGGTTTGAATCTGGTCTACGATGTTGCCCATAATATCGCAAAGAGTGAAGAACACACTATAGACGGGAAGCGAACCAAAGTTTGGACTCACAGGAAAGGAGCGACAAGATCGTTTCCGCCTGGACACAAGGACGTTCCAGCCGATTACCGTTCTGTGGGACAGCCTGTCATTATACCCGGAAGTATGGGCACAAGCTCGTGGCTGCTGGCGGGAACGGCTAAAGCTATGGATGTTTCTTTTGGTTCCACGGCTCATGGAGCTGGTCGCATGTTGAGCAGATCGGCTGCGAAGCGAAGGTTCTGGGGCGGAGACGTAAAACAGGCGCTGGAGGGTCGAGGAATCGTTGTCAGAGCAGCCAGTTCTACTATTTTGGCTGAAGAAGCTGATTTAGCATACAAGGATGTGGACAGAGTAGTGGACGTGAGCGATAAGGCGGGAATCGCAACCCGTGTTGCCCGCTTGGTTCCACTGGGAGTCGTAAAAGGATAAAACTGGCATTTAGTGCTTCTGTTGGGTTCGCAGTAGATGGAACAGGTATTCCTGTGCGTATCCTGCATATCTTCCAAAATATTGTCTCCCAAAGGAGCCTATAGTTTCGTATTCCTTAGGTGTGGGTGAGCCTTTGCTGGCGACTCGTTTAATGAACGAAGAGTCAAAGTGGCAGGTATAGAGACTTGTGGCTGCCCTCTTCATCCATACATCTATAGGAAAAGCCTCAAGCTTCTCTAAAGAAAAGAGAAGAACGCAGTCAGCAACTTTATGTCCCACTCCTGGTAAACCCAAAAGGGTTCGTTTAGCCTCCAAATAGTCCATGTTCTTCAAAGACTCAAGAGATAGTTCCCCGTTGTCAATCATTTTTGCGGTCTCCAAAACTCGCTCAGCCCTGAAACCTAAACCACAACTTCGCAATTCTTCGATGCTGACTTGTGCTAGGTCTTCTGGCTTCGGAAAAGTGTAAAAAGTGTAGACGATCAAACGCCAACTTTTTTCCAAACTGTATGCAGATGCTATTGATCATTCTTTTGATGGCTGGGATACTCTTGTATGTTGCACAGATGTAAGAGATGAGGCACTCCCACGGTTCTTGCCTGCATAATCTCAGTCCACAGAAAAGTCTGATTGCCTCTCGAATATTCTCATCTTTGTTTATCTCAGACAGAATAGATGCTAAGTCATCGTCTAATCTCAAGTAATTCTCGATAAATCCGTGTTTTTTTGTTTCTGGAAAAATCTGAAAAATCAGCCTTTCGTTGCACTGTTTTATCTTAATCACTCTGTCTGCAACAGTGCCATACCACCAATCATCCAGTTTTTTCCATCGAAAAAGTTGACCACAATTCAAGGTGTGCTCTAAGCTGAAGGGACCAGATGACCTGTTCAGCTTAAGTTCCATGGCGTTTCCTTCAGCAAGTTGGTTCAGTCTGCAGGAACGGATTGTGCCTCTTTTCGTCGCCTATGGTAGTGAATGACTCGTGTCCGGGATATACCTTGAAACTGTCGGGCAAACACAAAAGCTTGGTCTTAATCGACCGTATTATCTCTTCGAATGATCCTCCGGGAAAGTCGGTTCTGCCTATAGAACCCGCGAAAAGTGTATCTCCAGTAAAAACAATGTTGTCTCCTACGAGGCATATGCCGCCTTTTGTGTGTCCGGGCGTGTGAAGAACAGCCAGCTTGAAATTGCCTACATGTATGCCGTCTCCGTCGTGGAGCTTCTGGTCTGCATTTACACGTCCAGAATGGCTTTCATGGATAAGTATGAGCGCATCTGTTGCCTCTTTGATGAAACCGTTTCCGGATATGTGATCGGGGTGACCATGAGTGTTTATGACATATTTTACGTGGAAGCCGTTCTGTTTTATGAAATCCAAAATCTCTTCTAGCTTCATTTTTGGTTTCTAATCCCGGGTCAATAATCGCCGCTTCTTTGGTTTCTTCGCAGCCTGCGACATAACAGTTTGTGGATAACCACCCAACCTTGAAGCATTCTATGATCATCAATATACCTCACTGAAAGTTGACGACAACTCCTATTCAAAAAGGGAACCACATTATAAAACATACTGAATTTTAGAGCAGAGTATCTTCAGATTAACTCTCTAAACTAGATTTCATGTAAAGTCTTAATTCACACGCTTTAGTATATGATCTGGTGGAATGGAAGATGAGTCAGCAGGCTTGGGAAGGACTTATTCAAAAATTGGCTAGAACCGGTATCCTCCAGTCGCCAAATGTCATCAGAGCATTGCGTCAAGTTTCACGGAGCCAATTTCTTCCTGAAAACGTGAAAGCTAATGCAGCCATGGACTGCCCGCTTCCGATAGGGTCAGGCCAAACAGCTTCCGCGCCTCTCAGTTTACACAGTGTGGTCAACTGGGCGAAACATGGTAGCTATAATGGATGAAGCCCTTGATTTGGAAGTGGGACACAAGGTTCTGGAGGTGGGTGCAGGTTCAGGCTGGCACGCTGCCACCATAGCTGAGATAGTGGCTCCGTCGGATGCGCCTAAGGAAGAGTGGGGACACGTCTACACGGTGGAGAGAATACCAGAGTTAGCCGCGTTTGCCAAAGACAACATTACGAAGGCAGGGTATGGAAACCGAGTCACCGTAATCCATCAGGATGGAACATTAGGGTACATCCTGAAGAGACTCCATATGATCGTATCCTAGTTGCGGCGGCTGGTCCAGAGGTGCCCAAACCTTTGATTCAACAGTTAGGCGAGGATGGAATCCTTCTTGTTCCTGTGGGAGGCGCCCAATTCTACCAAACTTTGATTAGACTCAGAAAAGAGAACGGAAAAACAATTGAGGAAAACTTGGGAGGAGTCGCCTTCGTACCTCTAATCGGTAAATACGGCTTCGAACCGTAAATGACACTAGCCGAACCACGTTTCAAGAGTTGTTTTGCTTTTTGCTTCCTTTAGTCCTTCAGCCATTTTGTTGAGGGTTCTACGCACCCGATCCTCAGAAAAGTCTCTTTCGCGGCAAAGAAAGTCTACTACACCATCGACGTTGGGCGCTTTCCATTCCAGCTTATAGTTGTCCGTAACTTTTGGGTGAAGAAAGATTTCCCGTATTCTTTTAGGTTCAGCCGGAAATGTGGCATCTTCCAACTCAGGTATAGCCTCTTCGATGCTTCCATGTTTCTTGATCAGTTTCAGAGCAGTTTTTGGTCCTATTCCCTTCACGCCATTAGGATTAAAGTCCGTTCCCACCAGAATCGCCACATCTATGAGCTGCTCACGCGTGACATCCAAATCTTTGAGAACCTGATCAAGTTTCATAATCTCCGGCACAACTTCAACATAAACATTCTTTCTTGGAACCTTTCGTCTGCCACTTATAGTCACGTTTCTCACAAGAGCAGTTGCGCCAAAGAGAAGACTATCGTAGTCTTGGCTGGCACAGTAGTCAGCATCACCCTTGATTGTTAGGTAGGCAGCTTGGGATTCACCTTCAGACGGCGCTTGAATCCATGGCACGCCCAATTCAGTGAGAAGCCGTTTCGAATCATCTGGCATGTAGTCCTTTAGCTTAGAAGTCATTTGAGCATAGCTTCTAGCCTTCTCCATTTTTCCTTCCATTATAGCTGTTTCATACCTGACAAGAGCCTCCGCCTTGACTTTGGCTCTGCGTTTAATCTCCGCCTCTTTGAGGGCAGGCGGAGCCCCATCAAAAACATAGGCAACCTTCATGCCCATCTCAACAAGATTAGCAGTTCTGTAGAATAACCCACTAAGATGACTGGTTATCCTGCCAGAACGATCCTTCAAAGGTGTGCCATCTGGCTGACGGATGATCGCCAAAAACTGGTAAAGGGCATTGTATGCGTCGATTGCTACAGTCTTTCCGCTCAGGCTCTTGAAATCAACCTTTGTCTTAGGTATCAATACCCTCAAATTTACGCCCAAAGTTATCTGCCACCAGATACTGGTTAAAGGCTGAGCCACGAAGATGCTCGAGGGTGGCTATTTCCCCTTCTCTACTAATTCAACTCTTCTTTTTCCTTTGGTGCGATCTGAAACATATATTGTTCCTTCAATCTCCATTCTCATCAGAGTCTTGTTCAGTTCGTTGAATCCTACACCTTCATGAGTCCCCTTTAAAGAGGTCAAACAACTCAACATCAGTCATTGGACCCTTCCGATCAAGAAGCTCCTTTATTTGTGTATACACAGGATGAGATTTCCACGTTTTCATCATCATTTTCACATTCCTGAAATATTTTATGCTATGCCACAGGCGTCGTGGGCTTCTTCAACTGTCGAACATGCTTCATGAAGCCCTTATACCAAGCCTCCATGTTCGGCATTATAGATGGCCCAATCTTTTCAATGGCTATCTTGAAGTCGTTGGCATCAACTTCCTTGGCATTTATGTCCGTCCGCAGGGCATTCAGTCCAGCCTCTCTACAAAGCGCCTCGATGTCCGCCCCCGAATACATCTTCGTTATGGTAGCCAAATTGGACAAATCCACATCTTTTGCCAGCGGCATGTCCTTAGTGTAGAGTTTGAAGATGTTTTGTCTACTCTCTTGGTCGGGTTCTGGAACGTATATCAAGCGGTCAAACCTTCCTGGTCGAAGAATCGCGGGATCCACAATGTCTGGCCTGTTTGTCGCAGCGATTATAACAACATCCTCCAAAGAGATAAGTCCATCCATCTCCGTTAGAAGTTGGCTGATAACCCGCTCTGTAACTCCACTGTCTGAGTAACCCATTCCTCGTCCGGGAACTAGAGAATCAAATTCGTCAAAGAATATGACAGTTGGTGAAGCCATCCTTGCTTTCCGGAAAACTTCGCGGATAGCCTTCTCTGATTCACCTACCCATTTGGAGAAGACTTCTGGACCCTTTATGGTTATGAAGTTTGCTTCACTCTCTGTGGCTACTGCCCTAGCTAGCATTGTCTTTCCACATCCAGGAGGTCCGTAGAGCATGATTCCCTTTGGTGGTCGTATACCCATTCGAGTGAAAACGTCTGGGTTTTTGAGGGGCCACTCCACAGCCTCTATGAGGTCCTCTTTCACGTCATCTAAGCCGCCTATGTCTGTCCAACGAACCGTAGGTACTTCGATGTAGACTTCTCTCATGGCCGTCGGCGTGATTTCGCGGAAAGCGTTTAAGAAAGTCTTCCATTCGAACCTCCATTTTATCCAAAACATTAGGAGGAACACGCTCTTCCTCTAGATTTATTTCTGGTAGGTATCTGCGCAACGCTTTCATGGCTGTTTCGCGTCCCAATGCGGACAAGTCGGCTCCTGTGTAACCGTGAGACATGTTTGGAGAGCTTATCCAAATCAACATCTTCTTTTAGGGGCATGCCTCTGGTGTGAATCTGAAGTACTTCAAATCGTCCTTTTTTGTCGGGTACGCCTATTTCAATTTCTCGGTCAAAACGTCCAGGTCGTCTCAAAGCAGGGTCTAAGGCTTCAGGCCTGTTTGTGGCGCCTATTACAATGAGGTAGCCTCTTCCTGAAAGACCATCCATCAAAGCTAGAAGCTGAGCAACAACCCGTCTCTCAACTTCTCCTGTAACCTCTTCTCTTTTAGGTGCGATTGCATCCAGCTCGTCTATGAAGACGATGCTGGGAGCGTTCTTTTGAGCCTGCTGGAACATTTCGCGGAGTCTAGCCTCAGATTCGCCGTAAAATTTGCTCATTATTTCTGGACCGTTTATTGAGTAGAAGTTAGCCTCAGACTCGTTTGCAACTGCTCGGGCTAGAAGGGTTTTTCCACATCCCGGCGGTCCATGTAACAGAACTCCTTTTGGAGGATCAATTCCAAGCCTTTGGAAAAGTTCTGGGTGCCGCAGCGGAAGTTCAACCATTTCTCGAATCCGCTGAATCTCCTCCTCGAGTCCTCCTATATCCTCGTATGTTGTGCGAGGCAAGCCTTTGGTTTCAGGAGCTGGTTCAGCCATTATCTGGAGGCTTGTGCCGTGGCTGATTCTCACGATTCCGTGAGGACGAGATTTGGTTACTCGGAAGGGTATGGCATGTCCTAGCATCATAACTAGGGTGGTGTCTCCTTCCACGAATGTTCTTTCCATAAGTCGGTTTTTCACAAAGTTTGTGAAGTCTTCATCAACATTTAGTTTCATGTCTATGGGAGCTAAAACTACGGTTGTGGCGTTGGTTACATTTGCAGATCGAATTACTACTAGTTCATGCATAGCAACTCCAGCATTTTTGCGTGTGAATCCGTCGATTCGGATAATGTCTCTGTTTTGGTCTTCAGAGTATGCTGGCCATGCTATGGCGGCGGTGTTTCTTTTTCCAACAATTTCTATTACGTCGCCTGCTGAGATGCCTAAGTTTTTGCATGGTTTGCTGATCGATTCGGGCGATTCCTCGATAAACGTCACGTTGTCGAGCGTCTTCTACTTTAAGTTGTACTTCGCTCACTTGTTTTCCTTCCTTTATGTGTAATCGTGAAGCTTCACATTTTTCGAAGGAGACTATTCATATATAAACTTTGACGAAACTAGAGCCTAGTCATTCCTAATGTCTGTATTTGACCGACTCTCTTCGATGTCAGTCATTCAGTTTCTCTGTTTCGTCCAAAATTCCTTCTTTTTCCGGTAGAACCATGTTAACTTTCAGTGCACAGAGACCAAAAGCTATTGGTTCTTCAGCGAATCGTTTAATAGCAGCAATATCTGCTAGTTTCTTCTTAATTTTTTCTTTCAACAATTCAAGGTCAACTGTTGATTCTGATGGAAAAATTTTGTAAGCAATAACTATCTTTCCCAATGTTCTTTATCTCCTAAAGTCCTGTTAAGTTTTTTGTCACATTACGAAAGTTTTACATGTATTTTTGGTAATGTGAACTAGCAAGCTAGACGATAAGCTGACCTATTAACCTTACTATGTATGTTTCTGTGACATAATCAATGGAACTTTTACCTGTTGTGTAACAAGGAACCGAATAATTGCTCTCCTTATTTTTACTACGAACACGTCGACTACAACGAGGACAAGACCAATAGTACTTTTTTCAACTCTTTTTTGGATTGTTTGGGTGTGAGAATATTTATTAAATAACCTTTAACCTAATCGTAATCCTCTTGTGAGTGAACCGGGATGCAACTCAAAGATGAAAACATGCTGGCAATAGGCATGCTGTCAATGGCTCTTGGCATTCTTGTTGGACACTTTGTAAGCTTTGAGTATTCGGGTTTATCGGTTTCAGTTTTTGTTGAAGGAGTCCTTGTTGGGCTGTCGCTAGTGATGAATCTTACCTACCTTATACGACGACGAAAATAAAAAAAGTGATGAATCAGCGCGTATATGCGTCTGAATAGCAACTCTTTAATTGTCTGCTAACCAATTGTTTCGATAGTGATTTTGTATGAAACTTCCAGAATATGTTATCTGTTCAAGAAGTGAAGACGAGTTTGTGCTGAACTCAAAATCAGAGATTGGACATTGCTGAAAAAAGCTGAAGTATTACCTAGAAGAAGCAAAAACAATATTGGCTGAACTTGAAACAGGAGAAATGAAAATCAAACTTGAAGATTTTCGTATGGGACTAGAAGTTGAACTTGAACATGGGATTCAATTCCCCGAGGCAAACGTCACCAACAACCATCCAATATTAACTGGAAAAATCGTGATTGCACACTTCAAGGAATCACTAGATTATTACCGGCGTTTAGACGTGGCTGAAATCGAGGGCGACATACAAAAAGCTGTATTCAGCAAGAACGCAGCAAAAGTTTTGGTTCTCTATGAAAAACTTGTAAAAGCAAAATTGGAGCTAAGCCAAGCAGAATCCGAGATGCTTTGACCAAAAAACTGTTCTTTACAGCTTTTTGTGGACTCAAAAAACAAGCATTTGTATGTAGGGGTTAACCTTGTTTTTCGGCTGGACTGATGGGTTACACGGGGGTTGAGGGTTTTGCTATTAGATTTGTGCCCGCGAGAAGAGATAGGTGCCTAGACCAACCATTAAAGCGTCGAAGCCAACCACCACTCCCAAGCTGATTAGCCACCCGAATGAACCGAGTAATGGTGATCCAGCGCCTAGGAGACACCAGCGTAGCAGTTCAACCCCATAAAACATGGGATCACATAGCATGGCAACTTGAAGAGGTAACGGTGACACGTCGATAGGAAAGAACACGCCAGATAACATGAACATTGGCCACATCACAAAAGTTGACAGCAGCTGAAACGCGTGAAAATCGTTCAGGGTCGAACCGATTGCTACCCCAAGACCAACAAAGCCGGCAGTGATGAGAAGCATCACGCCTATAGATGCAAATGCGCCCGCAAGGAAAGTGAGGGATGGCGTAAATGCGCCCATGGCTCCAGCCACTACCAGTAATATTATGCCTTGGATTGTGGCAGTGGTTGCTCCGCCAAAAATTTTTCCAAGTATAATGCTGGTTCGGCTGACAGGTGCAACTAGCATCTCTTTCATGAAGCCGAATTGGCGGTCGAAGATTACTGAAACGCCTGAGAAGACGGAGCTAAAGAGAAGCCCCATGCCTATTACGCCTGGCGCCATGTATGAAAGGTAATTGATGTTGGCGATTCCGCCGATGAAGCCTCCTAATCCCAAACCGAAGATTGCTAGGAAGAAGAATGTTACTGCCCATAGGATTTGGAAGTATGCTATCGGTTGCTTCTTTGAAAAGCCCTCGACTAGTTTTGTTAATGATTCGCTATTTTTTGTGCCTTCTAAAATGGTTGTTCAGGCAGCTACTATGTTAGATTTTAACGCATAATCCAGTAGTGGAGTTTAGCTTTCGATTACTTGTTTGACTAAGTCTTTGTTTTCTTTTAGCCAGTTTATGATCACGTCTTTGTTGCTTTCTAGCATGTTTTCCGCCATTCCGCCGAACATTGGAGGCAACGTTTTGCCTATTTGTTGTTTAAGTTTAGAAATCAATTCATCTTCTGCATTCAATGTCTCTCAACTCATTATGATTATTTTACTCTAGTTAAGACGTTTAAGTTGATTGATAATAATTAGCGTTTTTTGGTTGAGCTTCGTTGTTGTTTGAAGTGTCCAGCTAATCTGCGTCCCGTGGCTGCGTCCATAACGATTGTGCGTTTTTTCTTGCTCTTTTTATGTCTTACTTTGAGCGTCCACACGGGAAATAGCACAATTTCAGAGTAGACTGGCACAACTCCCAAGGTCAGTCGTAAGGTTGAGTAAATTTTGTCTTGTCCAATCTTTATTTTAGGAATTCTAGGAATTTCTTTGGGAAGACGCGGAATAAACGTGATGTCAATGTCATCATCCAAGTCTTTGAATTTTTCAGCACTCTTTGTCACCAGTTTGTGAAACAGCATTGCCCCTTTCTCAAGAGAGATCATTGCACCTGTTGTTGCGCTCAAGTAGTACGTGTCCACTTCTTCTTTTCTGAAAAAGAAGAGATGTTTGGCTTTGCGGGTTGCTGAAACCTTCCAGATGGGAATGTGAGAAAATGTTACATCATAAATTTCTTCTTTTTTTGTGAATAACCCGCCTTCAAGCCATGATTTGGCTCTCTTGAATGCTTCAACCTGAATTATCCGTATGGGAACAGCCAAAACTTCTCCCAAAACATTCTTGGATGGTTCGAAACCAAACTTGGATAGCCAATACAGGTACTCTTCGTCACCTCTGGCTCGGCTTTTCTTAACATCCCTGGATTTGACAAGTGAGTTAAGCGCCTTTTCAGCATCTTTAACAATTACGTTCAGGCTCTCTGCAACATATTCTGCGGAGACGCTTTGTCTTACAGAGTTGAGTAATAGTTTTATTCGTTCTGCAAGCGATTTTTCTGGAACAGGTGACCGCGGCGCAGGCTTCACTGTTTTTTCTTTTGTTTCTTGTGTGGTTTGGAACTTTTTGAAGAACTGTTTTGTTTCAGGCGATATTGCCTTTGGGATGTCTTGTTCATCCATTGTCATGTGGTCTGTTACCAGCCATCGAACCTGAAAATTCATTACGTCCTCGTAGACGTCTGGGGACAGCATTAGGAATTCGCCTGTTCTGAGGCTTGGAAGCTTCTGCAGAACTGTTTCAGCGTGGGTTGGGTCTATTGATTGGATAATCTGTTTTACCCTTGATATGTCCTGCTGGGTCATCATTCGACCTAAGCACCAAGTGTTGACTTGTGCGAGGGCTTTGTAGTCAATGTCTGTTATGTTTTGGGTGGCGGCTATGAGTCCAATTCCGTATTTTCGAGCTTGCTTGAAGAGAAAGGCGTATGCTTCTTTTGGTGGAGGATTTCGTGGATATGGCGGAATATAGGGCGCTATTTCGTCGACGTAGAATAGCAGTTGGATGTCCTCTGAGGGATTCTTTAGCATCCAACAGTAAAGCTCACGAAGAAGAGTGGCTAGGAAGAACTGTTTGTCGTTTGTGGAGCTTAGAGTGTTCATGTAGATTATGTTGAGGGGCACCTTTCCGTCGCTATTGTCCATGAACATGTCAATGTCAATTTGGACGCCCTTCTGAAACATGAGACTGGGAGTTCCCACTGTAAGAAACCGTAGCTTACGGGCGATTTCTTGTGGCTCCCTTTTTGTAACAAAACTCTGTAGCTTTTGGACGATTTCTGAAGGAGGATTCAGCACAATCTCTGCCAGGTGTGCCATGTCTTTGATTGTTTCTCCTTTTTGCCACAGATGCTCCAGAATAGTGAATAGGTACGCTTTGGCTCCTTTTCCAGCATCTGATGCTAGGTCATATCCGAGAAAGCTTGAGAGAGAAGTAGCCGTCAAGTCAAGAGCAAGGATAGCTTCTTCGTGGGGCATGTCCTTTGACGGAAACGAGAGGGGATTGACGCTGATGGGAATGCCTTTGCTGCTGGCAGGAGTAAATATGGCGATTCGTGCCTTTTCGAAGTACTCCTCCTGCATGGTAAGGGGTATTCCGTGACTCTCCATCTCTTCAGGGTCTCCTTTCAGGGCTAAAGAGGAGATGTCGCCTTGTGGGTCAACTATGATCACAGGGATATTATGGCGTATAGCCTCTTCCATCATACATTTGCAGAGCACAGTTTTGCCTGAGCCGCTGGCTCCAAGCGCCATCAAATGTCGGTGAAGAGCTTCCACAGGTAATTCAACTGGGATTTCGGTTCCCTGTTGTTTGCCTAAGAAAAAAGACACAATGCTTATCCTCCTTTAACGTTTACGCTTGCGGTTTTTATTTATCTATCTCTGTACGCTGACTAGGTTAACTGCTTATGTGCTTGATTTTTGAGCAAAACTTGCATAATATATTGGTTAAAACATGTAATCCAGTATTTGATTGGTGCTTTTCTTTATATGGTATTGGCAACAGCGAATTGTCAGTAAACAATAAAATTGTCATTTCTGCGATTGTGGTTCTTGTAATTGCTTTGATTTTTGTTACATTGTTTATTGATAACACCCGCCAAGTTCGGAGAATATGGAATTGGTTAATTAAGAGAAATGGGAAAAATATACATTTCAGATATTGAACCCCTAGAAATTGAACTGGTTTGCTCTTTTCGGAAAAATGCTGGATATGAGATCGTCTTTTCTGTTGCGGTTATCCACACTTTATTTCAAATTATCTTAATTGGAATAAGATTTTATACGATGCCAAAATTTTTGTTATTTTTATAAAATGTAGCAAAATCAAAGTCATCATGTTTTCATAGAAAATAACTAAAATCAATCTTCAAACTGATGAGGTGCGACTAAAGTAAGGTGCTATTGATTGAGTTGTGACCCAACATATTTTTAACCAATAGAATGTTTTCGGTTTTATTTCAAGTCAGGGTGGCTTTCCCTGGTGGTAACGTGTGAAAACTTATTTTTTTCAACATATTGTTCTGTAGGTTTCTGATTGTTTTTCATTATCTTTAAAATAATCGTCTTTGTATTACCTATTTTTTAATATATTTTTTTAAAATTTTAATTACTTTGCCATGTTTGGATTTTTTTTTGAAAATAACACCGCTTATTTGGAAACTTATAAATAATATCAAGGTAGTAAAGGGAAAAGAAACAATTAAATGAGAGAGATAAAATGGAAAACTTAAGAAACAAGAAAACCAAATTTACTGCTATATTCATTGTTGTTCTTTTAATGACTTCTATCTTTATGTTGTTGGCAACTACTCAAGCTCAAACGGAATATACTAATTTGCAAGAAGGAGGTTCGATACCATTACCTTCAGGTGTTACTCCTGACTTGACACTTGAAACAATAGCATACCTCAGTTTTAGACCACAAACCGTCGGACTTGGTCAAGCCTTCTTGGTTAACATATGGCTGCAGCCCCCACTTCACATATCTCGATACCATACTCGATACGCAGTTACATTAACGAAACCCAGCGGAACAGAAATCGTTATTGCTCCAATCGATTCCTATCGAGGGGACACATCGGCCTGGTTTGAATGGATTGCCGACGAGGTTGGCACTTGGACAATAGAGTTTGACTTCCCAGGAGGCTATTTCCCAGCAGGTAATTACACTACAATTGGCCGCTATGGGAGTGACGATGTTGTAACAAACTTTGAAGAAACAGTTTACTATGAACCCAGTTCTGTTGGACCGTTCGAACTTGAAGTTCAGGAAGAAATAGTGTATTCTTGGCCCGAATCTGACCTTCCAACGGATTACTGGACACGACCTGTTTCGCCAGAAAATAGAGAGTGGTGGCCGATTCTAGGAGACTACCCATATAGTGGAATAGGTGGAGGAGCATATTGGCCTGCTGAAACTAACATATACAATAATCCAGACTACTCGTTTACTCCTTATGTTCAAGGACCAGAAACTGCACACATCGTTTGGAAACGATTTAGCGAAGCAGGAGGTCTCATAGGAGGCGATTTGGAACAAACCTCCTTTTACACTGGAGGCGGATTCGGTGCTGCCCCAAACCTTCCAGATTTAATCGTTCAAGGAAGAGTTTACCAAGAAATTACTAAACTGGTAGATGGAGAGATAATTGATGTTTGGCAATGCTACGATCTACGAACTGGAGAAGTTTACTGGGAACAAACAGGTGTAACTCAGATACCTAATCAAGTTGCCCATATTGGAGGAACACACATTGCTGTACCAGGTGCTGGAGCTCATATGCGAGGAATGGGTGTACAACTAGTGTATATTGGTGGTGGGAGGATGGTAAAATACGATCCGTTCTCTGGAGACGTAATTGCAGACATTTCGATTGCACCCTTATCTTCTTCTACTTTATACGGTGGCGAATATGCTTTGGGTGTACAAAATCTTGGTGGTGGAAATCGTCGTTTATTAAACTGGAGCATTATAGAAACCGAACGCAACGTTGTTAAGGGCTTTGAGGAAAGAATAGTGAGCAATATAACGTGGCCATTGAGCAATTTGGGCACTGTTCAAGATTTCGAATCTGGAATAGCTGTTACAGTTTCAACGATTAGTCACGAAGCTACAGGTGTGGCAATAAATCAAGGACTAAGTGGTATCAGCCTGACAACAGGAGAAGTCTTATGGGACATTACTACCGATACGGGTTTCGGTATTTTCAGTACAAGCACAGCTGTTGCTGACCAAGGAAAATTTGCAGTGCGTTTCAATGATGGGCACTGGCATTGTTGGGATCTATACACTGGAGCTAAACTATGGCAGAGCGAAGTGTCAAGCCAGCCTTGGGGAACCTTCGGTGCTTACAATGTAGCATCGGCTTATGGCAACATATACAGCATGGCATACGATGGTGTTTCTGCTATTGACTGGGACACTGGAAACATAGTATGGACATACAACGCCCCAACCCCTTACGACTATGAAACTCCATATGAAGGCAACTATCCATTCTTCAGTTTTGCAATGGTTGCTGATGGAAAGGTATACACTTACAATAATGAACATACGATCAGTCAGCCAATCGCTAGAGGATATAGACTCCACTGCATCGATGCATTTACTGGAGATGGCATATGGAACATAACCGGATATATGCAACCAGGCGCTATCGCGGACGGCTACATCATAGCCGACAACATGTATGATGGATACTTGTATACTTTCGGTAAGGGTATGAGCTCCACTACAGTCACAGCCCCTGATGTAGCAGTTCCAAAAGGAACTCCCGTATTGATAAAGGGAACCGTATTGGACCAGTCACCTGCTCAACCTGGCACTCCTTGTGTTTCCGCAGATTCTATGACCATTTACATGGAATATTTACATATGCAGAAACCGATTCCAACCGACTTTACAGTAACTGGAGTTCCAATAATGCTGCTAGCTTTTGATTCGGACGGTAATGCAATCGAAATAGGCGAAACTACAAGCGATATAAGCGGCAAATTTGCTCATGCATGGACGCCTCCTGATGAGGGCGTGTATAAAATTACAGCATCGTTCCTTGGAGACACTTCTGTACGGTAGTTCATGGGATGAAACCGCTGTTTTAGTGGGTCCAGCATCTTCACCTGCGGGTCCAATAGAGCCTGAACCAACACCTACACCTGAACCTAAACCTGAACCTAAACCTGAACCTAAACCTGAACCTACACCTGAACCTACACCTGAACCTAAACCTGAACCTACACCTGAACCTACACCTGAACCTACACCTGAACCTACACCTGAACCTACACCTGAACCTACACCTGAACCTACACCTGAAACGCCTTTGATCACCGCCGAAGTAGCAATCATTGCAGCTGTCGCAATCGCCAGCATCATCGGCGTAGTTAGTTTCTGGGCACTCAGAAAACGAAAATAAACCACAATTTTCCCTCCCCTTTTTTTGTGGGGGAGTAAAACATTTTTCAGGAATGAACGAACTGAAAAGACTCAAACATAGGGAAGAATGAAACACTATTTCCCCCTGAATAGTCTAAAATATTCCATCGCTAATCAACAAACACTGGTTTTAGAGTTTCAGCAATGCCTTCTTTCAATACCATTACAATGCAAGAATAGAGTGTACTGTTTGTGGCAGGATGGGGCATCTGCAAGTGCGCGGAAAATTCGCTAGGATGGGGCATTATGTTGGTTATGGCGGTAAGACAAGTATAGTAAAGTGGCATAGAGTTGATGCAACAATCTGAAATTGGTAAACAATGGTAATCAAAACACGGTAAACAATAAGCAAGATTTATGTTCTAATGATGTTTTAGTGTCTTTTGGCGGGTCTAGGCGGGGGGCTAGGGGTCCCCTGAACCGTAAACCCTCTACACGACGGGCTGAATGCTTTGGCGAGGCGTCAAAGATCGTCAGACATCCTCAGTCCTCTAACCGTGACTATCCGTCCCTTTAGGCTGGCGGTCATGGAGCAGCTTTCGTAGGGAGGCTGTTAACCGCGTCTACCAGGCGAACCTGGCCAGGCCCGGGAGGGAGCAACCTAAGCTTGGACGTTCAGCGCTTAGGGGACCGCGGATAAGAGTTCAGAGGTTGAGGAAACTGGTGAAAACTGGGCGACGAACCAAGGCGACCCGCCACTTCTATTAGGAGACTAAGGTTAAGCTATAGATGTTAAACTTAATAATAGATTGTGAGATTCAAGTTTTTTAGGGAAATTATTGAAAAGTCCTTATGTAGTAATGAAGAATTAGGGTTAGTTAACTATTATAATATTATTTCAACTCAGGCATAGTCCATAGTCTATCTGGATTGCCATCCGATGGGTGAAATCTCCCACAATGCGAAATCTTACTTCTGATTTTTTACTTTCTCCAATTAATAAGACGTTAAAATCGGTTATAAAATCCTATGGAATACAATTCTAGAAATAACGAACATTGAATTTTAAGCTTTCTAACTACTTAAAGCCTGTTAAAATGTTAAATTTTAACCCCAAACCCAAAGAATGAAGAAGTCAAGTTTGTTAACCAACTAAAGACTCATTCTAGTCAAGGTTTCTCGACAAAAACCCTTTTTTCATTCTTCCTGAAGTTTCAAGGCCAGATTTCCATCTTCCAAGATGAATGCTCCACGGTAACCACATTTTCTGCACTGCAATAACGACCAGAGCTGCGGCATACCCTGCGCCCAAGAGACATCTGTTAATCCACACTTTGGACAATACTTATTTGCTCGCTTCTTTTTTGCCTCAATTTTGTTTGTCGTTTCATCATTTGGCATACGTCAACGCCGATCTTTGCCTAGTAATCTTTTATGAAAATTGTTTATCTCCGAACCAGACTGTTTCAAAAGATTTTTTATCGAACTATATTTGCGTAAAATTTCCCCTACTTTGCTTTTGTTCTTGTGTTTATTGTATGTCTCAAGAATCTGTAATGCTTCGCACATTTCAGAACAAACATTGTCTATTTCAAGGCAATCCTCTACTATAGCTAAAGTCGAATTAATTTTATCTTGAATCATAAAAATGAAATCATTATCAGAAAATTCTCTAAACTTCTCAAAATCATCCTGAAGCATATCCAAATTAGAATTACCAATAAAAAACGAGGATAAACTAGTAAAAATCTTAGACATAAAACCCATAATTAATCGAGTTTTCGAAGAAAAAAAGGTTGTTAATTCTCAATAATAATTTCAGTTACTGTTTAGTCAGTTTAGCTGCTCCCTTCAAAACCTGAACCAGTTGACGCACATCGCTTTGCAGATCCTCAAATTGACTTGACAAGCCTAGAATCTGCTCTTCTAGTTTTTTCACTCGTTCAGGCCTCAAAAGATACTCGACAGCTATATCTTTCTGATTAGGTTGTCGATTTCTCCTTCTAGTTCGCCTGGGCTGTGATCCATTTTACGTTTTGGAGTATAGATCGTAAAGTATCTGCTTAGTAGTTTGCTTACGGAATCGTTAACTGATTATTGCATCGTTTATCTTTTGCTTTTTAGTTGTTCAAGTTTCTTTATACAGTCTCTTGTGCTATTTCTCATGGCTTTCAAATTTGGTATGGCAACCTCGCGAAGATATTTAACATCTTTATTGGTCAGCATTTGCTAATTCACAATATGAATAAAGATTAATAATAAGGAAAAGATTTATGAATTCAAAATCTTAACCAAAAATTCATTCGACTACATTCAATCTTTTTTTATTTTTTGCGGCAGTTTATCAGACAATTCGTTCACCTTATCAACCAGAAATTCAAGTTGCACTATTATACGTTCAAACTCGATTTCGTGTTGCCTGAGAACAGCAAGAACAAACTCAACAGAAGCTTCCCCTTCATCGACTTTCATTTTATCCAAAAAAATACAACCCCCATCTCTTCAAAGGAATTTTTAGCACCATCAAAATAACACTTAATAGAAAATAAGCATTGTTGCACAATTTTATTTAGTAATTAGTCAAATCTTTTTGCAACACTGAGCAAATAATCATAGCATCAAAAATTTTAATGTTGAAATAAAAATATTTTATCCATATAAAAAAATTGAATCCATGTCTTGAGATTAATTATTTTAGTTGAATGACCTCTCGATTAAAATAGATAAAGAGTATACTAATTCTGGAGGTTTTGTGTTAAAAGAAGTAATAAAAATATGGGAAATAGTGAATCGGTGTTTTCACGGTTTTGGATTATTTTGTATATTGGTATTCTATTAATACGTTGTATAGTGTGTATTCAATTGGGGTGGCACTTGCTGACAGATCGACTAGAACTTAATATTAGTTTTGGCTGTTATCAACAATAGCATAGTCAGTGTAATTACTGGGGCAGAATCGAAACTTAATCCTGAGTAACCTTCTGAACTAATTAGACAGATGTGATGTGCTCCTCCACCAAGTTGGTTGCGCATTAAGACCAGATCGTTTCTATTCGGACCTGAATCATACCATTTCCACATTTCCTCAATGATTTCTGTGGAATATCCTCTTTTATTAAGCATCTGATCAAAATTTTTTGGAAGTTTCATTATGCCATAGTGCATATTTGTGCCTTAAGAAAATTACTAATTAAGGATCAACATTTGTATTTGCGTTTAACATGAATACACTATTGAAAAAGATGGATTTCTTGAGAAATATAGAATTTAATTCTAGAATTCATAATGAAATTCTGTCACAAAATTCATCTCATCTCTTTTCGCCCTAGTGATAAAACAGATAGAAATGAGCTGTCTTTTTTTATATTTTGCCTTTTGGCGAGTTTTGTTTACCTGAGTAAAGGCACGAAAGTGGCGTCTCGCGTGAATAAGAATAGGTTGGCTGTTGGTAGGTTGTCTAAATATAGGTTAAAGTTCTTGTGACGAATGTAGTGGTTTGGATAATTTACTGACTCAAATGATAAACACGTTTTGTCAGCTAGACCTGGTTTAGGTTTGAAGGTTGCATCTTTTTTAAAGAGATCAGTATTTTGGTAAGGATCAAGTTTTAAAGCAAAGTTGCTATGCCTAAGAAAATGTCCAGGTTTTTCCACTGATTCAAGGGAGATATAATTACCGCTCTGCTAAGCCAAAGGTCATCCGAAACAGGGCTGCAATTTTTTCCTGATTAGTTTTTATTTCTGCGATTTTGCCAGTGGAGTTTTGGGCAGTTATGTAGTGTGCAGGAAAATTTAGTGCCCTTAAGATTACTCTTCCGAGATGCTTCCTGTTTCCTTTCAAGGTAACTAGAAGTCTTGCTGCTGTATCCTGTAAGGCTTTTTCGTAGATTAGCAGAGCCATAGCGGTAGCTATTCTGGCCATTCTTTTTCCACAATCAAGATCAGTTTTATACCCATCCCTAAATTGATTATAAGTGTGGTCGTATTCTCTGTAGGCATTAAGGGCAACCCAAGTAACTAGTTCGTCTATTTTCCAGTTTAGGGAAGGTGCCTGTTTCCAGTCATCTGGTTTGAGTGGATTTGGGGCTTGAATCTTATTTTGGCTCCAATGAGCATATAGTGTTTTCACATCTTTTTCAAATTCTGCTTGTCTCAACCAAGTGTCAAGATTGTTGTTGAAGTCATTTTCCCATCGGTTATGCCAATTACCATTGCAGCCTGCAGCATGGTGAGGTACAATTGCATCTTGGATAGCATGCAACACTGGACCGAAAAGGGCTGGAACATTCATTTTTCCAGGGTTGGCATAGAGAAATATGGTGTACCAGTATCGAGCGAGGTTATCTAATGGCATGAATACGCTGTAGGGAATGCCTTTGCCTGATTTTCCAATACTGTCGGCTAATGGGAATCTGGCAGCAGCTTCGGATTCGACTGTGGAGAAAATTTTTTTGTCATTTGGAAAGCTGTAGCGTTCGATTGATGGAGAACACCCGCGGTACCACTGCATTCCAGGAGCGTGGACGTATTCATCATTAAACCAGTATGCTATACCGTCATCTACTTTTCTATGTCCAGTTATTTTGCCCAGAAACTCTACTTTCCAGTCGTCTTTGGCATCCCAAGCGTCTTGGTATTCGTTTTTTGAAGCTGATCCTTTTTTGTAGCTGTATCCATCGTAGTCGTCAAAAAGCCCTGGACCTTTTCTGATGTCGATGTAGTGATTGAAGGCGGCGAAAATGAAGCCTTGGGTCTCATAACGTGCGACATCATCGTTGTCAGCGATGGTTTTGACGTGTGGATCGTCTCTGCCTCCTGAAAGCCATACACTTTCTACATTAACGAACTCCAGATCCTTGTAGTTGTCTGGCTCTGGCGCAGCTTTTACGATATCTGTTTTTGCCTGATAGAAAATGCTAACTTGATTTATTTTCTTGAGAAGTTTTAGTGAATATGAAGTTAATTTTCTGTGGCTATCAGCTAAAACCAAAAATTTACCCCCAATTGTTTATCTGTTTGTTATGTAATTAAGACTTGTCCTCTATATCGACAAATGAGCTGTAAGCGCGCATTTACGACCTTCTCCACCCCTAATAGAAAAACTTGAAAAAGCTGTTCATTTAGGTTTTTATTTGGTACTAAAATCAACATTAATAGAAAAGTTGTAACTTTAGTTCAGTTGAATAATTATTCACCATTCTTGTATTAGCTGAATTCTCAATGTAATAAAGGGGGAGTTGCGGAAGAAAAGTGGTGATGTCTCCATTTTTGCTGGGAACAGTTAGTATATATTTTATTTGCGGTTTTATTATTAATAACTACCAAATAAATCAACCTTGATTGACGGTGCAAAGATTCATTATGATATGTAATTCTGATCTTCAACTAGCTGTTGAGGCATCTCCCTAGTATTGATTAGGAATTAAAGCACTCTTTAGTATAGAAACAAGTTCGCTTATGTTGTCACTCAGACTGGTTAGTTTGTTTTCTATGTCTTCTACTCTTTGTTCGAGCCTGGTTAGTTTTAGGGGCATTAGTAGTCTTGCTTTGGCTAGGTCTTTGCCCACGTATTCTTCATGGGGAACACGTTCAGGAGGACTATTATCGATAGATCCTACATCTTCGACAATTGTGGTTCCTAAGCTTAACTAGCTCTCCAGCTTCTTCACTATAAAATCGGGTAATAGGCTGATGCAAAGAATATCCAACATCACTTAGCACTAACCCAAACCTGTTCTCCAAAACCATACGGACACGCTCAACTATTCTGTCCAGAAAGCATAAGCAGCTCATCAACATCAAAACCCCGCAAGACGTCCAGGATGAACAATAATACTCTTACTAGTCCGGACAACTCTTACATTACCAATTTTGACCCCAAGCTTCTCCCAATTACGTGGACGCCCCAACTTCTTCCAATCCAACCGTTCAGCATTGCCCCACTCAATAACATCAAACTTGACAGCTTGATCTTCCAAACAGCAAACTTCAGGACCAACACCGCTCTCACTCGTAGTGAGAATATTCGAACCGTAAGGCGTCAAAGCATACTCCTTAAACACATCAGTCTTAACCAGCCGCAATGCCCCAACATTAAGAAACTTGTTTTTCCAATAATTCACAGTGCTTTTACTACAAGGAACAGCTATTGCAACATCACGAGCAATGTTTCCAGCACCAAGCAACCCCAAAATCTTTTTTCGCCTTCTCAGGCAAACCCAACGCATAATCCGTAAGAGTTAGAAAACTGTCTCGAACTCTTCGAACTGGTCGAACATGCCCCCGCCCTTTCTTACCAGCCAGCAGAAGATCCTCCAGAAAATTAACTCAACGCTTCCTCAGAACACAAAGGACATTCAACGAGCCTAGCAACTATCAGATTACCGACACCCACAAAAGCCATTTGCTACCGCAGCCTTCACAAGATATCTTCTGCTCAATCATAATTTAGTGCTCCAAAAATTCCATTTAATAAAAAGAAAAAAGGGGAAGGTGACAAGGTACAGAATATTACGTATTCGTTTCTAAAGTGGTGCGGCCGCCGGGATTTGAACCCGGCTCGTCAGCGTTCCGCCCTTGTAGGTTGGCAGGCTGATGTCCTTCCAAGCTAGACTACGACCGCTCAAGAATGTTTCAAATGCACTTACGGCATTTATTTCTTTTCATAGTGATGAAGATTTCCATCCCTTTCTTTAGCCCATTTGGTCAGATAAACATTATAGGATACAACTGTACCTGAAAACTGTTGTCCAAAAAGAGCTGAAAGTCATGTCTGTGGATTGTGTACTATGGGAGAAACTGGTTTTTGTTATGGGCGGAGGCAAATTTGGCACAAACGCTCTTAGGCATCTGAAGGCTATGGGTGCTAAGGTTTTGGTGGTCGACGTGAACCCTGATTGCATGGCAAGTTCAGAAATTGATGTTCAGGCTGATGGATTAGATGTTTGTGACTTTTTGGCTGATGGACAAGCCGCTTTTCTTATGGCCGATGCCGTGCAACTCTTGGCAGATATGCTGGAAAGCAGGGTGCCAGACTTGGTTGTTACGGCCATGCCCGGCAATGCAGTTGCAAAAGTTGTTGAGGTCTATCTTGCGAAGCGCGGCTTCAAGCTTGAACCCCACAGAAAGGCTGTTCCAGAAGTTTTAGAGAACATTCCAGAGAGTTTGGTTTCGGTTGTTGACGAGGATTCGGGGGTTATAGTGGTCAGTTACATGCCTTCGCATATGTGTTGTAGAGAAAACTGTGTGCCTCCAAAGAATGTTTGTGCCTTAACAGGCAGACCAAAACTTGCTTCAATGAACCGGCTCTTGGAGTTCGCTGTTTACAATCACACAGACGTTTCAGCTATTTTGATTTCTAGACAGTTGACTGGCGGGTTAGGGGCCATAGACGGAAAAGACCTGAATTCTCTATTGAAACGGTTAAATGGTCTTGAGATTCCTTACACGTTAGCGGTCGGAACAGCATGCGACTGCCACGGCATCCTCAAACTCACCAAAGTCACCTAACTTTGGTTCCATCTTGGGGCGTATTTTTCACATCTTTTCACGGGTTTCCTAAAATAATATTTCACTAGATTCCTATTGTACATCTTTGGGAGGGCATCACTAGGTATTGAACACAAAAAAAGCGTCGATAACCATTCTTCTAATTCTTGTTTTGTCAACGACCTTTACGTTTCTAAACCCAACTTCGGTTCTGACAACTGACACACAGAAACAAAAGGCTCAAGCACTCATCAACATTCTCGATAACAGCAACATGAGCATAGTGCTGGCTTTCAGCAGGCTTTGACGCCCAAAACATTACGGCGGCAAATGCTCAAACGGAATACAATGAAGGGCTCAAGCACGCCAAAGAAGCTACTAGCCTCATGAACGAAGAAAACTTTAGTGAAGCCTGCATCGAAGCTGTTGAGGCAATGCAAAAATTCGAAGAGACCTTACGACTACTAGAGACTGCCTCGCTGGTGGAGCCAACAGAAGCAGAAGTAACCGCTGAAAAGGCAATCAGTTTGAAGGCGAACATAACCCGAGCCATGGATCACATAAAACGGTTGGAAAATCTGACCGTAAAAGCTGCGAATGTGGGATTCAACACGTCGGCAATCGAGAAACGACTTGGAGAAGTTAAGCAATATCTGGAAACTGCTACACGAGAACTGTACATTCTAAACTTTGAGGCTGCAGCTGAAGAACTTTGCATAGCCAAAACGTTACTTGCTGAATTAAATGAGCCCTTTGTTAGGTTGACTAATCTTGTTACTGCGTCAAACACTGAGACGTATCTAAAAGACGCTGAAATCAGAGTCACTTCAGCCAAGAAAAACATAACCCTGTCTGCGACGTTAACGCCAGAAGCCAAAGAAGATGCAATCACTGCCCTGAATAATTCTGAAGTCAAGTCTAGCAAACGCCAGAGATTCTATAGAAGACAACAATGTTGACGTGGCAATTGGAGAACTTGAAGAAGCAAAAAAATGGGAAGAAGAATCCAATCGTGCCATAGCAGCGGTAGCTGCGACTCCAACTGCACTTGCACCAACAACCGAAAGCGTCACTAGAGCAGAAACAACTGCATCAAAGTAACGGGTGCTAAAGCCCTGAATCAACAGTACACAAAAGTTTTAGGCATATCCTTCACACCTTTTCCAAGAGACGTGAACAGCCCATTGACTAAAAAAAGGGCATCCGCCTATCTTGTATTCACTTTACTTGTTCTATTGGCACTAACTTCTCAACCATCATTTTGTGAAGAGGCAACCCCAGAAACCCTGCTGTTAACGATTTACCCTGACGGTTTCGTGCTTATCGACTATACTCTTATTGTGGACAAGACATTTCCAACCCAGAACATCACCGTTTTTGGTCAAGTTCTAGAAGACTTGATTATAGTAGATTTTAATGGTTTACCTCTTAGGCTACTCACAAAACGGTTCTACACTCAGCATTTACACTCTTGGAACAGAAGAAATCAGCATTACATACATCACCCAAGACCTCACCTCAAAAGAGGGAAGATACTGGACTCTGACAATGGTTGCTCCAATAACTACGCGGATAATCTTACCTGTAGAAGCGGCAATCATAAGCCTGAACAAAGTGCCAGAAATTATAGAAACCAACAACGATAAAGTAACGCTTCTCATGAACGCTGGCTTAATCGAAGTAACCTACGTGGTAGGCATCGTTGGAACCGAAGAGTACGCACAAATAGTGATTGACGAGGCTGAAACGACCATCTTGAAAATCAAGAATTTGGTAACCATCATAACTGAGGCTGAAACAATGCTTCAGGATGCAGAAGGACGCTTTTGAGCCTCGGCAATTATGCAGAAGCTGAAACCATTGGAAATGAAGCAAAAAATTTGGCAATTCAGATTAACCAGACAGCAACCCAAGCCCAATCCAAAATAGCTGAGGCACAAACTACAGATAGTCAACAGCCGAAAATGAGAAAAGAACAGTTGGGTTAACTGACGCAAAAGACCTGCTTAACCCAAGCCAACAGCACATATGACGTCGGAAACTATTCTGAAGCATTGAGTTTTGGCGACTCAGGCAATAGTTGAAGCAGAAGACTCCAGCCTTTTCGGTGTCTGAAGAGTCTGAGGAACTTTTCCAGTCTTAGAGTTTTTCGGAGCTATCATGATTTCGGTTATAGCTGTCTTCGGTTTCATTTTTTGTCAAATCAAGAAAAAAACCCAAAGAAACTGAGGCTAAACAGAAGAAGAGACAGAATAGACGCTGAGCGAATATTTCGAGAACACAAAGATTTGATGCCCGAAGAAAAGCAGGCAATCCAGTTTCTGGTAGACAACAATGGCGAGGCCTTTGAGGCAGAACTCTATGATGATGTTAAGCTTCCAAGAACAACCACCTGGAGACTTGTTAAACGGCTAAAAAGAATGGGCATCATAACTGTTACCAAGTTCAGAAGACAGAATCTGGTACGACTGAAAACCAAATACGAAATCAAAGAACAGCCATCGTTTGAAAACTGTCTGCCATTGTTTTGAAATTGTATTTTCGGGCCTTTCCATGGATTTCCTAAAGTTACTCTGCCGCCAATTTCCGATTAACGAGGTTAAAAAAAATGCAAAAGAAAATCGTAATCTCAATGGCTGTGGTGACATTGCTCCTCATGGGAATAATGGCAACTTCAGTATTAGCATCAAACACTGATCACTTGCAAAGAATACCGCTGTTAGCACAAGACCTGCAGGTAATCTCCAGAAACAGAGTCACCAGAAAACAGTTGCTCCAGTAAGCGGAACGCTCTCGAGTTTCCGTAAAACCTTTTGACTGCTTCAGCATCCGTAACTGCTGACAGATCTTCAACTTCCACAGTTCCTGACAGATCTGATGGACTAGCAGAAATTGAAGTTGAAAGCCTGCGAGAGAGCTGTTCCTAGCCACCTACGAAGAAACAGACGCTAGAGTATCAACTCAAAGAGTTAGGTTTCTGTTGTATACTCATGATGGCAAACATGTCATGTGGGGCTTTGTTGGAAAAGGCTACTTTGTAGGCACAGATAACCAAGGCAAACGCTGCTGGGGAATATACGACAAAGGCATATTTGCAGGATTCTATGACGGCGAATTCTTCTGGGGCAACTACAGAGGCGGCAACTGGAAAGCTGAAGGACTCTTCGGATTGAACTCCTCTCACGGAAAATACATACTGTTTCCAACACCAGACATAACGCCAACACCAACAGTAGACTAACCCATAAACAAACAATAACCACACTCCCCTCCCTTTTTTCTAAAACAGAAGGTGATCACGAAGTTATTTGGTAAAAACGATTACACTTCTTACAGAAGGAGACTCGTTGCTAATTGCCTCAAACTGTTCTGCATCACCCCATCGCCTATATAATATACCAGATTGACAAGCGATTAGTCGCCCGGACAAATTGTGGGCTGCATGTTTCCCGACCTTGAAATGACCCTTCATAATTCTGTTATTTGGAACTCAAGTACCGCAACCGAATGATTCTGCATAGCCTTATGGGTTCAGCCACCCTAGGAACATTTCTTGCCTTAATCGTCACGATTAGAGTTTATCCCTTTATGGTAAACAATATCTTTCATGTTGACAATAAAAAAGTCAAAACCAAATGTAATTTCTCTTTTGCTTCGGTTTTCTCAGTTTTTGTTGGAAACATCTCTCATGTTCTGTTGGACGTGACAAACCACCCGTATAACCCAGTTTTTTGGCCTTTCCGTTCTGCCATTGCTACATCCAGCCCCATCTATTTCGCTCTTGGAAACCCGCTTGGGTCCTACTGGATGCAGATTATCATGGGCGTTCTTCTTGTGGCATTGATTGTTATTAAACGGAAGAACCTTTTTGAGGAGTTACTTGTTGGATAGAATCATTAAGATATGTTGCCCGCTTTGGAACTTAAGTATCCCATAATAACCGATTAGTGTAGTTACTGGGATGTTGTTTAGTGAGTGTTTAGCTTCCAGAAGCAATGATTCTTGATGAACAAATGAACCAAGGCCTTAGAGGCAAACATGTATAATCGTATCTGTTGAAAGACTATTAACGACTACAACGAATTGGGATTATGGACAAGGACCTAACAGTCTTCAATCAGCTTGTAGACGGAAAAATTGAAGCAGTAACTTCTAGGGGCAACGTGATACGCATAAAACTCAACAACAAAACCAGCCTGATTCTTGGTCTAGAGTACGGCGGCAAAATCCTCTATCACAATGATACAAAAAATGGTCCCAAGTTTCATATACGAATTGATTTTAGCGATGGCACAGTGCTGACGGTTAGGCTAATCAGCATGGGCGTCATCCAAGTGCTGAATGATAATGAACTGGAGCGTTCCTATGTCTACAAACGAGACTTCGACTCCACGAAACTCTCGCCCACCGATGAAGAGTTTACCTTTGAACATTTTTCTAATCTACTGTCAAACTACAACAAAATGCTAAAGACGGTGCTTGTGGGAAAAGATGCTATTCTAGTTTGCATAAGCAACAGCACTTTCCAAGACATCTTGTATCAGGCTAGACTTGATCTAAAAAGAAAAGCCTCAGAACTTAATACCGAAGAAAAACAAAGTCTCCACGACGCAATCAGGTTTGTGCTCAAAGAAAGAATCAGACTCGAAGGAAAAGACCAGTTCCGTGATCTGTATTGAAAGCAGGGTGACTACCTGCCCGCCATGGGACCAAACATGAAAGGACACACTTGCCCAGAATGCGGAACCTCAATAGAAATGATGAGGTTGGGCGGAGGTCACGTGTACATATCCCCCAGCTGTAAACGTAAATAATCAAACTCCCAGCTCTTAAATGTCTAGCTTATTCTTTGGGTTTAGCTATACCGCAGAATTTTGTCTTTCAAGAAACCATCTTTACTTTTTCGTTTGATTACCTAAGATTCTTAATATGCGCCTCTCCATGGACTGGGATCAGAAACTCCAGTTTTTTGCAACTTTCAACTTTGTCACACAACCAGCAGCCTTTAATGTCCTTTTTTTGAGCGCATATTCTGACTCTTGCAGAAGGGAGAACTCTTCACCGTTTCTACAACCTTTTCTGAACCGAAACTTCACCATTGCACCAAGAACCTCGTAGCACTCCTCATACTCCTTGAAGTCTTTGCCAAACGAAAACGTTGAAATGAACCCGACAAATTTGTCGTATCTTGTCGCCCTCAGTTCTTTTCTTAAATCTATGGCAAGGTCAGGAATTTTTCCTGAAAAACCATGACAATCTCCGAAGTAGAGCCCACAATACGCGATAAAATTCTGATCTTTTGAGATGTTTTTATTCACGTAACACTTCTCCCCCTGTTACTTTCTAACACCCTCATAGGATGAATTTAAAACTGTTAAGGTCTGTTCTCGTTAGCTGACAAAATTCATAATCATCATTCATGAATGTTTGTTCATGTTTACGGTTTTTGACACCTGAAAAATGAATATTTTATGTTAATTATGCTCTTTAATTAAAAAATCTTATAAGCAACCTTTCCTTAATGGCAACAGGTTGCCGTATACCGTTATGGTATGTGGTAAAAAAACTGGAGATGAAACGAAATGAATTTAAGAAGACCAAACGCAGACGAGTCAACCGGCACATTCAATCGATCCAAGAACGTTACACCCATGTCGGGAATATGTTCAAGATGCATCGATGGATGCAAAGGCGGTTGCGAAATCTGGTTATCATCATTCAGAGGCCGCGAGGTACTCTACCCTGGACCATTCGGAGAAGTAACAGCGGGAGCAGACAAAAACTATCCCGTAGACTATTCTCACCTTAACATTCAAGGCTACGCACGAGGAGCAAAAGGGCTTCCAGAAGGAGTCAAAGCGGACCCCGATACTGCCCTTTTCCCCAACGTGGACACCGAAACAGATTACGGCTGGACCAAAAAGGTCAAGATGAGATTACCAATATTCACTGGTGCTTTGGGTTCCACAGAGATTGCCCGTAAAAACTGGGAACACTTTGCGATAGGTGCCGCAATTTCTGGCATCACGCTTGTCTGTGGCGAAAACGTTTGTGGAATCGACCCCGGACTTGTATTGGATAATATGGGAAAGATCACTAAATCGCCTGAGATGGATAGGCGAATAGAAATTTACAAGAAATACTATGAAGGCTATGGTGAGCTTCTTGTCCAAATGAATGTTGAGGACACTCGATTTGGAGTAGCAGAGTACGTATCATCAAAACATGGCTTAGACACTATTGAACTGAAGTGGGGACAGGGCGCCAAATGTATTGGTGGAGAAATCAAAGTTAATTCCTTGAAGCGTGCTGTTGAACTCAAAAAGAGAGGCTACGTTGTTTCGCCTGATCCTACTCTTAAAGAAAACCAAGTGGCCTTTGAAGAAGGAGCAATCAAAGAATTTGAGCGCCACTCCAGGTTAGGTTTTGTAACTAAAGAGGCATTCTTGGAAGAAGTTGATCGCCTCCGTGGTTTAGGATTCAAACGGGTCACCCTGAAAACGGGAGCTTACTCTGCCTTGGAGTTGGCTATGGCACTACGTTATGGTGCAGAGGCAAAACTGGACTTGCTTACGATTGATGGTGCTCCTGGCGGCACAGGTATGAGTCCTTGGCCAATGATGAACGAGTGGGGAATTCCAACATTCTATCTGCAATCTTTAACATACAAGTTCTGTGAAAAGCTTTCAAGAAAAGGCATGAGAGTTCCTGACCTTGCTATGGCTGGCGGTTTCTCATCAGAGGATGGCGTATTCAAGGCCCTAGCCATGGGCAGCCCCTATGTTAAGGCGGTGTGTATGGGAAGAGGCTTGATGATACCTGGAATGGTTGGAAAGAATATCGGAAACTGGTTAGAAGCAGATGATTTGCCAAAGTCGGTTTCAAAGTATGGCAGTCAGGTTAATGAAATCTTTGTCGCCTATTCGGAGCTTGAGGAAAAGTTTGGTGCAGACATTAAAGACATACCTTTGGGTGCTGTTGGTATCTACACTTACTGTCAAAAGTTCAAGGTTGGATTGCAGCAGTTGATGGCTGGAAGCAGAAACTTTAGGCTCTCCACAATCTCCCGCAAGGACCTCATGGCACTAACCGAAGAAGCAGCGAAAATCTCTGGAATACCCTACGTCATGGAAGCCTACGGTGAAGATGCAAACAGAATCCTGGAAGAATAAGGAACTTACATTCCTTCACCCATTTTTCATTTTTCTTTTTATTTTGTTTTTTCCACTTTCTATGCATCGTTATTGAATGGTATTTCCGCAAAGAATATTACTGCTGATTCTCCCAGTTATTCAGGGATAATAATGAACAGTAAATGGATCGCCGTAGTTCTGATTATTGTTGCCATTCTTGTGGTCGGGGTTGTTTTTGTAGTACTATACTACGGAACTTACAATAATCTAGTGGGTCTTGAAGTGTCAGTAGACGAAAAATGGGCTCAGGTTCAACAGGAACTCCAGAGAAGATACGATTTGATACCACGAGTTGTGAACGCCTCCAAACTTTATATCCAATATGAAGGTTCTATCCTCCAAAACGTCACTGAGCTTAGAAGCCAATGGGCGACTGCAATGAATTCTGGAGACATAGACTATATCAATGACGCCACAGGCAAACTTGATTCGGCTGTAACTAATCTGGTTGTTGTAATTGAAAATTATCCAGAATTAAAGTCATCACAGATTGTAGAAGATTTGATAATTGAACTTGAGGGCACAGAAAACAGAATTTCCACGGAACGCATGAGATACAATGAGGCTGTCGGAGATTATAACAGTGCGCGAAGGTCTTTTCCTGCAAACATGTGGGCAGCTGGATGGGGATTCGAAAGCAAAGCATATTTCGAGGCTAAAGTCCTGGAGCTCAGGAACCTCCGGCAGTGACCAATAAATTAACAGATCATTATGTAGAGGCATTCAGATGGTTTGTCGTACCACGCAACATTCTTTTCTCTCTTTCTATTAGTGATGATTTTTGCAATCATTTTAGGGACAATTCCCGTTGCAGTGTTGCCTGTTAATGGGCAGGTAATTTCGGAAGACTGGAAAAATGATATCGAATCTTATCTTCAACATGTTGACACGAACACCACCGCTGAGATTGTTATCTATGTTGTCAATTCCTTTTACGGTCACGGAATCACGAATGATGGAAGCGAAATTAATGATATAGTGCAACTTGGGGTGTACATCTTCAATGAGTTGCCATTAGATACACCCAGCGGACAAGTTGTTGGGATCGGAAAAAAGGGAAAGGATAACGGTGTTCTGGTTCTTGTTGCAGTTGAGGATAGGGAATGGAGAATCGAAGTAGGTTATGGATTAGAAGGCTACATAACAGACGTAGAATCCAAAAGGATAGCCGAAGACTATTTAGTTCCCAAGTTTCAAGAAGGCAGAATACGGGGAAGGACTAGCAAACGACGGTTATTGCCCTTGCTCTAAAGATACCGAACATCAAAGACACCGAGAGGCTGCCAACACGTGGAAAATATGTTTACGATGGTGCGAGAATTACCCACTGAGGAGGAGATTCCAGCATGGGTTATTGTGCTTATTGTCATCTTTGTAATTTGTTATGATTTCTTTTGGTGGCCGTTTAGGTGGTGGTAGATCAGGTAGGGGTTGGGGTGGTTCAGGAGGTGGTGGAAGTCGTTCGGGAGGCGGCGGAGGCGGCGGACGCTCTGGAGGAGGAGGTTCCGGCGGAAAGTGGTGATGCTTTAATTGTATACCTCTTTGCAGCAAAAAGAAAATAAATGTCAAAACTCAGTTAACCTATGAGTCAAATGTTAATCTGTAGAAACTAGTTTGATTTCGTAAAGCTTTGACCATCTTTTTCCTGTGAAAAAGAGTCTATCCTCGTTCGGGTCATAGGCGATTCCGTTGAGCACGTTGTCTCTGCTCTGGATGTCTGTAGGATTGATGCCCGTCAAGTCAATCCATCCTGTGACTTGCCCTGTCTGGGATTTATTATTGCAATCTTGTCTTCTTTCCAGATGTTCGCGTAGATCCTTCCATTGATGTATTCAAGTTCATTAAGCCGAGTCACAGGTTCTTCGTCGTAAACTTCAATCTGATCAATAGTCTGGAATGTTTCAGGGTCAAGAAAATACAAAGTTGCTGTGCCATCACTCATTATCAATGCACTACAGTTATGCGTTATTCCCCAGCCCTTCAGTGGGGTACTCAAAGGTCTCTAATAATTCAAAGGAGCTTTTATCATAGACGAAGGCCAATGTTATTTCTCCAAGTTAACTGGATAATTTTGTCTTCGAAAATTGTGATGCCTTCTCCAAAGAGATTGTCAGATAATTTAATAACCTGTGTTACGTTGCCGGTCTCCAATTCTACGCGCCGCAACGTAGATTGACCGTAGAGTCCTGTGCTCTCGAACAAGACGCCGTCCTCAAAGATTAGTCCTTGTGTGAAAGCAGTTTCATCATGAGGATAAACGTTGACAATCTGATATGTGTAGTGATATGATTCAGGTTCTGGGTAGGTTCTATTGGACATTCGATGAATTAGTCGGATCAACTGGGTTCTTATTCAGCAAAACCAGCGTAACCGAAATGGCAGCTATTACCGTTACGATAATTAATCAATTGTTAAACGCTTCGTTGCATGAACATCTCCAGTAGCTTCTGTACCTTCCATGCTTTTAATATTTCATGTAACACAAGGTTCAGAAAATTGGAGAAAAGGGTTGCTTTTCTGCTCCTTTGCAGTCTTGTTCCCGACCGTCTAGATGATGAGCCCATTCTCCTCAAGGGAACCCCTAACCTTCCTGTAGGCTTCTGTTCTTTCTTTAGCAGTGAAGTCAGAAGTTTCAAACACAGGATACGTCCGCATCCGTGTCATCTATTGGCCAATCTAGCAGCTCTTCTTTGTCAATGTCTAGCCAGCGTCCATTCTTTTCAGCCCAATCCCAAAACTTTGTTCCAAAAATGGGAGTCGCCATGCTTAAGTGTACGCCATCAACATTGCACATTTTCAACAAAATCTATTATCCTATCCGCAGATTTGGAGTTGTCTCTGGGGTTTCCTATCATCAGGAGAATGTTTGCTCTGATTCCCACTTGTCGAGTCAACTTTATTGTCTGTTTCTATCTGCTCCAGGCTCACGCCCTTTCTTATGAAGGATAAAACCTTTGGGTCTATTGACTCGACCCCAAAGTTGATTGCTGTGCATCCCGCCTTCTTCAGTTTTAATAGTAAATTTTTTGTCGCGTGGTCGGCTCGCATGCCATTCCAGAAGTAGATATCCAGTTTCCATTTCTTTGCTATTATCCCATCAAGAATCTTTTCTGCACGTTCCATGTCAACAGTGAAGTTGTCATCAAGAATACTCAAAGTGGAAACTCCATACTCTGTTATCAGATGTTCAATCTCTTTTAGAACATAATCTGGGTTATGACCGCGCCATTTTCTTCCAAAAACTGGTCGACTACAGAAGATACACTGCTGTGGGCATCCTCTCGAGGTGAATATGCTACCTGCGTTTTCGCCATAGAGCCGCATTTTGAGTTCTTCTCTTGCAGGGAATGGAATCTGGTCCAGTGGACTGATGGGATTTGGCTGTGGGTTGCTTTTGATTTTTGTTTCTTTCCTGAAAACCAGTCCATCAACAGCATCTATGCTCTGGGTATTCTGCAAACGTTTGATTAATTCCAGAAAGTTATATTCTGCCTCGCCCACGACGGTCACGTCAACTTCGTTATGTCTAGTTAACAGGCGAGTTCCCATTATGCTTGGGTAAGGACCACCCATGACAACAAAACTTTCTGGAAGAATCATTTTTGTTTGTTTGGCAATGTCGAATGCTCTGCGAGCGTTTGTAATTATAGATGAGATTCCGATGATGCCTGGCTTCTCTTTAGTCAAGTATGTGCTAAGGCTAATTTTTTCTATGTTTAAATCGATTATTTTTATTTCAATATTGTTTCTTTTTAACACGGCGGCTATGTAGGCTAATCCAAGGGGTGGAACCTTAAAGTGCTGACTTTCGGATGCCGGATTAATCAGGACAACTTTCATGCCATCTAACAACTTGGTAGTTTTCTATATTTATTGTATTCTTAATTAAATATTGATATTTTTCATGGAACACCTATATACAAAGACCTAAAAAACCAAATGTACATTATTCTTTTTGAGTGCTAGGTTCTTTGTGGTTAGGGCAAATAGATTTCTTTGTTATTTGTGCTTGTAATGTTAAAAACAAAACGTTACTGTGCAACTATAAATTATGTCTTTTAATTTAAATAGAAATTGCACAAATTGAAAGCTAGAATGCAATTTTTATTTTTCCCTTTTGAAAAAGTTTTAGAATCGCTAATTGCAACAGAAAAATTCCAAACCCGTATCCTGCAAAAAGCTCTTCTATCAACCTGAAAAAACAATGATTAAGAAAAACTCTGAAAATAGTTAATAATAATTTCAAAACACTCTTACATTCTGGTTCCAAGAAAGCAACATTTTCATTAATGGATTGGACTTGAACCGGAGACATTGAGATATCACCCGACTAATTTCCAGAAACCCCTTAACAGGGCATAAAATTATCCTTTAAAAATACCTAACTAGGTAACCCAGAATGTATTACACTATACTCGAAAAAAGAAAAATAATGTACAATTAACTTATTCCAACGTAATATGGTGGTGCCGAGGGCCGGATTTGAACAGGCGACAACTCGGTCTTCAGCTTCACCCTCAACTTTGTGTGTTGAGTCGAGTGCTCTCCCAAGCTGAGCTACCTCGGCGACACACATCATGAATCATAACTTGTTTTTTAATCTTTTTGAAAAACCGTTCTTTTGTCTGCTCTGAGGATGAACCATAACCTATTAACACGCAAGAAATAATCCTAAATGATGGTTGAATAAACGATGAGCGATGTTTGTGTCTTCTGCAGCATAGCCTCCGGCAAAGCGCCGGCAAGCATCGTCTACGAAAATGCCACTGTATTCGCATTCATGGACATGAACCCCTCTAATGTTGGTCACACTTTAGTTATTCCCCGTTGTCATTGGGAAAATATCTATGAAGTGCCCGAAGAGATACTAGCTGATTTGGCTGTGGTGATTAAGCGGGTCAGCATTGCTGTGAAGAAGACGGTTGGCGCTGACGGAATAAGTGTTATTCAGCTTAACGGGAAGGCTGCAGGCCAGATGGTGATGCATTTTCACGTTCATGTCATACCCAGATTCAGGGGTGACTCCATCTCCAGAGCCTTGGGGGCGATGATTGGGCATCACGGATTCAGAATGCCCGAAAGAAGCGAGTTGGATGAGTCTGCGAAGAAAATAAGAGAAAACCTCTGACGTTGGGGTATCAATAAATTGGTGGTGGGCCCGGCCGGATTTGAACCGGCGATCTCTTCCGCGTGAGGGAAGCGTCTTTTGGCCTCAAATGGAGTTAACCAACTGGACCACGGGCCCATTCTATGAACCTAAACGGTTGCATGATTCCTTTATATCTTTTGTAAATTCTTCTTATCTTTCATTGATTGTTTATCTTTTGCATTTTTCAAGCTAGATACCCTGCCTAGATCTGGTTTTTTTGAGAACATCGGAAAAAAAGCTGTTTTTAACATTGTTCTGTTGGTTATTTTAGAATATGATGGAGTTTCATGGTTTTCTGTTATTGCTGTTCATTCACCGAACAACATTTTTTGGCGTATAATGTGTATGGGTTTGTTATTTGATGAGTCTTTTCTTCATGAGGTTTAGGGAGAGTATAAAAAAGATAGGTGTGATTATTAGCATCCATGCTAGGTTCAGGATGATTGAAAGTTGGATGTTGCCAAGAGCTAAGGATCTGGTTACTGTTACAGCGTTGGTGAGTGGGAGAAAAATTTGTGCTACCACTTGCAGAAACTCGGGCATGGATGTTAGAGGGAAGAATGTTCCGCTTAAGAGGAACATGGGAGTTATGAAGAGATAACCGGGATAATTGAAGGCGTCAATGTTTGGGACGATGGCTGTGAAGCACATGGCTATGGATGAGAATAGGAGTCCAACAAGGAATGATACTAGAGGAATCAGAAGAAACAGTGGGGAAAGAACCAATCCAAAGGCGACTATTACTGCTAGAACTATTGATGAGTTGATGAGACTTTTGGTTGCACCCCATAGAATTTCGCCGGTTATGACTTCTTCTATGGTGACTGGCGTGGCTATTATGGCGTCAAATGTTTTCTGGTAGTACATTCTTACAAAGGAGGCGTATGTGCATTCGTAGAATGAGGAGAACATCATTGAGACTGCGACCAGCGCCGGAGCAATAAAGTTGATGTATGTTTGTCCGTCGATTGGTTGAACAAAACCTCCGAGTCCAACACCTAAAGCGAGTAGGTAAAGGATGGGCTCCAATAGTGAGGGAATGAAATTGGTTTTGTAAGTTTTCATGAAAACGTCTTTGTTTCGCTTCCAAACCTTCCATACTCTGTAGCTGAGTTTTGGAATTCGAAAGAGTGTAAAAGTGTTATTCATTATTAGTCCCTCAAGCTTCTTCCTGCCAAGTTCAAGAATACGTCTTCAAGGTTGCTGTCTCGTATAGCTGCTCCTTTAAACGAAGTTTTCTTGAGCACTTCTGCGAAATATCCTCTGGGTTTGTTGTCGAATAAGTAAATTTTGTCGCCAACAACTTCTATTCTAGCGTCAGGAAAGGTCTCTTTCAGGCACTTCATTGCTTCTTCACTGTAGAGAACTTCAAGAACTTCTTCTCCTACATGTTTCTTAACAAGTTCTGCTGGTTCGCCTGTTTCAATGATTTTTCCGTGGTCCATGATTATTATTCTGTCGCAGAGCTGGGCTGCCTCATCCATGTAGTGGGTTGTCAGTATGACCGTGACACCTTGTTTTTTCAGGTTTCTGATTTTGGTCCATATAAGGTGGCGGGCCTGCGGGTCTAGACCTGTTGTGGGTTCATCTAGAATTAGTATCTGGGGGTCATTCATCAAGGCTCTGGCGAGGATTAGTCTGCGTCTCATGCCTCCAGAGAGAGACGTTATTATGACGTCTTTTTTTTGGGTTAACTGCAGAAAGGTTAGGAGATCTTCTGCTTTTGTTTTTGCTTTTTCTTTTGGAATGTCAAAGTATCTAGCGTAAAATATGAGATTCTGGAAAACTGTGAAGTCGGGGTCCAGATTGTCTTCTTGGGGGGCAACACCGACCATGCTTTTTATTCTTCTGCCATGTTCTGTAACATCCATTCCCGCCAGAGTTAGTTTTCCCTCGGTTATGGGAGAGACGCTTTGGATCATTCTCATTGTCGTGGTTTTTCCGGCGCCATTGGGTCCAAGGAATCCGAAATTTTCGCCCTTGAAGATTTCGAAATTGACTCCGTCTACTGCAACGAGGTCGCCAAACTTTTTGGTTAGCTTCTCTGCTTTGACCAGAATCTCTCGCTCCATGAACGCCAACTCCTTCTATTATAGTCTGTTAATATTTTAGAGGATTAATAAAATATAACAAATTATCAGGTAACTTAATTTATTTTCTTTACAATCTGGACATTCAAACAAGCAATCTCCCCCAGTTATCTATGCCTCTACAGGTAGATCTGCCTTTGGACAACCCATATCGTTCACACTAAAACAAAAAACAGCAACTATTGTATTCCAAAAATTTATGATTCACTCTTTAGCGCCGCCACCTTTTTCTCCAGCGCCATGATTTCGTCAAACAAAACCCGCTTCTGCTCCTTCTGCTCTTCCCGGGATTTCTCTAGTTCCATCTGAAGCTTCATCCTCTCTCGTTGTAGCTGTGCAATCTGCTCCTGAAAATGGCTAAACGATTGAATAACCGTATTCATGCATGACTCGCACGCAAGTAACCTATTCTCTTTTAGTTCCTTCGAAACATCAACGCCAGACATCCAAAGACCACAACCATACCCTTGTGTAGTATAGAGTAAAATTGTTTTCCATAACTAATATGGTATGTCGGACATGATTTGAACCGGTGACCTTCCACACATCAAGCGTTCAGTCTGTCCTTAGAGTTTTTTTGGGGTTTGAGATTGTGAATTTGCAGAGATAAGAGAAAACAGCTAATAAAAAGTATACTGTATTTGCAGATTCTTTAACGAAGTTAATCCTGGAAAGGTTAGGATTGAGTCTGTTCACCATTATCTAGGAGATTTGAATAGTTCAAGCTATGTCTACAAGAATGTTCTTGGTGCTTTGAAGGTTTTTTAAATGCATGCAAGTTGGGCTGGTGTGGTTGGGTCCACGTCGCTGAACACGAAGTTCGCCACAGAGTTGGTAAATCTCCTGACGAAAAGAGAATGGGTTTTTCTCCGAGTCCCAACCATCCAACTTGAAATGTCAAATTCATATATAGCAATTTAAAGTTTTTCGTTTTGCGAGCAGACTTAGGTTATCTTTAATCCAGAAACATTAATTAAACAACTGATTTTTTTGTGCACCAATTAAAGAAACATAAACCACCTGAAATAGATTTGCACGTTTTCATGATTTTCTTTCAAAACACTCTTTTAATGGTTCCCAGTAGAAGTCGATCCACCCTTGCCTTAGATCAGCCTCTTGGGTGATTGGGACATCCGAATGTAACATTGTGATTTCTGTTTTATCTTCTAACTCTTTAAATGACAACTCTAATCTCGAGGGAGGAAAATCTTGAGGCCAGTCAGTTGTAACCCAATTTTGGACAATTTTTTTGCCTTCTACAAGTTCAAGATTCTTACCATGTATATATCCGTCCCAAACTGTAAACTTAGTACCTATATTCGGGTTTCCAGTAGCTTTACTTCCCGTGAACTCGGAGTGTTTATTTGGATCTATTAAAGCTTCATAAACTTCTTTGGGTGAAGCATTGACAATGACCTTTTGAATTATTGTAGATTTTTTAATTGCCATTGAGACATCAACAATTTGGATGGATTTTTATTGGGTGAAGAGAATTCAAATTTGATCATGTTTAGCTTGATCTGTCGAGATAAACCGAACCGTCGTCTGGAGGTTGATAAGCTGCTTTTTTTGCTTTTTTCATGGCTTCCACACCTTCTTCCCATGTCAAAAGTGGAGTGGTTTTAATTCTTTTGAACACTCCACTTGCTAGGAGAGCCATAGAAAGGGATGAGGCTGATACGTTATCGGGCATGTCAAGAATTGCCATTGAGTCATACTTACCAAATGATAAATAAGCACATTCTATGCTTCCTCCAAGGGTCTTTACGATTGGACCTGCAATTTCCAGGCGGTCTTGAGGCTCCCTTACCAAAGCAGTCCAAGCCTTGATTTGATATTCAATTTGAACTAAATATTTTGGCATCTTTACAACCCCCGTCTATTACTAATTTTTGCAAATTTTATCCCCTAATTAGAACGTTCGCAAAACTATGTAAACTTTTTCAATCGAGTTTCATGTATGTGACCGATATGGATGGGCTAAAGCTGTTCCGCAAAAGGAAATAACTTGCCTATTTCTCTTCTTTTAGGATTCCCGCAGTGGAAATGCTAATATTCTAATTCTTGAGTAGTTCATTTGGGGAGAAAATGAGTATTCCTAATTGGACAATTGGACTCATTTTAGCTATCTCAATGATTATTATTTGGTCTCAAGTAATATGGGGTGCAGTTTCCTATACAGACGCATTGCTGCTAACGGCAATTCTTTTTATTCTTGCCTTTGTTTTACGTAGCCTTATGTTTTATGTTCTAATGATGACCAGTAATAGATTGAAAGATTAACTGTCCCTCTTTTTTTGCGGGGTCATACCATACAGGCGGTTTCTTATTAAAAATAGCAACAACCATGTTTCTTTAGCATGATGTATATTTCTTTTTGATCTTTTTCATCAACACTAAAAATCTTCAACCGCTTTATTTATCACTTTGTTCGTGTTTGACTCCACCTCAATTTTATTATCCTCCAGATAAATTTGGGTTTCACCCTTGTTAACATACTTCAAAATAACGTGAATCTTCTCCCCCAAAGTATACGCCCCAAATCGAAACCATACTTGTTACGTAATTTTAAGCCTGCAAATTCTTATATAGGATTAACGTTTTCAAGTTTCAAATTACAGCCATTTTTTTGTTGAAACCAGTAAACCACTCGCCATCAATACCACACAATTCTAAAAACACATGCACATTCTGATTATATTAATTATGTCGCCTATGCCTTTTCAAATCAATTATTTTGAAAAAAATATTATGCGTTCGGGTCTGTGGTCGTACAGCCAAGTCTGTTTTGATCCGCCATTACACTGAGTATAATTCTGAAAGATTACGCAGAATCTACGAAGAGGCTAACTTAATAGTGTTAGTATAACCTCCATCTGTCACTATGTGGGTTTGCATGTAAATGAAATAATACTATCACTCTTTGTGATTCGGTCTTCTTATTTAAAAAACATAATTCTTAAATTATTTCTCAACCATATATTAGTTTGGGGGAAAGAGACAAAGTCTATAATTCGTTAGTGCCTCAAATCTCTGGAAAATACTTTGAAATAACACGAGGCTATGTAACACAGGTTCAAACTTACGAGAATGGCATTGAATACCTTGATATCAAACAGATCTCAACAATCCAACCAAAAAAGAAAACCTTTCCCCCTTTCCTTTTTTAAGTACTTATATTGTAAGTAAAACATCATAAAAACTGGAACCAAAACGACCATTATTCTATATCTCAATAGGAAACTTGTCAAAAAAGCCAGAGATCAAGGCTTAAATCTACCAAGAGTCACAGAAAAATCCTTAAATAAAATTTTAAGCTATTTAAGCGACCAAAACAAGCCTTTTTCTCAGTGAATGTTCTCTTTTAAGCAAAAGAGAAATTTCAAAGGTGGGCCGGACCGGATTTGAACCGGCGACCTTCTGCACGTCAAGCAGATGTCCTAACCAGACTAGACGACCGGCCCTACAGCCTTTTTAGGATGTTTTTCTCGTATTTAAGTTTCAGTTTCTTTAGATGCCTAAAATGTAATGGTTCATATACAGAAACCTGGGATCTTTTTCCCATAACGCTTAATAGCATTCTTGTATGGTTTAAAATGTCAATTGGGCGGGTAGATCAGCCTGGAATGATCGCAGCGTTGGCATCGCTGAAGTCGCGGGTTCAAATCCCGCCCCGTCCACCAAACCTTCTTTAGAAGAAGCTTCACCAAGAAACTTCTCCATGTTGATTCACCACTTAAAAAGAAATGTGTGAAGTTGTATTTACGATTTGCTTTCAATGGCATGTTAAGTTTATCTTGTAAAAAAGAGTCAGTTAACATTACGATTTTCTATATTTTTTATCCAATAAATTTTAAGTGTAACTTTTAGTAACACTATTTATTGCACATTTCGTGCAAGGGGGAGAGGACAACACTGATTCTGTTATTCTTTCCTATGAAAAATTAGGGGGAGGTGAGAAAATGAGAAAGAAAATTATGCTTTTCAGCATTATGTTGTTAGCGTTGCTAATTGTCTCTGCTATTCCCGTTTACGCAGTTCCAACAAAAGGAAATAAAGTGGCAGTTACATTAAATATGACTCGAGACCCTTCCCTTGATGAAGAAATTTCTGTGGTAATTACTGGTCCTATAACCCATAGACATGTAATACAATATTATTACGCTACCATTACTTTTGATGATGGTACAATTCTTGCAGGAGACGACCCCGAAATTACAAACCTCGTTGTTGAAAGGGAGGTGGTATTTGTGCCGCAAAAGGAGGGAGAAAAAAGAATTTTCACAGACTACTATGAGTTTACATTCGGAGATGGAGGCTTTGAAGGTCAGGGTACCGTAATATTAGATGGCTTTGTTCTTAATGACCCCCCACCAGGAGCAACATGGATTAGTTCGAAAGCATATGGATTGTTCCAAGGAACTGGAGCATTTGAGGGACAAACACTTAATGTTGGGCACACTTGGGGAGCACCTGGTAGTTCTGTAGCAGATTGGACTGGATACTGGCTAAAGTGTCAAGTATATCCTTAAATTGGGTTTTCAATCCCATATTCTCCTCTTTTTTTCTCACCAGAAAAACAGAAACATCAGATTAACACTTTCAAGTTAGCTCCATCATATATTTTTTTCAATCTTTCAAGGTTATAGTCAGTGTAATGTCTGCAATAAGACAATCAGCAAAAATGTCAATGACCTTAACCTCGAGAAAATAGCGAATTTGATTCAGCAAGCTAATGAGAGAAGTTCTAAAGTCAACCTGAAATGTCTATTCAAGAGCTTGAAAAAGTCGAGACCTTTTAACTCTCAACGGCAATAATACTATCGCGCTAATATTACTAACCCTATTGAACGAGGAGGTGAGATGTGAATTTGAAAGAATATGCTTGCATACAAGTTAATCACCACAAAGAAATACCTACGGCAATTGCTGATATGCAGAATATAGGTTGGCGTCTTCATACCTATCAGGCTAATGGGTTTGGTACAGATGTAAAGCACTAATTATTATTTGAAAAGGGTGACTAAGCACACATGCTAAAAGGGGGTTGAAGAAGTCGCGACCTAATAGCAGGTAAGAAGATAACGCTCGCTCTGGAGGAGTATCGCCTTATCACGGCTCATTTTTGGATGTTGTTAATCATATATGTATATGTTCTAAAACTTAGTTTTTTATATTTCGCGCACTAATTAATGAAATAAGGAGATCAAAATGAAATATAGAGTTCATAGGATTGATATTGATTTGACAAAAGGTCAACTTAAGTTAGAGCAATTTTTGAATGACTTAGAGGGTGACGTTGTTACAATAATTCCCAATGTTAATCCAAAGTTTACTGGTGGAGGAATGGGTGCAAAAGTAGATTTTCTTCTAATAATTGAAAAAATCTAAACACCATAAACACAAAAACTAAATCCTAATTCACTCAATTTTTAGTTACTATTTAGTAAATTTGTGATAAACTAAAACTATGAGATAAGCCTCTTTATAGATCATCATATTCTTCATGGCCTTTAGAAATGATAGGAATTCCCCAAAAAAATTAATTCATAATTAGCTCATAGATTGAAACTATGTTACCAGAACAACGTGAAGAACTACTCAGAGCATTGAAAGCCCGTTTTGAGAAAAATATGAACCGCCATAATGGTCTTGAATGGGCTAAAGTACAAGCAAAGCTGGAAGCTAATGCTGAAAAATTATGGTCGCTCAATGAAATGGAAAGAACTGGCGGTGAACCGGATGTTGTTGGTCATGATAAAAAGACGGGCGAATACATTTTTTATGATTGTTCAGCGGAAAGCCCTAAAGGTCGCAGAAATGTTTGTTACGACCGTGAAGGGCAAGAGTCAAGGAAAGAATTTAGACCAGAAAATAACGCTGTTGATATGGCAGCTGCCATGGGTATTGAGCTTTTAACGGAAGAACAATATCGAGAGTTGCAGAAACTTGGTAATTTCGATACGAAGACGTCGAGCTGGGTGAAAACGCCTTCTGATATTAGAAAACTCGGCGGCGCCCTCTTTGCTGATCGCCGCTACGACCATGTTTTCGTTTATCACAACAGTGCGTCCTCTTACTATGGCGCTAGGGCGTTCCGTGGCTCGCTAAGGGTCTAAATTTGGAAAATGAATATTTAACACATCATAGTGATGGACGCGTTTTTGGAGTATATTATGGGATTTGAAGAATAGAGGATATTACGAAAGAACATTGAAGGGTTATAGCAAAAGATTTAAGCTGTTAGTTAAAAATCCAAATCTGGACGATTCTGATTCTGTTAATCGTTTTATTGCAAGTAGCGAAGGCTGGTCTAATTTCTATAAAGAAGGCGTGGTTAAGGCATATGTTCATTATGTCAGATATTACGGATTAAGCATCATTAAGTTCGCTTTTTCATTGATTTCTTTTGATCTCTCTATTCAATGTGGATTGTAGTGTTTAGCCAGAACGTTTCCAGATTCTGCCCTAACCGCAAACATATTTAGGAGTTGTTGCTAGAATACTAAGAAGAGTTTTGGGGGAATGTGAGTCTTTATGTCTCTTCTTGATTTGATTCTCAGCCGAAGGAGCATTAGAAAATATGAAAACAAAGATATACCCGAAGATGTTTTGCAGCAAATTCTTGAGACTGGCAGACAGGCTCCTTCAGCTGCTAATAGACAGCCTATTCGTTTCATCATTGTAAATGATCATGATATACTAAAGAACTTATGCGATAATTTGATTACCCGTTTTGTCAAATATGCTCCCGTCGCGATTGTTGGGTGTGCAGACATAAAATCGCTTTTGACTGGAAAATGGGCCGTTGTTGACGCTACAATTGCAATGGAGAACATGGTTATTGCCGCGTGGACTTTAGGGATCGGTTCATGTTGGATAGGAGCTTGCAACGAAGAAAAAGTTAAGGAAATGCTGAAAATCCCTGATAAATGGAAGGTTGTTGCGTTATTAACTTTCGGGTATCCTGCCGAAAAGCCAGAACAAAGAAAGAAGAAACCTTTTGAAAAAATGTTTAGCTTTAACAGTTTCTAAATACTTGTAGATAGGAACAGTTATTTTGTTTTTCTGGAACCTACTTGTCTAATCATCTTTAAATCAGCTTTTTCATAAATTTCTTTAAGATTGAGAACGATACTTCAATATGATCAAACATGTTATCCAATGCAACAGATATTTATAATGAAGAGAGGGAATTGGAAGTTCTTTCAGAGATGGCCATTAAAACAAAAGAAATTGATTGGAAACCAGCGATTATATTGTCAGCTGCCTATCTGGAAAAGTTTGGAGTGTTGAGAATATCCGAGTTTCTAAAGAATCGTAGAATTAAACTTGGTAAGAAATTGGATAATCTTTCCCTTAATGATCTATCCGTTTTTCTTTATACGTTGTACCAAATTAACGATAAAGAATTTACCCAAATCAACCAAATTCGAAAAGAGAGAAATAGAATTATTCATCCAAGAGGAACCAGAATTCCAGTGCATTTTGGTGAAAAAGCTAACAATAAATATGAAAAAATGGTTGAGAATGCAATTAACATAATTTCTTCATTGAAATCAGATTAGTGAATCACCAAGTTTGCTTTTATCCTATTCGCCTTTTTCAAATAGCAAATAATGATTTACGGCCATCATTGCCCCAATTCCAGCACAAGCATAAGTATGGAGATGCCAGCCTTTCTTTTGCCATTCTTCAATCACTTCACCAACATTCTTATGATCACCAACTATCACGCATTTCCACTCCTTCAAAATCAATCACCTCAAAACCCAATAGAACAAAGAAATTAATCTACCTTCTTAAGCCAACTTTCAATAAAAGAGTCGAAAGTTTGCTTTCCATAGATTTTCTTCAATCTTTCTGGACTATGATCAGTATAATGTCTTCAAAAATGCTAAGTAGATTACCGCAAAACTTGTTACCATCCTTATTTACTGGAGCGTGATAAAACCACAATTAATATGAAGATTATGAATAGTATGATGCCTGCCTCAAAAAGAAAAGGAGGAAATTGAAGTTCTTGCCCTACTATAAATTCAAATTTTTGTTCTGAAGAAAAATCTTCGTAATCCATTGCATAAACTGTACCTGTTACTTTTGTTCCATCGGGTTGTTTTGGAATTACTGCTTCATAGTATGATCCCTTTTTAATCATTGGAATTTCCTGAGAATTGCTCCCAATTTGATAATTAAGAAAAACTGTGTTGATGGTTGAGATTGCGCTTTCTATCGTTGCCTTTACTATTACATCGTCTTCTGCTTTCGGATTTTTGGGAGAATATTCGACATTAAATTTAGAGAATCCTAGTAAATATGAATTCCAGTCTCCATCGGAATAATCGGGAGGCGTCCAACCTAATGGGTTAACTTCCCCCGTTGCTTCAACCCATATCCATCCATACTCTCTTCCATCATCTGGAAGATCCCAATAATAGTTTGCATTATCGTATTCTGGGAGCCAAATAAGTAATGCAACATGTTCTGGTGGTTCAACCAGTGCTACTTCAATTTTTGAAGCAAGATATATAGTAGCACATAGAAAAGCCAAATCCTCACAGTCACCGATTGCCACTGAATATGTGTTTTCATCAAACATGTACGCCATTTCGTCTGCATTCCATGCCCATTCTTCTTGAGCTATGCCATTTCTGAAAACATTATCTTCGTCATAACCATAATCTGTCCATCTTTGTACATAATTTAGAATTGCTTCAGCTCTTTCCACTTTATTATCATAATTTTGTTCAAACCATTCTCCAATTTCATATGCTAGTTCTTTGTCAGAGCCAAGTGATTCATACGCAACATATGGTAGAAATCCATCTTCCCCAGCGTAGAAGTTTCTGTTATAATCCCAAGTATCATACCAATATCCGTTTTTATAAGTAAATTCTGGAGGGTACACTCCTCCACTAGGTATTGCGTAAGCAACATTTATGCTCAATAAAATAGTGATAATAAAAGTTGATAGTTTTAGTTTTCTAGAAAGTCTCATTTATTTTCCACTTTCATCCTAGAGGGATCATAAGGCTTCCATAGATCAGTAAACCCAAGAACACTTCATATCCAAAAAGAAATACCCCTACAGCTATAGGTGATTTGTTTATATCATCTAAATCAATTCCAAAAGGAGTCAATTTAGCAAATACAAAATAAAACAGCCACCCAAAAATTAAACTTACAAAAAAACTTAATCCGACAACAAAGAGTCGCTGCAGATTGAAAAATGAAGCAAACAAGACTGATTGCCCTAGAAAAAAGGGATTAACCATCGATCCATAAACAACGAATCCTGCGAAGATTAGAAAACCGCTTACAAACAGACTTGTTGCAATTGGATCTCCTTTAATGCTTTTGAATTCGTTGATTTTAGTTGTGATATGAGTTAGGGCTTTTATTGAAATAATCCCGATTATTAAACAAATTAAGCTTGAAATGAATGCTCGAGTAAACCAAAGCAGTAAAGTAGTAAAGAATTCTGAAGCTATTGCCATATTCCTTCCCCTAAATGCATCTATTATAATTGAAAATAATTTAAGGTTACTGGCAGATTATCCTGAGAACGACTTCTAAATCCCGATATTACACTTCAGGTTTGTTTTTTTATAGATTTCTTTCAACCTTTCTGGCGAATAATCCGTATAATATCTTCCCAAGAATACTTTGGGAAAACCTTCACTGAATAAAATATTTGGCACTTTCAATAACTTTCCACAAATCATTTGTCAAAAACAAACCCACTAAATGTTAATTATTGAGGAGAGGTAGTAATTGATTTCAAAAATAGGAGAATTTTTTGCAGAAATAGTTAAATTTAGCAATTTTATTATTGTTGGATGAGACATTGGAAAGAAAGGAAGGGAAATGATAAACCCTCCATGTCGTCACCGATAATGGCACTTTCCAATTCTCATCCCAGGGAAAGAATACTCAAACTGATTAGCTAAAGGCCTCGGTTTGAGACCTTTAAAATTTTACTATCAGTCAAGTACTCTTTGGATTACTATAGTGTTTATCTTTAGATAATATTTATCACTATCCACTACGATTTGTTAAAGAATTAGTGACATTAATTGTAACTTAGTTTTATATGCATTTATGTTAAAATATATTTTTTTAAATGGAGTCACTTAAATTGTTACCTTTATCTTATATTAATTAGATAATGTGAAAAATTATAATAGAAAGAAGGCCTTTGGGATGAATCATTGTTTAGTCTGATACTATAGTCAAGTTTGCATTTTTATAGATTTCTTTCAATATTTCTGGAGAATAATCCATGTAATTTCTTCCCACGATACTACGAGGGACTCTACCGCAGAAAGCATCGATATATCTATTGGCAAATCCAAGCCTTCCCATTTCATTACAGAACCAATCACGCAAATCACTCGGTATCAACTTAACTCCTGACTTTTCGGAAGTTATTTGCCAACGATACGTTATCCCAGACTTTCCAAAACCTTTTCTGAATATTCTGCTGTCCGCACCAATTTCTCGAGAAGCCATAAATTTCTTCAGAACCATTTTTGCTTCAGAGTTAATGAAAGTTACAAAAGTATTTTTTGTTCCCCTAATAATTGCTTGTTCATTATTCGGAATAACCATACCCTATCTAAATTAACATCTTTTGGTGTTAGTTCTGTTGCTTCATGATGCCTAAGCCCAGACGTTGCAAATACTAGAAATAAGGCTCTATCACCAAGATTAGAAAATCCTTCGTTGTAGAACTTTTGTAATTCACTTTTATTTTTGGTAATTAGTATAGGCCTGTCAATTCTTGGAAACTTGAAACTTTTACCTATTTCTTCACATCCAAGAAAACGAGTGAAAACTCTTACTGCTTTGATCGCATTTGAAATGATAAACACCAGAACTTCTTTTCCCCTTTTTTAAGAAACTTCTGAAATCTTCTTTGGTTGGGGGACATATTCTCACATCACTTAACAGACTTCTAATTCATTGAGTGTGATGTTGTATAATTCTTGGTTTTCTACGTTCGTCAACTTCTAACCATTCACTGAATTTTTCTAGTGTACCTTCAATTTCAGAATCATTTAACTTATTTTGATGTACTAAATTTGACGCTAAAGCCGCGGGTTCAAATCCCGCCCCGTCCACTTTTGTTTCACAAAATTTTGTTGATTGGAGCTTGAATTGGGGGTGGGTTATTAGTACCAGTAATTAACTACCAGAAATCTAAGTAATTTTCCATCATTTTTGGGCCAGACATAACTTCTCTTTCCAAATTTAGAGGCACAGTCGGAGCAGAAGTAATGGTTAGTCGCTCTTCTCTTTTTAGCAGTCAAACAATCCCTTTTATTCATACTGGCTCATCCGCTGAAGATAGTATTCTATGTATATTCTTTTTAAGATCCGTGAATATGATTGATAACATGCCATATACAGATATAGATGCAATAACTACCCAAAATATGATTACTGATGGCAATTATCCAAACATAGTAATTTTAGACGTGAGAACCCAGAGCGAGTATGATAAAGGACATTTAGACAATGCCATTTTAATGCCTATAACAGAACTGAAATCAAGAATTGATGAATTATTACAATACAAAGATACAGAAATAGTAGTTTACTGTCATATAGGCGCTCGAAGTGCTGATGCATCAAGCATTCTGGATTCCAACAATTTCACTAAAGTTTATAATGTTCTTGGCGGAATTACAGCTTGGAAATCTGCAAACTACCCTATTATCTCAAAGTTTTCATAGTTGTAATTGAGGTTGAGGAGTTTCTATATTCTCAGTTTTTCTGCGCATTCAGGGCAGAAGTAGTGGTTATGGCTTTGTCTCTGTTGGCATGTGATCCTGTCCCCTAAATTGAATTTGTAGCTTCAGTTTTTGAAGCCACAGGTTAAATTATGGTCGTTTCGCGTGTCAAGATTTAGTGTGTAAGTAATAGTTCCCCAGGTCATTTTACACGCTGAAATATTACTTAATGGTGACAAAATATTTAATACTTTTTTATTAATTAAAAAGCATAATTAGCAAAAAATGCGAGGTGTCACCACAAATATTAATTTTTTATAGTGAGAAAGGAAGCATTACCTCAACAATAACAAACTGAGCCATCAGGGTTAGATTAAGCTAGTTTTAGACTGGGGTACAACTCTTTTTAAATTAGAGAAAATGCAATAATTAAATCTGTTCCAGATTCAGATACATGTTCTTCAAACATCTTTCTTGACTACTCTTTTTTATTTCCAAATGAGTAGATAATCTAATGTTACCGTTTTTAAAACTGGATGTTAGTTTGTGGTTCATTCCGCGTAGAATCTGGGCTATAAATCTGAATCAGCAATTCCGAACACATTTAAAGTTTGAGATTCAGATTTATCACAATAATTCTGCTATGTGTGGTTGGAAAATACCCAAAATATTTCAAATAAATCAAAAAGGAAATGAGAAATGATGGACATCAATGTTAGAAGTTTTCTAAAATCTTTTACATTTGATTTGTTAACAACTTTGAGTACATTGGTTTTCCTTTTCGTTTTAGGTCAATTATTTCACATCTTGATAAATTAGTTTTTGTTCTATTAAAAAGTATAAATAACGTCATTATAAACAAGAAAAAAACAATCTAACATTACTGTTATTTTATGAAAAAGAAAAAGTAAGAAAAAAGCATTTTTTGCACTTACTGATGAGGAAGACGACTATGTATCACTATTTATTTTCCTTTCATAAACTTTTAAAAACCTATTGAATGAACTAAAATAGAGATAAACCGAATGGTGTTCAAAAAGAAGACTTGCACTAACCAAAGTTCTCAAACCGAAATTGGCTATGATTTAGCAAATATCATCTCAATATTTGTTGCTCCCCCAACATTGGCCCTTGTGGCTACTGTCTCTTTTTCTCTCTGGTCGCCTATTGGTTTGGGTTTACTTTCTGCACCTTTTAGTATCCTGCTCTGTTTTTTCTGCTTTGCTTTCTTCCCCTTTTTATCAGTACTTTATGTGTATCGAAAGAATGTTGGCGATTTATACGTTTCAAAAAGAAAAGCCAGAACACCTTTTTTCTTGATTGCTATAACCAGTTATTCATTTGCGGCTATAATTTTCTTAGTTACCAACACCAAAATAATGTATTTGTTGGCTTTAGGTTACACACTTGTTTCAATAATTCTTATGGTTGTTAATTTGTTCTGGAAGGTCAGTGTTCATTGTGCTGGCGTGACTGGACCCATTTTTGCGCTTATTTTCGTATTTGGCATAAATGCCCTACCCTTATCTTTGATTGTAGGGTTAGTAGGTTGGTCTAGAATAAAACTAAAAAACCACACTTTCGCACAAACGCTCGTAGGAACACTAATCTCATTGACTGTTGGTGTTGTAGAATTTACAATGCTTTACATTTAGGTTAACGCTCTTTGACGAGGCTTCCCATAAAGATTTCGACACAAAATTTTTGATGCAATTCGCTACGTAATTGCCAGTCTTTTAGATTTCGCATTCATTCAAGCAAAAAAATCCCACAAGTAAACCGTAAAAACGACTTCATACATTTTCATATATTAATGCTGAATCATTAATGAAAGTTAGTTAGTGGTTTTGATGAAATTTTTTCAAATGTTTCTGGATTTAAATCCCACAACATCCAATTCTGTTTTGTATTTGGTGATTGATTGCAGTCACATATTTGTCTGTAATTGCCTTGGCCTCCAAGGGAATTAAAGCTCCAGCACCTCCCATTAAGCTAGGCATTTGAGAGTCAGTTAGTCTAAAATTGAAATGTACTTGTTCTTTGTTTTTTAACTTCAAAATTAAGAGTGAAAGAGATGTAAAAGTTTCCATCATCCCATAAGCTTCTTCAATTTCTCCAAGAGAGATTTCATTTTCAATTTTCCATGTTAAACGAAATAGTCCTTTTCCTTTCTGAACTAATAGACGCTTATTAGTTAATACCAACTTTTTCCTATGACCCCAAAAGCCCTCATCTAAAATCACATTTTCGTCTTCTTCACATTCCATAAATCCATCCCCCGTCTGTTTTAAGAGCAATTTAACTATAACATTTCCTCTAAAATGTAGTTCGAACTTTTTTACAAAAAACCAAAACAGCACACTCATGTTAGCTTTTTCATAGATTTTTTGTAGCCTTTCAGGATTCTAGTAATTATAATGCCTCCCCATTACTGATTTGGGGGAGTTTTCCACCGAAAGCACCAATATATCTTATAATTACGGATTGTAAGGTCACAACGCATATTTCTTCTAAAGTAAATTATTTCCTAGATTTATTACGAGGCGGTTTTCAGTTTGAAATTGAAAAAATCCTTTTTGATTTATTTTTTTTTACTTTTATCAACTGCAATGCTCATCCAGTTAGGTTTTGCTCAAGTTAGAACAGCAGGCGTTTCTGAAGGCGATTGGTTCAAATACGGTTTTAGTTTTCAATGGGATTCAGAATTAAATATGACTTCTGAAGATTTTCCTTTTGCCGATTTTATGCTGGGAGAATGGGTTACGCTAACTATTCAGGATGTTTCTGATACAAATGTTACAGGCCAGTTTACATTACATTTTGAGAATGGTACAGAACATTTCCAGAATGGTTCGGTAGATTTAATCACTGGTGAAGGAGATTTGAGGAATTGGTTGGTTTCAACAGATTTGAATGCTAATGATTCGCTTTATGCATCAGAAATTAATGAAAGAATAAATGAAACCATAATTCAAATGTATCATTGGGGTTCTCGAGAAACTAACCATCTTGTATATTCATATAATTTTAGTTCAAGGGAAGATTATTCCGATCTCAGTGTAGATATGTTCTGGGATCAAGAAATGGGGGTTCTCACTGAACTGTCATTCGAGGCAGACGTTTTAGTAAATGGAACTTCTATGGATGCTTCTGGATCATTGGTAATAATCGAATCCAATAGAATAGAGGACGTTCCTGAATTTACTATACCCATCTTTATATTTACAATAGTTACAGTGACACTTCTGATTTTAGTGTTAAAAAAGAAAAAACGCCTCATCTTAACACCTTCATATTAGCCTTTTCGTTTATTCTTTTCAATCGTTATGGAGAATAATCCCTTTAATGTGTTTCTAAGATGCAGCGGGGAGCTCCTAAAAAACACGCTCGCATTGCTTATTTATACCATTTCTGAATTTCTTCAACCGCATCTTTTGAGGTTAGGTTTGTTAGCATACATTCTACACTCTTTTTACATTCTATACATTCACTTGGTATAGGTTCACCACTTTCACGTTCCCTAAGATAGCCAAAATAATGTAAACATCCCTGTTCAATCGTTTCCTTTGCTACTTTAGTAGAACATAAAGGGCATGCATAGTACTGAACTAACTTTGGAGTATCAAAAATGTGTTTACACTTGGGATTTTCGCAGGTGTATTTTTTTTCTTGATCCTGCAATTTGGCTCTTTTACTTATTTATAATAATCCTTATTAGATTTTATTGTTTACTGCTTCAGTAATTTCTGCTTAGAGACAGTTTCAGCCTATTTAAACTTGAAAAACAATGCGTGCTCATTGCACTCAAGAAGATCTAATTTTTATTTTTTAGTGCTGTATAGACAATCGATCAATTGCAGGCAGAAAAGACATTCTTGAGGAATTGGAGATTTCTTAGGGCGAACTGCCAAATATCCATAATCGTGAGAGCATGCCATTGAAACTTTTTCTTTATTTACTGTTTCTTTGGGTGATTCTAAGTGTTCTTTTTTTCGTTCCCTAATAATGGTTTTATTTTTTCGAATATGCATAACCTAACACAGTCCTCTTGAGATAATCTATAACTTAAGTCTTGATATATCTATTATTACGTAATTCGATATGTGTTTGAAATTTGTATAATACGTCTCCAAAAAACCATAAAGCAGTAATATCCACACAGCATGTTCATTCATGAAAAAGTTTATGTTTTCATTACTTCACCACAATTACAGGGTGCACCAGATTGAAGGAACCTTTCGCCAAATTTGTTAAAACCCAACTAAGTTCCAACATCCTATTACTTACATGTGGACTTCCAGGAACCTGGAAAACAGAAACCTCACAAGAAATCTCAAAAATCAAAGGCTACCCAATCCTCAGAACCGACATAATCCGACTAGAAGTCCGAAAAACGAGGACATCTTTGACGTAAAAGTTGCAGGAAACATGAACAAACGACAACTCGTCTACGATGAAATGTTTAGACAAGCAGAAACTCTTGCAAAAAAAGGCAAAGGCGTAATCCTAGACGCCACCTTTGTAACCCGTGACCTAAGAGGACGCGCCGCTGAGATTGCCGCAAAAACCAAGATTCCCTTTGTTATACTCCGAGACCAACTGCTCCGAAAAGGCATCCATTAACCGAATTTTGCGGAGAACCAAAGAAAACTATGAATCTAACGCCCTAACCAAGGAAGCCTACATCGTCAACAAGAACAAGTTTGAGTCCGTCAACCTGGACGACCTGAAAGAGAGGCATCCAAATCTTGAGCTAATTCACCTAACAGTTGACACAGAAAATGACAATCCCCAAGACTGGTACATCATCGGAAAAAAAGTCAAATAATCGGACTTAGACTGTATGTTAATCGATTTGCATATTCACTCAAAAACCTGCTCTGATGGAAACCTGACTGTAGAAGAAATCATCAGAGAAGCCAAAGCCAGAAAAATCAACTTAATATCGATTACCGATCACGACTCGATTGACTGCCAAAAAAAAGCCATGAACCTAGCCAAAAAAAACCAAATCAGCTACATCTACGGCATCGAACTAAACATATCCTTTTCGTACCCAGACTTCGACAACGGCAAACCCGCCTCGTTAGACCTGCTAGGCTACCAATTTGACATAAACAACAAGCCATTACAGAAAAAACTAGAACAAATCAGCCAATACAGAGAAGAACGAGCTGCAAAAATCCTAGAAAAACTCAACACAGAATTCAAAAAAGAGGGACACAAAAACTTCACAAAAAACGACTTGACCATAATCCAAAACTCCGCCGATGGCACTCTAGGCAGACCACACATAGCAGATTACATGATTAACAAAGGAATCGTCGCAGACAGAAAAGAAGCCTTCGAAAAGTACCTCCTGAAAATGCAACGTTCCCAAATATCCCCTGTACCTCAAAGAAGCATCGATTTTGCTGAGAAACGCTGGCGGAATATTCGTGTTAGCCCACCCAAACGACCCATACGGAACATCACTCACTAAACTAACCAAATCACTACAAGAACAAACAACCATAATCAAAGAATCGATGCTACCCTACATTGATGGTATAGAATGCTGGCACTCCAGAAACACCACAGAAACAACAAACCATTACCTAAACTTTTCAAAAAAACACGGACTAATCATGACCGGAGGAAGTGACTGCCACCAGAACCCCATCATCATGGGAACAGTTAAAGTCCCCACTTTTGTGGCACAACAATTCCTCAAATAGGACCTCCTTTTCACAATCAAAACTGTTTAGCATACTCTGCAGCCAACTCAAAATAAGCCCCTGGCCCTTATCTTTGCATCACTCTTCTCTTTGATACCCACGGTGGGGTCGTTTAATTTAAAACTGATAACCTTTCCGCGAACATACGCTCGGTAACACTTGTAGAACTGAAGAATTCTCACTAACTCATTGTCTCCAGAATACTGAACATATTTTTCAACAAAAAAGCTAGACAAGTCACTTCGATCTTTAAAGTCCAAGTCCATGGCTAAAAAAGCAATTTCCGAGGCAACATCACAATGCCTGAATCTTTCATTAAATTCTATCGCATCAAAAATGTAAATCTTATCCGCAACAAAGATGTTACCCGAATGAACATCCCCATGGCACTCTCTGATTCTGTTATCCTCTACTCTCTTCGCAAAAAAAGCCACATTTTCCCGCATAAACTCGTCTACTCTTTCACGTATTAACCTGTAACCTTCCGGAGATATCGTTTCGCCGACGAACTTCTCGGTTTGCTCAAAATTCTCTCGCCAGTTCGTCTCTATCATAGACAATGACCCAAACCCGCAAATTCTATTGCTTGTTCTTGCCTTCAAGTGAAATTCAGCGATAATCTTCGCCATTTTATCAACAAGACTTTTATCAACTTTGCCTTCTTCAAGAAGCCGAGTCATTATCTTTTCTTCAGGAATTCTTTTCATCTTCACGGCGTATTCGATGGTTTCTCCTTCACCGTTTACTTTGATAACATCTGCTGCTGATTTATTGACGGGAACAACCTCCAGATACATGCCTCCACATAACCGCCTGTTTAGCTCCAACTCTTTCGCGCAAAAGAAATGCCTCTTCTCAAGAGTCGAAAAATCTAGAAACCCAAAATCTACAGCCTTTTTAACCTTGTAAACAAAATTTCTGGTTAAGAAAACAAATGAAATGTGGGTTTGTTTCAATTCAATTTCCCCCATTTCTTCCCCGTAAGCCTCAGGCTTCATCAAAGCCTCTACCAACTGCTTCTGAACCATCAAAGTATCTCACACCTTACTATCTTCAAACTTTTACACACTATTTCACTAAAGTCTTCCAGACCCGTTTCTACACCCTCAGAATGTACAGAGTTTTGTCTGCCTTTCTGATGTAAATAAAAACCTAAACGCAATATATAGATATATTTCGTTACCTTCATAACACCCTGAATCGCCTCAATCTTCTAGCACTTTAAAGCCTTAAGCTTCTGTTACTCAATTGAAGTACATGTCTATACTTTGAAACCATTATTTTCAATTCTTTTGTGACGGTTTTTGAGTGCCAAATTGTTTCCCTTCGCCATAAAGGCTTAAATATCCTGCTGGTTACTGACTTGGACGATAGATATGACAAAATGGGGATACTCAATAACCGATATGAATCTAGAGAAGACAGCAAAAGCTAGCGGACGCGAAATGAGAGTGTCACCCAAACACGCACGAGAAGTGTGTAATACCATAAAAGGAATGAAACTCGGTCAAGCCAAAGACTACCTTCGTCAAGTTATCCTGAAGAAAAAACCTGTTCCATTCCGGAGATTTAACAAAAAAGTAGGACATCGCCATGGCTTAGAAAAGGGCTTCTCTGGCAGATACCCTGTTAAAGCTGCACAACACATTTTAATGGTGCTTGAAGGCGCTGAAGCAAACGCCGAATATAAAGGACTTGAAATGGAACGACTACGAATAATAC
>CAVOMX010000013.1:0-15389 GCA_963697165.1 Candidatus Bathyarchaeota archaeon
ATATTCCCTTCTCCAGATGCTTCGTGTCCACCACTATGTTGTCGCGTTTGCTGCTCCACTCTGAAAGTGGCATATCCCCAACCTTATGCTTAGAGTTGCTGTAATCGCCCGGAGAATAGAGCATACATCCGCATCGTTCAAGAAACACACTCGCGCCCTCATCATACGCACTTCTGCCAATCCTAGCCAGCAGATAAGCTAGCCGCGGATCAAAAACTGGAATCCTGCCGCTTTTTATCGCAGCATCTCGCACTGTCTCGTACCTGTCTATGTCCTTCCACGTAAACCCGACCATAGCCAAGCCTTCACATTTAGAAAATATGTCGGTTAGGTCTGCTTCCACCTTCTTTTCGTCGTCAGGCTCCTGCTGGTCAATACGTGTTCCTTCACAGAACATTACATCAGGCGCAAGACCGCTCAGCTCATCTCCCAAATTATAGCCAGACCTTCCATGAAACCGAACATCTCCAGTATACAGCACCTGAGAATCTTTAGTTTCTACAAGACAAGCCATAGACCCCGGTATAGAATGATCCACATTAAAGCCCGTAACCATTAACCCATTCTCGATTGTTTTTTGCCTCCTATGTTCCAGATTACAGAATTCTCGGTTTATCTCTTCTTTTGAGTAATCTACTTTTGGTTCACCGGGAAAAAATCCTGTTTTCAGCGTTCCCATCTCGCGGCCTTTCGTAGCCGTCAACTGTTTATCCAAACTCTGCAAGTTTCCAATCTCAGAAACCGCATCCATCAGCGTCTTTGTCATTTCAGAACACAAAAACGGAAATGCACCCAGATACGGAGTATAGCCACAATGATCCAGATGCGCATGCGAAATAAACAATGCATCAGGATGCCAAGAACCCGCTTTCACTGCATCCTCAAAACTTTGTACATCTACTTTCCACAAGTCTTTTGCCCTAACATTGTAACTTTCAAAATCGGTGGGACAAAGGGCATCCTGCCTGTAGACTCCATCTATGCGCGGCAGCAAACCCAGTTTCAGTAAATCTTGAATTTTGCATCCTGACCGAGGCTGCAGAAACTCTTCAAAAAATAGGCTTTCTTGACTGTATGACAGACCAAAATCTAGGAAGATTGAGCCTTTATCGAGTTTGGCAAGTATTTTGTTTCCTCCGATATCTGCTACTCCACCGTAACAAGTGAATTTGATCATCAACTAGAACCCCACAACAAAAGTTAGTTCTCAAGAGCCAAATATAAAACATGTCACACCGTCAAAATGCAATAAAGTGATTGAACCTGTCTGAATTGTAATTAAGCAAAAAATCAGATAACCTACTCACGATTTTTTTCTAGGAACCTATAGATTGCATCGTCATATCGTGCGGTTTCTTTGAAGGCTTCCACAGCCAAAACTTTTCTGTTTTCCACGCTTACGTCGCCGTTCTTCTTGTATTCTCTTAGAACTTGACCGTATCTGCTGGGGTTAACGACTACAACAACGTTCTCAAAATTTTTTGCTGCAGCCCTAATCATGTTAGGTCCGCCGATGTCAATGTTCTCTAGGGCAGTCTTCATGTCTGCTCCTTGTTCCGTTACCTTTTCAAAGGGATACAGATTACACACAACCAAATCGATAGGCTCTATTCCAAACATTTCAAGGTCCTCGATGTGCTCTTTGTTGTCTCTTAGGGCAAGTATGCCGCCCATCAGCTTTGGGTGCTCAGTTTTGACTCTGCCCTCTAGTATCTCAGAAAATTCAGTGACTTCAGAAACATGTCTAACCAATCGGATTCCCTCCTCTTTTAGAATTTTCAATGTCCCGCCAGTTGAAATTATTTCGAATCCCAGTTTGTTGAGTTCTCTAACGAAACTAACAATACCTGTTTTGTCATAGACCGAAATCAGGGCACGCTTCATAATCATCAACACCAACCAAGGCTCTGTCTTGTTATTAGGTGTAATGAAACAAAAGTCTTTCAACTGCCTTATTTTATGCCAAAAATTAAAAAGGATAACAAAAACATAACAGAAAGTGGAAACGGATTCGCTAATATGAATCTGATTCCAAGCATGAGACCACAAAGTAGACTTAAAGAAGAAAATAAGGGAGGTGTCTATATGTCAAAAGACCCAAACACGATCTATGTTGGAACGAAACCTGCAATGAGCTACGTGCTGGCAGTGATCACCCACTTCAACGAGTCTAGCGCCAAAGATGTTACTTTGAAGGCCAGAGGAAGAGCAATAACAACAGCTATAGACGTTGTCGAAATAGTCCGCCGCAAGTTTCTAAAAGAACTCAAAACTGCCAAAATCGAAATTGGAACCGAAGAGCTCCAACGAGAAGACGGAACAAGAAACGTTTCAACAATAGAGATAAACTTGAAGCGCTGAACATCCTACAGCCTTTAAGTTTTAAACAAAAATCCCCATTTTTGCTTTTATATTTTTTCTGTTTTTGTCGTAACCCTTTTTGTGGTTGGTACAAGGCTGGAAACGTGTTTTTTGTTTAGAAGCTGTCTTGTTTTAGGTAGTAATCGTCTTCTTTTTTTGCTCCAAAGCTTCTTACGCCCTTTGTCTTCAGCTGTTTTCTAAGTTTTTTCGCGTATTCAGGGCTTATTTCCTGTCTCTTCTCCAAATAGCAGATTATCTCTTCCGCTTGTTCTGCTTTGTCACATCTACGGAGAAAATCAATCGCATCCGGTGTATAACCAGTAAATTTCTTTGAAACCGCCTTCTCAGCAGTAGTGAAGTCGGATCGAACCGAATTTATTTTTGTTCCACAGTTTTCACTTGACAGCTCTTGAGCCAAGTTCGGGAACATTTTTTGAAACTTTTCCTTTTTGAGGTCCATCTTCAGGGGTTCTCCTTCTAGATGATTAATTACTGTTGTTTGTTGACTTTTGTTCCTGCATTTTTTCTTTGATTGAACCTATATTTAAATTGTAATCCACATTTTTTCTGAAAGACACTTTCTAGTTGGGTACAAACTTTTGAAGCGGATTCTCCTCGAGCGTTCTGGTAAGCTGCTTTAGGCTCAGACCCTTTCTTAATGTCTCCGTATGTTTCGCATCTTTCTGGTTGCCCCAGATGCTCGGGGCTTCGAACCACAACTTCTACCCCGTCTCCAGAAGAAAGAAGGACATGAATGTGAAAAGATGACTCTTTTTTGCCATCCTTAGTTACTGAACGCCGCTCTGAACTCTTTGTTTCAAAGTTTTCCTTCTGAAGCTGATTTACAACCTGAAAGTGATCTTGGGAAAACGTGTGTACGTCTATGTCGCTGTTTTGTCGGGCTGTTCCCCTCCAAACGCTTCCCACAAGACGCGGATTAAACTCCTTTAGCGCCTCCATAATTTCTTTTGCTTCTCTTCGCATTCTTAGAAGCAGTTCCTTTCTTTGGGTGCCTTCCCTCTCTTCGGCGATTCTGTCAAGTTCCTCTGCAACCTCAAAGTTGCTGGGAAGAGTTCTGGAGCCTAACGTTTCTGCGGCTCTTTGTTTGGCTTGCATGTACTCTTTTTCTTGGGACGTGTAGAGCAGCTAGTGCGGCTTCTTGGGCAACTCTGTTTCTTAAAATTTTTGTGCGGTTGCCCTTCAAAACTATCCCTCAACACTATTTACGTGTGGATGAAACTTTTGGATGTTGCTGTCTGTTTTATTCATCAAACGAACTGTTGGCAGACGTGAAAAGAACTAAGCAACACTTGATTACTTTACAAGATAGGTAATTAAAACAAAAAAATAGAAGAAAAAAGGTTCGAAATGAAGACTTGACATCAACCTGTGATGTTAGTATCTTCTTCGTTTAGCAAAACATTCTCTGCAGTATACAGGTCTGCTTCCGCTAGGCTTGAATGGAACTTCACATTCTTTGCCGCACTCTGCACATGTTGCTTTATGCATCTCGCGGTTCTCTCTATAAGACAAGTAGCTTACACCTCCACTTTACTCGAAAAGAACTAGTTTTTATTGAACTCCAATTCTTACGTGTAGACTCAGTTGCTTAATTTCCTTATAACTGTATGCTAAATTTTGGCGCTAAACTGTTGACTACATGGAAATCTTTTAATTGTTTGTGTCTGTGAAGAAAAGTCTTGTTTGTCCCATAGTTTTGATGTCGAGGGCTCTGACATTCACCATCACAGGAAAATCGTTAACTGCTTTTCCAATGAGCAGACAGTGATGAGGCGGAAGTTCCTGAGCAATAGACTTCACGGTTTCAGAATCTACTCTTGCAGCCTTTGAAACGGTTTCCAAATCACGTTCGTTGCTGAAGTTGAAGAGAAAGACGCTGTCGGCTTGGCGATAGATGTTCTCTTTTATTGTGTCAGGCTGATTAGTCACAAAATTGGTGAACAAACCAAAGTGCCTCATCCGCGTAACGATGTCTTCCCAGTATGTTTCCCTGAGGTAAAGATGTGCCTCCTCTGCAAACAGGAAAACAGACTTGATTTTCCATTGACCAAGAATCTTCACAAGATTCCCAAGAGTATACTCCAGCACAATCTGGCGGTCAACCGACGAAACATCCTTCAGGTTGATTACTAAGGCTCCGCCATCCTTCTTGGTTTTCTCGAAAAGCTGCTCAAAGCTTGTTGCAGACTCTTCGTTGTCTGTGAAAAAGCCTGAATTTACGAGGCTGTAGTAACGGGAGAACAGAGCATCCCGCACATGCATGTTACCGCCAGATTGCTTGATTGCTTCTCCAAGACCTTCAAGAGAGATTTTTCTTTGTTGACACAATGTTTTCCATATGTGTTTAAACTCTCTGGTGGATGTTCCGGGAAGATCCAGAGCGTGAATCATTATCTTCAAAATGACGCTTAAGCCCATCTGAGCCAAAGAAACCTTGAAGTTTGCTCCGGGAGTAAGCACATGCACCCTGCTGCTGTACTCGTTGTCTTCTCCCTTAGCGGAAAGACCCATCCCCGTGTATTCGCCGTTAAGGTCAAGAACCACAACCGTAGCCTTGTAGTCAACAAGACCCAAAACAAGCAGTTTCGAAAGATGAGATTTTCCTGTTCCCTTCTTGCCGGTTATAATATTTAGTCTTCCGTCGAGGTCATGAGCCGTGATGTTCAAAGGAGAACCATCCTTTGTTTCGCCGATGTTGATGGGAAGCTCTGTGCTGCCGCCAACATGCGCCAGCAAAGCGTTGATTGGAATTTTTGTGATTCCAGAATTGGAGCGGGAAGGAAGCCACGACGAATTTATGCGTAGTTTATCGTTTAGTATTGTTCCTCGAATTTTGCAAATGAGCATACGGGCGTCTTGGATATGATTTATGTGTGATGAGATGCCTAGTGGGTCAAAGCTTTCGCCATAAACCTGTTCTTCGGTTGTGGAGTCGCGGAGAAGTTCTTCAAGAAGCCCTGGAACACTGGCGAACTGGACGTCGATTACCTGCGTGATCAGTTTCCTGTTGACCATTGTGTCTTCTACGAGAAGATAGTCGCCTTTCTCAACGTCGTCGCTTGGAGAGCTGAGAATCTGGATGCTGTTTCCTTCTTTCTTGTAGAGCCGCATCTGTTATCCCTCTGCTCCTTTGCCGAAGGGACCAAAAAGCATCCGCCGCACGTTCGGTCTGGTAACTATCTTGAGTCCATATTGTTGGGCTATGAACCGCTGGATGCCGATTACTTCGGTGGCTGTGAAGGTTGAGTATATGTGAGCCATCCGTAACGTTTCAGGGTAGCTTTGAATCAGCAGGTCGCTTCCTAGAAGACTCTGAACTGCCTCTATGCCCTGTTCTTGTGGAACCTTTTTGTCGATGTCTAACCTGAAGGAGCATACTCCGCGAGTTAGTTTTGCGATGTAGATGTTTCCAAGGAGTAGAACTGGACCTGAAGATGCTGGAAAATTGTTTATTTGCAGAAGACATGGAGGCACCGCTTTTTCTGCGTAATCTGTTAGTTTGTGACCTGAGAACCTCAAATTGGTGTTTTTGGAGAATGCTAGGACAGTGTTGAGGCGGTTTCTTGCGATTTCTAGGAGCCGTGACATTTCATCCACGGGGCTGTCAGCCATTCCTGCTGTCATGGAGCCGTCCCATAGAATGATGGTGCCGTATGTCGAACAGGAGATGCCCAGTTGGAGCCAGCGTTCGAGTAGGTTGCCCATTCTGGCTTGCATATTGACGATGTTTGGGGTTTCTGAGAATTCGAAGTGATTGTTTCTGAAGAGTTTGTGGATTTCTTTTTTGTTTTGTTCTGTTATGTGGAATGGGAATGGTCCTATCCGTTGGTATTTGTATCTGTTTTTTTCTTTCCAGACTATTGCTCCTCTTATTGCGCAGAGTTCGCCTGTTTCGGTTTCTCCTATTCGTATGCTTGAAACGTCGATAGCAACGACTGGTCTTTCGTTTGTGGTTGGCTGTAGTTGGATTGTCTTTATTGTGGAGGGTTGTTGAATCTTCATGATTGGTGTTGCGTCTGCAATATGTTCTGTTGCGGGTTGGTTGATTGGGGTTTGGTTGAGTTGTAGGTAACTGCTTTCTATGTTTTTCATGGAGCTTAGGCTTAGTTCTATGAATGCTTGTGGGAGCTGTAGTTGTTGGATGGAGGGTGGAAATTTATATGTTGGTGTTGTTGTATAGTTTAATTGTTCAATCAATAAGATTCACCAATATGGAAGTGATTTAGTTGGTGCAATATTTAAATATTGTGCATGTGCATCATGAACAATACAATAAACAATAAGGGGAAAGAATGACAGAAACAACAGACCCGCCAATCCGCCTAAAAATGAAGGTAGGCAACCTAGAATTCGAAATCGAATGCCAACAAGACCAACTGGAAGAAGCAGTAAAACGAATCCTATCTACAGTAACCGCATACTCAAAAGAACCCATGATCATACCCGAACGCCCCCTACCCGCGCCAAGAGCAGAAACCTGCAAAAGCCTTATACAGCAACTCTGGACCGAAGGATGGTTCTCATCCCCACATGGACTAGGAGAAGTCCACAGCGAAATGGCACGCAAAGGCTTCCACTACGACCGAACAGCAGTAGCCCACGCACTAGTGGACCTAATGAAGGAAGGGTTACTGACAAGAGAGGGACAACCACGACGCTACCGCTACGCCCAAAAAAGACCTCCTAGAGCCTAAACGCCTATCCAATACAGATTTTATCAGTTAAGGCACTTTGAAGAATCTTTTAGTTCTTTCCACTTGGCAACAAAATCTCGTCCTTACTCGGTTGCCACATATTTTGTTAACTCGTCTTTGATTTACAGAAACCCATGTTCTTACATGAAAGAGAGATAATCCTGAAGCATCTTCCCTGACAGATTTGTGCCCTACATAAACCGCTTCTTGGTCTTCGGCTTGAACACAAACCAAGAATCTACGCCATAATTTCTATGCGATCTCTCTCACTACTCATCGCAATCACAAGAATACACACTCTTTTATCAGTGAAGCATTTTTAATGTATCTGTTCTGTATTCCAGTTCGAAAGTAAATTTTCCAGAAAAACACTGCAGATTCCAATTCTAGGCTTAACAATAAAGCCAAGAAGGCTCCAAAAACAGGTTATTTAACAACCAAAACTAGACAACATGCTATAAAATACGTCTAAAAAGTCGCCTAATTACTGTCATGCGACTTTGGTTAGGCAGCTAACCCTTGAAACTATTGCCAAAAACTAGTTGACCTTTATACTAAGCCTATCTTGGTTTCCAGATACATTTTATTGCATTCTGGCTACATGCTTGAATACAAGGCACGCTGCCGCTTTCAGGTTTGCATGGCGAACAGGTGTATCTGATTTTTTTGCGGTGCTCTTCCGTAACTGCGGCTACCATCTTGTCTTCCAGGTCAATAAACATGGCTTCCATTTTCAAGGCATTCTGTGGACATTTCTGTATACAGTCGCCGCAGCTGTCGCATTTCTCCGCGTCGATGACTATGTAGTATTCACCTGATCCATCTTGGTAACCATAATATGTTATAACCTGTATCACCCTCTCAGCGTTTGAGAGACTTCTCATATAATGCCTTGGCGAATAGGGCAGCTCCAATAGCGCCTGCGGAAGCGGGGTCCCGGCCAGTTTCATTCAAGTCTGGAACTGGAAGTCGCTTTACGCCCAGTATGTTCTCCACTCTGTGGACTAATCCGATGTTTTTGGATTGTCCACCAGTTATTACGAAGTCTTTTTCGCAGCCCACCTTTTCTATGAGTTCGCTCATTCTGACAGCCATGGCTCTGATATATGACGCTAACACCTTCTCTTTAGACCATCCCTTACGCAATAGCCCAACTGCCTCTGTTTTCGCGAATACAACACAGGTGCTGCTAACAGGCTCAGGTTCCTCAGTTACTCTCAGGGATACTTTGCCAACATCTTCGATGGGTATCTTCAACAAGTCAGCGATGACTTCCATTCCTCGTCCCGTGCCAGCTGCACACTTGTCGTTCATCAGAAAAGATACAACTTTGCCGTTCTCGTCGCAGCGAATAGCTTTGACGTCCTGCCCGCCAACATCCAGCACCGTTCTTACGGATTGTCCCCAGATGTAGTTGGCGCCTTTGGCGTGGCATGCAATTTCTGTGATGGCTCTGTTAGCCATGGGAACATTAACTCGTCCGTAACCAGTTCCCACAATATAATTGAAGTCTTTTAACGTCAATCCAGTGTTTTCCATTGCCCACCCAAGCGCTTTATTTGCGCTATCAGAGCTGTTTGAGCCAGTTCGCATTACGCTCCACGCGTATATCTCCCCATCAGCCATGATTACCGCCTTAGAACCCACTGAACCAACGTCGACCCCAGCGGTTATTACTTCAGCATTCTTCCAGTTCATGTTTGGCATAACTCGTTGATACTCGAGCCATCTCCAGTAATCCATTTTTCCATTGTTTTTCTCCATCAATTTATTGCCTCCTTCCAGCTCTTTTGGCGGCGATTAAGGCTGCTCCTACTGCGCCGGCATACAGTGGTTCTTCAGGTATCAGTATGTCCATTCCCATTCGTCTCTTAAGAGAAGCAACAAAACCGACATCTTTGGCCGCTCCTCCCACAAGCACAATATCCTGATTTATTCCCAACCGATGCACCATAGAGGAGACCCTCTCAGCCATGGCATCAAAGATTGCCCTTGCGATTTCGCTCTTTGGTTCTTCCCTATGAATCAAAGAAACCACATCAGACTCCGCGAAGATGACACAACTAGCATTTATTGGGCTTGCCCGCTCTGCCTTCAAAGCCAATGAACCCATATCCTCCAAATCCACTTCCAATGCTCTAGCCATTGCCTCGATGAAGGTGCCGGCTCCGGCTGCACACCGGGCATTCACAACAAAATCCAGAAGTACTCCATTTTCGTCACACTTAACTGCCCGCGCATCCTCAGCCCCAACATCTACCACTGTTCTGGCTGAAGAAAAAAAGTAGGCTCCTGCTCTGGCGTCTGCTCCCATCATGCTTATACTGCTATCTGCGAATGGAGCCATCTTAACGCCTGCGCCAGTTGCCGTAACATGCTGTATGTCTGTGCGGGACAGCTTTGCGTTCTGCAGTGCCTCTTCGAAGGCTTGTTCAGCAGCTTTTGTAGGTTCGAATCCTGAAAATTGTTGGCACTGAGCTATTATTTGTTTGTCTTTCAGAATTGCCACCTTCACCCTTTGGGTGCCCATGTCTATTCCAGCGGATATCATTTCTTGTTCTCCTCAAATGTCGATACGGGCTTCCAGCATCTCTAGGAATGCTTCAACTCTTGTCTTCATCTGTCCCACATCTTCCCTGGTGTATTCCGTGTCAAGGTAATACACGGGTATATTCATGCGGTCTAGGACACGCTTGATTCGCGCGTACTCCATGGCATAGAGAATGCACCCTCGAACTACGTAATAAATTACTCCGTCAACCTTGTATTCTTTGATTCGATCCATAATCCAGTTCACGCGGTCCTCGTTTCCATGTTCTGATGTGAAGCAGGGGCATGTGCATGCCATGATGTATCGTTCGCTTATGGCATCTAGCATGTCGCTCATTGTCCATTCATCTACTCCAACGGGATCAAAGAGAATTCTGTCCCCCGAACATTGTTCATCAATAACCACTACTCCCTGGGGGTTAGATTCTTCAATCAGGTTAGGAACCTTCCAGCTGTCTGGCCATAACATTGGGGTTCCTGTAATCATCACTCTTGGTGTGTCAGGATGAGAAGAATACTCTTTTTGTTCAACCCGTTTTTCTAGTTCCTCGCACAACTCGTTCACCTTTTGTGTCCAACGTTCAATGTTGTCCCAGAGACTAGTTTGGTTCACAAGCATGGCATCTCTTCCATTGATTACTGGAGCTCCTTTCCGTATTTCCTGTAGCCTACGAAAAGCCTTTGTTGCTTTCTGCATAGTCTCTATTGCGTCTTTAAGTTTTTTTCTGGTGATCTTGTTTCCTGTCAGTTTCTCAATTTTTTCTTTTATTACAATTAAATCTTTTTTCCACATTGTCAAAGTGTGGGGATCATCTTTGACGCGTGGAGGATTCATGACCCATATTGGTTTGTAGTCTGACAGGATTTCGCTCAGTTTGGTTCTACCATCGCATGTCAGAGGGTTTATTATGGCATCGCTGAGCTCAAGATATGGGGACAGGCTCACCATCTTTGCGCCGACCGTTGATCTTATAACGGGGCAGACTTCAACGGGCATGATTCTGTCTCCCAGTTTTGCTGTGTCATACCATCCTGAACCTATACGAACCGGAATGGCGCCGGCGGCCAAAATCAGTTCGATCGGAGCGAGAATGCAGGAGTAGCCGATGACCTTTTTTCCCGTTTCTTTTTGTTCACGAATCTCTTTTTCGCGTTGCCCAAACAAGTTTGAGATTTCATCAAAATATTCCATGGCTTTCGGTCGGTTCTTCCATGTTTTTTTCATTCTTTCAATGTTTTCTTTGATCACTTTCATGGATACTGCTTTGATCGAGTTTCTAAGTTCCTCGATTTCTGTCTTGGACATATCAGGAATATATTTTGTTCCTTTTTCGATTTCGCTTGCCATTCACATCCCCTTTTTATTCTTCTTTTGACCAGTTTTTGGATTTGTAGATTGGTTTGCGCCTGAAATGTAACTTACGATGTTTGGAAGGCACGCGGAAGCACAGAAATTAAGTCTATACACTAACGCTAATATAAACGAGGCAAAGTATGGGTTCGAAATTTGTTGTAACATAGTCATCTTAAGTTTGCCCTTAAACTTGTTAGAGCAGAAAATATAGCATAATAACATTTAACTATTGCCATAAAACCAGCGAATTAACTATTCAATATTTTAACTTCAAACTACAATCTTCCACTCTTTTTCCCTATAATTACTATGACATAAGTTGTTGGTTTAATTGATTGGATTAATATGTCGTAAGATTTAATAAACATCTTTGATTCCTATTATGGGGGGAATATTGTGCAACCAGTAGCTGATTTGAGATTTACTGCGCCTCTGAAAATAGTTTACTCTTTAACTTTAGGCGGTGTAGCTGCTTGGTATTTGTTCTTTTATTTATCTTATTGTCTAGGAAATGTTGGTTGGACTGGAGATAATGTCTTTTCTGTTTTTCTAATGAATTTACCTTTTCTATTTGTCATGACTGCCCTTCCGTTAGTAATCTTTACTTTAGTTTTTCTTATTAAAGGTGGAGGATTAGACTACTTCAGAAGCTGGAATGCCGGAAAGAAATTGCCTATTTCAGCATTGACAATCATAATTGGATACATATTTGTTGTTTTCAGACCAAACACAAGTGTGACACGAGGGTATGCCCCAAATCATTACGACTTTTATTACTCATATTTTGGGTTGATCTTAATTGCTGCAGGCTTTGTTTCCATACTGCTATACAGGAGACAGGTTTCATCTTATGAAGACTCAACCGCACATAAAATAAAGTGGAAGAGCAAAAAAACCGTTCTAGTCTTTTCTGTGATCTTGATTTTTTCAATTTTGATAGGTGGCTATTACCTGAAGGTTCAAATGGAATATGAAAATCTGCAACAAAGCTATCTATCAATTAAAGAGGGGTTTCCATTTCTAGTCAACGATGAATGGACAAACAATGAAGGCGTTGACTCTAACTATATCAACTATAAGGGCGCAATATTCAATTCAGGCTTGAATAAAAAATACAATATTACTTTGTTGGTGAGCATTAGAGACCCAAACGGTATATGGCTTGAAAGAGCAGAAATTCCAATTGGAGACATTGATGGTTGGAACTATATAGCATTTGACGTTAAAGTTGACTATTCTGGAGAAATGGCAGATGTATTTACAACTTATGCGTGGGATGACCCCAACCCTATGCATGGCTAGGAATTATTATTCAAGCTAATTTTCATTGAATATTAAATATAGTTTGGTCAAACAACTCTTTCAAGAAGCCATTTAACTAAACAAAACACCGGTTTTTCGTTACATGAAACGACCAACTAATTAACAAACAAAGCTAGTTGAGAATGAACACTAGAAAATTCATTGTATGACATTTTATCTTCGAGTGTCCACAAAGCATTTTTAGGTGTTGGATACAAAAAACACTTACCATAAGTTTTCATTTTAATGTATTAAGCTCTGGTTTAGGTGTAATTTCAATGGAGGAAATTATTAAATGGCTTTTGGAAGGAGAGCCTTGGGTTGAATACCGAACTCGCGTGGATTTGCTAGAACAATCTGAAATGGAATCTGAAGTAATTCATGCAAGAAAACAAATTATTACTCATCCAAAAATCCAATTATTATTAGAAGAACTGAAAAACTGGCCTGGGACTGTCTTAAGTAGTCATAAAAGTGCAAGGCAGTCTTTCCATAAACTATCTTTTATTGCAAATTTTGGTCTAAAAAGCGACGATCCTCCAATTAATGAAATAATAAAAAAAATATATGAACATAAATCGGATGAAGGACCTTTCCAACTACCAATGAAAATTTCAAAACATTATGGAGGATCAGGAAACAATGAATGGGCATGGGCTTTATGCGATGCTCCAACCATAATTTATTCCTTAATAAAATTTGGACTTGACACAGATGAACAAATTCAAAAAGCTGTAAGATACTTGGTTGACCTAGTCCGCCAAAACGGATGGCCTTGCGCTGTTTCAAAGGAACTGGGTAAATTTAGAGGACCAGGAAGAAAAGATGACTCTTGTCCTTATGCGACTCTTGGAATGCTCAAGATGTTATCTCAATTGGATAATTGGAAGGATAGCAAAGAAGTTCATGTTGGAACAGAATGCTTACTAGATTTGTGGAATAAGAGCAAAGAGCTGCATCCTTACATGTTTTATATGGGAACCGATTTCAGAAAAATCAAAGCACCATTGATTTGGTATGATATTCTGCATGTTTTAGACGTGTTATCTCAATTTGATTGGTTAAGAAAAGATCCAAGACTAGAAGAAATGATGGATATAGTGAAGTCAAAGGCTAATGATGAAGGAAAATTTATTCCTGAATCAGTATGGATGGAATGGAAAGGTTGGGATTTTGGACAAAAGAAACAACCTTCACGATGGCTTACATTCTTAATTCTAAAAACGCTAAAGAGAACTGGATAATAAGTTGAAACGTTTTCAATTTTTTATTAACTGGTTTTTTGGGTTTGGGGGGTTAAAATTTTACCCTAAAAAAGGGGGATTTTTGCAAGAATACAGTTTGACACTGTCCAAACTAAAAAATATCAACCTCAAATTTTTGTCTAGGATTATTTTTATAGCTAATAATCTATTGTTCTAATGGGGATTTCTTATGAAGAATGATGATAGAGTTTGTCAGAGTTGTTGTTTACCGTTAAATGAAGACACATGTGGAACAGAGGCTAATGGAGATAGAAGTGAGGACTATTGTTGTCATTGTTATAAAAGCGGAGTTTTCACTAGGCCTGATACTACTTTGGAAACATTATTAGATATATCCGCAGAAGTTTGGGCAGAAAAAGATCCAAACATCACTCTTGAACAGGCTAAAGTTCAGCTTAGAAAGAAAATGCCTACTCTCAAAAGATGGACCGATTAACAATTCTATTAATCAAAAAAGGGGGAGTTTTGTAGAGGTCAAAAAATAACAATAAGAAATAAGACAAGTGAATAGTTGAGTTAGAAGGAGAATTTTAAGTTGTTTCTCAAGGATGAAACTATGTTGGCGATAGGTATGATATCAATGGCACTGGGTATTCTGATTGGTCGCTTTCTGCAATTTGAATACTCAGGTTTTTCGGTTTCAGATTTCTTGGAAGGAGTCCTTATTGGGGTATCCCTTGTAATGAATCTCGCTTATCTGATAAGCCGGAGATCAAAAAAGTGATTAATGTGTTTGGGTTTGAGAGCTTAATTTTTATCTTTAATGTGTTCTTGTAATTTTTTAATTTCTTCTGGATTTGCAGAATCAATAAACTCTAACATCTTTTGTTTGTTTCTAATTTCTTCCAGTCTTTTTTTCTGCTTTTTGATACTGGTATATATTGGATAAACTCGCCACAACTGTCTAAGCATTATTGCAGTTGGATCAACGGTTTTTGAGACAAGTCCTTCATCAACTAGCTCTTTCAGATAATCTGTTAATCTTTGTCTTGAGATGTGTTTCTCTGATCGATTTTCAACAAATTTTTTGAGAAGATGAGTCCATCGTGTTTTTCCCTTGTCCTCAATAAAGAGGGCAATATCGTATTTTGAAAAATGAATAGATCTCATTTTTAGATTTAATCCCCAATTAGACTTAATCTAATATCAGACTAATTAAGATTATGTCTAATTTATTTGGATTGTGCATGCATACAACAGTTCAATGCATTAAAGTGATTTTTTTCTTAAACAAAACATCAGTTTTTTATTCCATAAAATGACCAACTAATTAAAAAACGAAGATGGTTAAGAAAGAAAAACTAGAAAAAAAGGGGGAGTCATTGTTTTTTTAAGTTTCTTTTGTCATTTTCTTTGCGAGATTGTAGATTACTGGAACAAGCATTATTCCCATAGCTATAGCGAAAGCCCATGAAATGTTGGCGATTACGTTTGTTACTCCTTCAAATGTTGCGAAGATTGCTCCAGCTCCGATAACCAAGAAAATGCTGTATAAGACAAATTTTGCGTATCCTGCAACTGGAACTGAACTCTTTGTGATCGAGCTATTGATTTGATTAAGCCATCAGTTAGAGCGATTCCTGCACCAATAATAACGAAGCCTAGAATCAGCGAGTAAACAAGATCTCCTGAGAGTAACATAAGGTCAAGAGCCATCAGCAAGATTACGGCTACTAAACCGATTTGTAAAAGATTTTTGAGCATGTCAGCGATTTCAGATTTAGCTGCTGGAAAGACTGGTTTCAATGTGTTACCAATTAAGGTTGCTAAGAAGCCAACAAGAACTGTTCCCAAGACGATTATTACGATTCCACCCAATAGCCTAGGCAAATAACCTGCGAT
>CAVOMX010000014.1:0-133139 GCA_963697165.1 Candidatus Bathyarchaeota archaeon
AGCCCAAATGGTACTACTCTACCTACTTACGTTTCCGATATATAGCCAATTCGTCTTTGTCACTATATCGCACATACTGAAATCCGGCCTCCAACAGTTTAGTTTCTTCAACCAAAGTTGAAGCAGTAGCTACATTCCACTCGTCACTTTCAAAATTGATAAGATGGGTGTAAATCTCGGTATTTTCAATCTTTTTATGACCCAGCAATCGTTTAACGTGTAAGATGTCTTTGGTTTTGTGATACTCCATTGTTGCTTTCCAGAGTCGTAAAGTATGAAAATATATTTGTTTCAATCTGGGATTCTGAAGAGTCCTAACAATTCTTTTTCGTTGTTTCTGGAAGCCTTTTTCTCATAGTGAAAATATTGGGATTAAATATGTAATCGCTGGTTTTAGGTAGAGCAGTTACCATTGCGATAGCTAACAGTTGATTGTCGAGATCATTCTTTTTAAGTACAAATTGTGTTAACTGTGTGATTCTGCTTGATTTATCCAGTTAAGTATTGTTAAAGGGGTTACGCCAATTGTGTTGGCTATATAGTTACGTGCAGTGCTTGTATAACCTATTTGTATCAAATCATCTACAGTGTTAATTCCGATTTTTCTAAGCTTACGACCGTATATGTAGCCGATTCCTTCGATTGCCTCAATATCTTGTGTTTTTTTAAGCCTTTGCAAAGAAGGTTTATTATACTGTTTGGGCGATTTATGCTCGATTTTGGAATTATGTGATGAGGCGAATCCTGGAACCCAGACAGGGAGATTTACCTTTTGTTTTTGAGGACCCCTCAAAAAAGAGTGAACTATTACGATGATTACTCCCCAAACTAGTCCATTTATCATTGCAGCTAGAAGAATTTCTTCAGAGACTCCAGCTATAAAATAAGTTGTTTCAGAATTTCCTAAAACGTCCAACAATATTTGTCCTGGCGGCATGTTTGGAAATATTATGCTTATGATGAAAAGAAACAGGAAAGATGCTACAAACACTAACACGCCTAACATTTTTAGTGAATTTTGGGGTGAATCAATTTAGTTTTTATGAAACTAAGATAATCATTCAAAATGACGATTTAGACTAACAATTACTAAACAAAAAATCAACTAGAATTAGCCCTAAAGAAAAATTCTTTAGTTTGTTACTTCTACGGATAAAACGGTTCGTCAATGTTAACACCATCAAAAAAATGTTTGCCCTGTAATTGGATGCTCTTAAAAAAAGTTGAGACCTCTAGGGAAACGAATGGTATGAATCGGCCGTACCACGTTTAATCCAGTTTTGATTGGACATTAATTCTTTTGTGATATCTCGGATGTTTTTTGCTCTGGCTGATTTATTTTCTCGTAGAAAGCTTTTTCTTCGGCTCTTCTGTTGAACTCTGGCTATGCGCTTATTTATCGGATTTATTTTCCACAAAATATCTTTTGGGCTTTTATCGGTTCTGTTGCCACTCTATATCACTCAGGTCATAAGTGGAGGCAATTTATCGGTTTGGGGTTTAATTGCGTCGGCGGCTACGTTTGTTGCGATTCCCTTCTCTCTTCTGTGGGGTTACCTCTGTGACGCTACGCAACGTTACCGTTTATTTATACTGATGTCTTTTGCGGCTGTGACTTCCCTGCTTTACTTATTCTCCTTAACAACCGATCTGCTAATGCTCGGGATTGTATACGTGTTCATTGTTGTTTTTCAGGTTGCTTATGAGCCTTCAAAAAATGTGCTGGTTGCCGAAAACTATTCGCACAGGGATTGGAAACATGGCTTTGCATTCTATGCTACCTTGACTGAGCTCGGATGGGTTACAGGACTGTTTTTAGGTTTCCTATTAACCTTCTGGGGTTTCACCAGCATTACTTTGCTGATTATTTGCATCGCTCTGAGTTTTGCATCTTTCATATTGTCAGCAATTTTCGTGGATGACCCAGCGTTAATTTTTGAGAGGGGACTAGTTAAAATAGAAAGGTCATTTAGTTTGGTTCACAGAGCTGTAGAGTTAATAGCAAGACTGAATTTTGATCAGCATGATTCAGGCGAACTTAACCGAGAGAATGTGTATGCTCTATGTTTTGGTTTACTTTTATTCTCTCTTGCCACAAGCATGTTTTTTACTCCTTTGCCAATTTTCTTTGCTCAGAGTTTAGTTCTTCCCACAAGCATAATATTTGCGCTATTTCTAATCAACTCTCTAGGCTGCCTTATAGGCTATATTCTGACGAATAGGAACTACCATATCATAAGAGAAACATCGACAACAACAAGGGTTTCTTTACTCCGAGGTATACTGGTTTTCTCGTTACTGTTTATCGGCTTCTTCTCATTAACGTGGGCGATAGTGTTGTCGGTTATTGTTTTAGCTCTTAGCGGATTCGTTTATGCTTTCTATTCGGTCTCCGTGCTTTCCCTTTCCATGGAAGTGATTCCACGAGGCAAAACTGGATTATTCACTGCGTTATTAGGAGCAGGCAGCGGCATTGGATGCTTTACTGGACCAATAATAGCAGAAAATCTGGGCTTCTCATATGCGTTTATGGCATCCGCGATCTGTTTTCTCCTCAGTTTTGCAGCATTCAAAATTTTCGCACAAAACAGAGACATAGAATTCATGTAAGCAAGCTGTTGCCAGCTTTTCTAATCATTCAGTCACATGACATGTATGTGTGAAGGACTAAAACAGCCAAATCTAGGGGGAGTGGGTAAACCCTTGCAGTATGCCATACCCTTACTTTCAGTTAAACTAGAGGAAAAAACACATTATGTTTGGGAAAAATGTGCTCGGGTAAATTACCCCAGTTAATCCAAATTTCAAAGATGAACGAGCATGAGACTAAGTCTTTTGGAAAACGTTATGGTGGGTTTCTTTTCTTCCTTGCCATTTATCTCCGCGTATTGCCCATGCATTTTTCATATCAAAACTTATGCTCACAATAGATCTTTCTCGCGGATTACTCCTGTGTTTCGAGAAACATGTTCTGCAGTAAACTGGTTTGCCTTTGGTGGGTTCAAACGGCACGGTAGTAGATTTTCCACAATCAGTACATTTAACGTCAAACATCCTTTTTTCGGTCATATAAACTCACCTCGTATACTTTAATAGAAAAGAATCCAGTTATGGTAGGACAAGCCCGTGTGATAAAAGAAAACTCTTCAATCATATTGGTGTTTGCGCCCTTATAAAGGAGCGGATTAAAAAGGAGCAGTTTAACTTATTTGATGCCCACAAAACAATGAGAACGCGCGCGTAAAAAGGCTGTTTTGGATGACTAACTACCGTGAAAAATTATCTCCAGTCTTAAATTTCGTTTTTAGCAGGAATTCTGTTTTTTTAGGCAGTTAATCGTTGAAAAATCGGATTTTCACCGTTTAACTATAAGAAAAAATTACTTTAATGCATTAAATTGTGGTAGAGTATTCTCTTGAAAATTCCATAGTGATTCTCTTGCTCATTGGTTAAACACTCTGCACAGGCAGATAAATTCCAAGTTTGAAACAGGAATAAGAAGTATCCATTAACCAGAAATATTACATCACGAGAAAGCTAACTTGCATGTACTGATACGTGATTGTTATGACGTATGATGTCGTGATTGTTGGGGCGGGTCCAGCCGGATCAACTACGGCCAAATTAATTGCTGAAAGAGGATTTAAAGTTCTTGTCCTAGAGAAGTACACTCTAGATAGGGAAAAGCCCTGTGGTGGCGGTATAACCAATAGGGTAGTTGAACATTTCAAAATACCCGAAAAAGCCTTTTCTCGGGAGTGTACTGGAATATTTTTGTGCAGCCCAAAAAATATGACGGTGGTAATCGGAAAACGCAGCAAAATCAGGTTAGTAATGAGAAGTGTTTTTGATAAGGTTCTCTGCCAAATGGCTATGGATAAAGGTGCAGAGTTCTCTGAAAAATCATTAGTTAATGAACCATTAATCAAAAATGGAAAAGTAATTGGTGTAAAAACAAAAATCAATGGTAAAACCAAAACCATCAAAGCCAAATTGGTTATTGGAGCAGATGGGACTCCAAGTACAATGGCAAAAAAGCTTGAATTATATTCGGGCAGACCAAACACAGTCGGATTTTGTTTTCAATACCAGATGCAACTTTCCAATGAACAAATTGAACATAGAATCGGCAATAATGTTGAAGTATATTATGGGAATCAATGGATCCCATTTGGTTATACATGGATTTTTCCAAAGAATAACGTTGTAACGGTTGGGTGTGGTACTGCGATTGATGTAATTCAAAAAAGAAAACTAAGCCTCAAAAAATATTTAGATCACTTCATAAAAAAACATCCCATAGCATCTACGAAACTGGAAGGAGCTAAAGTAATTCATAGTCAAGCACAACTTATTGGTTACCCTGGAGTTTTAAAAGATAACGTCGCAAAAGGGTGCCTAATTGTGGGGGATGCTAGCGGAACAGTATCTCCTTGGAACTCAGAAGGCATATGGTACTCAATGATGTCAGGGGAAGCAGCTGGGATAAGCGCCGTAGAAACGTTGGAAAAAGGTGACGGTTCAGCAAGTTATATTCGAATGAAATATTACCAAAACTTGGACCAAAACGTAAATGATGACTTAAGATTGGCAACTAGAATAGTCAACTTAACGAATTCAGATGCCAAAAAACAACGGATTGTGGTTTCAATCATTAAGGATCAATGGTGGGCTAGCTTGCTTGAGAGCGTAATCGATGGAACATGTCCTTATAAGAAGTTCCTTAAGCAGATGCATAGGAGACCCGATAAATTGCTCAAAGCCCATACGCTTTACCGATGAGAGTTTTAGAACCATTCTGATTGCTAAAAACACATTTTCATAAGAAACGTGAAAGGTCCCATAATTGCCTCTATTTTGTTCCTCATAAAAACCAAAAAAATCACGAAAAGTCTTAGGACGTTAATTTTCAACCCAACACCCAAACTTACTCCTACGTTACCCTCTTACTCTTACTCTTCTTCTTTCTCTTCTCTTAACTACTTACATATCTCACATATCACACAGACAAGAAAAAAAACACACACGCACAACAAGTGCACGCTTTTTTATCAAAACTACGCGCGAATCAGCAATTTGCGCTATTCTTACCAGTTGAAGCTTTCCAGTCTTGAAGGAGGGTTCTTTTGGTATCCTTCAGAATTTCAGCCTTCTCCTTCTCCGTTTCAATCAGCAATTCTAAGGCTTTTTCAAAGAGCAAAGCAGAAAAAGCGCCTCGTTTCTTAGAATCTGGAAAAACTACGCCCTTATCCTGCAAATATTTTAAGCTGCTGTAAGTCTGCTGCCTGCTCATCTTTAGGCTGTCAACTATATTCTCTGCTTTGGTTGGACCCTTCAAAGCCAGATAAACGTACACCTTAGCATCAGGCTCTGAAAGACTGACGCTCATTAGAGCTTTGAATACACGCGTTCCAAACTCAATTTGGTTGTCTTCTTTTTGACTAATTGAATTGTAAAGAAGAGGAGTACTGGGAGTTTTTTATATTGTATCTTTGTTTAGTCAGTATGCTAAGAGTCTAAGTGGACATAACCTACGTACTCTACCACAAGTGGTGAGGCAGTAGGTTGAATTGTTCCTTGTCCATGAAATGCTCGCTAAATCCCCTGTGTCACCTAATATTCTCCAATTTCCTAGATCCCCCGCAATAGTCAATTCACCTTCGATATTGCCATCCATCAATCTCTGGACTCTGTCAACGTGGATACCGTATGAGGCAAGTTTCTATGGAATTCAACAATAAAATCACCATCAAAAATAGGTTTGATAAATCTGATATCAAAATCGCAAGTGCCTTCAGCTACGATCGATGTCCTGCAGTATACTCAAATCTGTGCAATCTGTTTGAGAGAAAACAGAGAAATTACCTGCGGACTTCAGTTCAGTTTCACCGTCATAATAAAGGGTCATTTGCACCACTTACTGGTATGAACTTGCTCATTCCTAGCATATACCATAGACAGTGGCAGAGCTAACATAACTATTGCCATCAAGACAACAGCAATTCCTAAGACTTTTCTATTCATGTTCTTTCACACTCTTTCTCCCATTTCTAGGAAAAATTATTCTGTTCACCGCAAAATAGTTAATGAATTAACCACAAATAAAATTGAGCTGGCTACAAAAGTAGGTAGCAGTCTCTTTTGAAGTGTGACTATTGAGCCAAGGAAATCTGAAGAACGCTTTACAACACTTTGGGGCAACAGAAAAGGAATCCGAAGTCTACATTTTCCTTGCCAAACATGGGACATTGGGAACTGGGCAAATCGCTAAGCAAATGAAGAAAAAACAGAGGACTTGTCTATCGTATTCTGTCCAGCCTCGAGAAGAAGGGATTAGTGGAGGCAACCCTTGAATCTCCAACACGATTTTCTGCGATGCCTTTAGAGGAAGTTATCGACGCATATGTTAAAGCTAAACAGTTAGAAATTGCCCAAGTCGAAAAAACAAAAAAAGACCTGCTGGAAGACTGGAATAGAATTAGCCAAACCGAAGTTGCGCCTAAACCCGAAAACTTCATCGTGATTGAAGGAAACCAGAAGATTTAACAGAAAAATTGCTGAGATGATAGAGAAAAACAGAAAACGAGTTTTCAACCGTCTCTCGCTGGTTTCAGACTTGGTGAGAGCTGAACAATTCGGGGTCCTTGAGCTCTGTTTACTCCCTATCCGAGGAAAAACGAGTTAGAATTTCGTTTCTTGAACCGATGTAAATCAGCAGACATCTAAAAGCGTTTAAAGCTGCTTCTTCGAGCGAAGTTGAAATCTGGTTTTCACATTAAATCTGACGAAATCGAGATTTAGGTTTAGCTTTGTTTCCTAGAATGGTGATAAGAGATAATCGAGAAATCCTGTTTTTCATCTCATTTGGAAGATTTATTGAGACCGATTTATAAAAGTCCCAAATATGTTAGACCTCCACTTGGATTTAAACCACCTTTTAGGAATGATTCCCAACAATCTGGAATCAGTGGGAAAAAAGTTAAGATTTGGGATTTTAGAACATACCGACTAGTTTATGATTATGCTATTAGTTATTTTGGAATGAAGTTACTTCCAGAACAAGCAAGAGAGTTTGCCGACGAATGGATGTTCAAACACTCGGATAGAAATTTTGAGGACTACAAACAGGTCTACGAGTATGCTATCAGTTTTATTGGAATGAAATTACTTCCTTCAGCTGCGAGATTGTTTGCTGATAAATGGATGACTGAATACGCGGATAGAAATTTTGATGGCTACAAACAGGTCTACGAGTATGCTGTTGGCTATTTTGGAATGAAGTTACTTCCAGAACAAGCAAGAGAGTTTGCCGACGAATGGATGTTCAAATATTCCAAGACAGATTTTGGTAATTTCAAACAGATCTACGAGTATGCTGTCAGTTCTATTGGAATGAAATTACTACATTCAGATGCAAAAGAATTTGCTTTGGAAAAAATTAAAGAACAGATTTAAGCAGTCCAAGATACTTTTTTTCTTCCTCATTTTGTTCCACCCAAAATTACCTAGGTAAAAAGCTAGTCAACAACAAAATAACCTATGTAAAGTTCCAAACGATTAGGGAATACTATAAAAAGTTAAAATTTAACCCCAAAACCCAAAACCCAAAAAACTAACAAATAGTTGGGTGTTTTCAACAATGAAGTATTATTAATTTTCTAATATGATTGCATGGCTTGTTTAGTTGATGCTGATTAGAATAACGCCTACAACGATTAAGAGGGCGCTTGCGATGAGTTTGAAGCTGATTTTTTCGAGTTTTCTGAGGAATATGTAAGCAAAGAATAAGATGAAAAGTAGTTCAGTTTGTAGGATTGGAGCAACTATCGAGACCATCTCATGGCTTAGTGCAAGAAACGAAAGTAGCCATCCTGCGGCTATGCCGACTCCGGGCTTCCAGAACAGGTATATGTCTTGACGCGAAAACCTTGAGGTTCTAGAGGTCTTGGATAATGCCAGGTACTAGAAGGTAAACGATTAGGGTTGTGGTGTATCCCAATGCAACTCCAAGAAGTGGCTGGTTGTAGATGTTCAAGCCTTCCTTTCTTACAATCTGCGAAAATGCTATAGCCAAGGAACCGACAACGGGAACAATTAAGCCCTTTTTTGGTATGTACTTGGTTTGGGTGTTGCCTTTGTTTATGTTTCTTCCAATAAATATTACGCCAACTATGACGCATGCGAGTCCTATCCAGTTTTCGATGGATCAGGGCTTCGCCTAGAAGCGAAACTGCCACGATTGAGGTGTATAATGGATAGGTTGCGAAGATGGATGCATTTGCTGATATGCCTGCAGTTTCCATTCCTTTGAAGTAGAATAGTCTAGCAATTCCGGGCGCAAGTAGTCCAGCGATTATGAATAGCATTAAGCCTTCAGGGTTTACTGTGTTTAGGTCTGTGAAAATGAGTGCGAGGGGCCAGAGGATAATGTTACCCATGATGGTTACGGTTAGGGATATGTAGACAAAATTTGATTTTTCAAGGTTTTTTCTGACAAATATTTGGGATAAACCGAAACACAGGGCAGAAAGCAAAGCCAAGGCAATACCAAACATACTTTTTCAACACATAACAGAAGCTATTAAACAAAACCATTTTGATTGCTTGTCTAGACAAATAAATGAGTCATCTCTTCTTCTGTCGCATTCTTGCTAAAAGCCCAAAAAACGCTCTAAAGTCAAGTGTAGGGAGCAGAATTCACACCTAAATTTACTAGTAACTAATGGTTGAACATTTCCCAAAATTAAATTTCAGAAGAGAATAAAACTGTTACATACGCCAATAAAGAATAGTTTAGAGTTAGCTCTGATAGTATAGTCCTACTATAACCGTCACCATTGGAGATGTCTCCCAAATAATATCCCGTTTTTATAAAATTGTCTTTTTCTTGTTTTTCTGTTCAGGTCTCAACGAGGTCGCTGTAAGAGAGGGATTCAAGATTGTTTTGGGGTATCTCTAGCGTTTCCATCAGTTTGTTTAGAACACGCTGATCATTTTCAACGCTTTTTTGATCATCAGAGGTTTGTCTTTCGAATTCAATGAAGTTCCCAAGCTTCTTAACATGGTCCAAATGAATCTGCGTTCCGGTATACTGGTAGATTTCTCGGTCTTTCTCTATGACAATAAGCGGTTTTAGTATCTTCTCGAGATGCTCTTCAAATCGTCTGATTCTTGAACCCTAAGAATGTAGGCATTATCGCTTTTCGGTCCGAAGATGTTCTCTCTTTCATAGTAAATCAACTCTGCTGACCTGTATCCTTTACTGTTCTTAGTTTTAGTCTTCCTTCAGGAACCATAAAATACTGGTCCTTTTGATGAACTTCTCCAGTGTATTTTGCTCCAAGAGCAGACAGCATTTTTCTAAAAGGTTGTGATCGTCGACTCTTGCCTTTAATTCGACCATTTTATGTTTAGTGTTGTGGTTTGTCTCGATCTTCAATGTACACTCAACTCTTCAAAAAGAATAGTGTTAACTACTATTTTGTTTTTCTATCACTCAAAAGTTAGAAGCATCAAAGGGCTTTTCAGTGTTGACTTTGGTTGTATCTTTCATCAAGTTTGTCTAGTCGTTCTTTGAATGTTGTGTCAAGTATGTGTCTTAGTCTGACGTAGGTTGGTTCGTCGATTTTTTCGTCCTATAGGAGAGAAAGGAGCTTCTGCGATTCGTCGTTAAAGTGCTTCACGTATTTTAGTCTGCGCTGAGATTTATGTACGTTTGTTTGTCAAGCTTTCCCTGTAAACAATAGTCGTCTAAGCTTCTTTTTCTGTTTTTCGTAGTCATCTTCTTCTGTTCGTGAATTGCGTATTACTAGCCCTACCAGAAAGAACACCAATATAGCCAGGGGAAGAATCAGAAAGAAGAAATAATTTGGTTCAATACGTTTCAAATTGTAATCATATAATAAACCCTTTATGAATGCTGTTTACATACCCGTGATATGTATTACTTCATATGAGCCAAATTCTGCATTTTTTCGATAATTTAAGACTTCAGAAATCAAGTGGTTGCCAGAAAAAATTGATGTTCACACTCTGGATATCCTATGTTAAGGCTGGGGTAACCTGAACGAGGAACAAATAGCTCCCTGTGGAATGGACAGTGATGTTTGCAGTAGCTACCTTGCTTTGAAACATGATGTTAGAACCAAGGGCGTAAGAACTGTCTTACTTAAGGTTACCGACCCAGAGACAAGAAGTGCTCTTTTGTCAAAGAAAAGATGCAAAACGGTTCTGAACACAAAGTGGAATTCTGTCACGAATGCGAAGAATTTCCCTGCAACAACCTAAAACACATAGAAGAACGCTACATGACTCATTATCATATGAGCATAGTTGACAATCTAAATTTCATTAAGGAAAATGGTTTAGCCACATTTTTTGGAGCATCAAAAGATAAAATGGCAATGCCCCAGAGTGTGGAGATGTAATCTGTTACCATAATTGAATCTGTTTCAATTGTTGTCAGACAAATTGAAAACAAGAAGAAAGTCTATCGATGGGAAGACTAGCAGCATTTTATTCTTTATGTTAGTTCCAGTGCACGCCCAATTTTTATCCCTTTTGTGAATAAAATGTTAAGTTTTCTTATACTAGAAAAACGGGAAATAATTCTCGGATTTGAAATTACTAATCTTCTCTTACAATAATGCTTATAGGTGTGCTTTTAATCTAGCATTGCTGTCCATTAACAATCAGGAGAATCGATAAGGTGCCAAAATTTAGGCAAACGAGTGACATTGTAAGAGCTCATGAACAAAAAAGAAAACATTAGGGATATCGGCATAATTGCCCACATTGACCATGGAAAAACGACCATGTCTGACTCCCTGCTAGCCGAGGCAGGACTCCTGTCACCTAAAATCGCGGGAGCAGCAAGAGCCCTCGACTATCTTGAAGAAGAACAGAAAACGTGGAATTACAATCAAAACAGCAAACATTTCCCTTCTACACGAGGTCGACAACATATCACACGTCGTTAACCTCATAGACACTCCCGGTCACGTAGACTTCACAGGAAAAGTAACACGTGCCCTAAGAGCAATCGACGGAGCTGTCGTAGTCGTAGACGCCGTCGAAGAAGTAATGGTTCAAACAGAAACAGTCACTCGCCAATCTCTTAACGAGCGAGTTAAACCTGTTCTTTTCATCAACAAAGTTGACCGTCTGATTAAAGAACTCAAACTTAATGCAGAACAGATGCAAACAAAACTTCTGCGAATAATCAGGGACTTCAACAACCTGATTTCGATATATGGAGAAAAAGACCACAGAGACCACTGGAAAGTCGATCCAACCAAGGGAACAGTAGCTTTTGGTTCAGCCCTGCACAAGTGGGGCTTCACGCTTGACAGTGCCCAAGAGAAGGGAATAAAATTCAGTGATGTCGTGGATGCCTATCAGAATGGGAGAGAGGAAGAGCTTGCAGAATTGGTTCCTCTTCACAATGCAATATTGGACATGGCTGTCAAGAATCTTCCAAATCCAGTAGTTGCTCAGAAGTATCGTGTCCCGAAAGTTTGGAAAGGAGAGATAGATTCCGAGCTTGGAAAAGCTATGAGTAACTGTGACGAGACTGGACCAACCGTCATGTGTTTGACGTCAGCCCAAGATGGACCCTCATGCGGGACTAGTTGCTACAGGTCGTATCTTTTCAGGATGCCTTAACGAGGGCGACCGAGTTTAGTTGGTTGGCGCCAAGAAGGATTACCGTGTTCAGCAGGTCTCCATGTATATGGGTGCATACAGAGAGGTTATTGGTAAGATCGCTGCCGGAAACATAGGTGCAGTGCTGGGAATGGAACTTGCAAGGGCAGGAGAAACTCTTGTTAGCATCGAACAAAAAGATGCTATGGTTCCATTCGAAAACATACAATACGTTTCCGAGCCAGTTATCACAATTGCCATTGAACCTAAACATCCTAGGGAACTGCCGCGTCTCATAGAATTGATGGACCGTATAGCTATCGACGATCCAAACTTGGTAACCAAAATTAACAAAGAAACGGGCGAGTATCTTCTCAGCGGAATGGGTGAACTCCATCTTGAGATAGCAGTCAAGTTCCTCAAACAATATGGTGGAGGATTAGAGATTCTAACGTCTCAGCCACTTGTCGTCTACAGGGAAACCGCATCTGCACCGGGTGTAGTTGCTATGGCAAAGAGCCCAAACAAACACAGCAAATTCTGGGTTCAAGTGGAACCTCTTGACCAAAACGTTATTGACTTGATGGAAAAGGGTTCCTTGTTTGAAGCAATGGGAAACAAACGAGTTGGTACCACTTTACGTGAAGAAGCAGGATGGTCTGCACAAGAAGCGAAAAACGTGTGGGCTCTAGAAGAACACAAAAACATTCTGGTCGACATGACTAAGGGTGTTCAATACCTTCGAGAATCAAAAGAGACGGTCAATTCAGGTTTCAGATGGGCAGCTAAGAACGGTCCCCTTTCAGATGAGCCAATACGAGGAGTCAAAGTAAAGCTCTTGGATGCAAAGTTGCACGAAGACCCAGTACACCGTGGACCAGCACAGCTTATGCCCACAATGAAAAGAGCTATGTGGGGATCTTTCCTTACCGCCAAACCAGTTCTTTCTGAACCAATATACAAAATCGGTGTTTCAGTTCCTCACCAATTCGTTGGCGACGTAACGGGACTAATAAGCCGTAAGAGAGGAAGAATAGTGTCTTCAGAACAGAAGGGACCTATAACCAACATCAACTGGATTTCTTCCAGTTTCAGAGACTTTTGGTCTCTCCGCGGACATGAGGTCTGTGACTTCTGGTCACGCCTTCTGGCAGACACAGTTTGATCATTGGGAAAAGGTTCCTGAAAGTATCTCACTGGAAGTTATAGCGGGTATACGGAAGAGAAGAGGACTACCTGAAGAAGTACCTAAAGCCAGCAAGTTCATTGACACAGCTTAAACAAAACATCGACACCATCAAAAGAGCATTTAGCAAAAGAATGCTAGATGCCTACTTTTCAGCATTTTTTATTTTATTAAAAAATGAAAATTAGTAGACTCCTATATGACTGCAAGTTCTTGGGAAGTTTACCTAATGCGCAGCAGTTTCTTGTAGGGATTAGTATCTGATCGTGAAAAAGGGAGACTTCTTTTCAATCTTGTGAGACTGTTGACTTAAGGTTTTTAGGTTGTTAACCTTAATTTTTGTCTATTGTATCGGAGCTTGAATTCGTGGGTTGATTACCTGTAAACTCTTTTCTCTCAAAGAGCACCAAACCCAAAATTGCTGTGACTATAAAGTAAATTCCTATGATTGCAAGACCTTCAGGAATTTGCACATTGAACATTGTCAGAGAGATTCCTCCTATGCCTCCTCCTGCACCGCCTCCAGGAGCCAAAGCTGGTAACAACCTTGTGCTGGGGATAAGGCACAGTCAATATGTTTCCTATTATTTGTGCTCCATACGTCAAGATGAACCACGGCTCAATCTGTACAAGGTTTGAAACTAGGGTCTGAATAAGGGAAAAGGCAAACAAAAATAGGATTGCTGTCACGATGGTGGACATTGAGGTGCTCTTGAACAATGAACTAAAGAAGAAAGTAAACCCAAGAACTGCTGCAAGATAGAACCATGCAAAAAGCACGGAATATACGAATTGGTAAGGGACGTTTAGACCAAAGTAGTATATTCCATTACTGACTGTGACTGCAGTAAATACTCCCAATATTATTGTGGATGCAGAAAAGGCTGCTAGCAGCTTTCCAATATACACGGATGATCTTCTAATTGGATTTGGGAGTCCAAAGTAGCCTGTTTTATTCTGGAATTCTCCTGCAATTGCATCGCCTCCGAAGAAAATTCCGGATAGTATAATAACGTAGGTTGCGGAATTTCCCCACCAGTTTGCATAAAAGTCTAACTCAGAATTCAAAAAACTCTCAGGACGATAATATCCAACCAAAACTGTAAGAAGTACACTTATCAATAGAGTTATAGTTAAGAGTATGAAAAATCTGCGTGACCTAAAATAATCAAGAAAGGTGTACTTTGTCGTGATGCCTGCCTGCATCAGACTGCTTGGCACCTTATTGTTTGAAAAAATTGTTGTCTTTGTCATATTAATCACAGTGTATCCTTTATCAAACTCAAATATGCTCCTTCAAGAGCCGACGAAGCTGGTTTGTAGCTGACAATTCCGATCTTCATTTTCACCAAATCAGCAAGAAGTTTTTCTTGTGTATCCAAACCACCCGTGAATTTTATTCTGAAGGTGGAACCGTTACTTTTTTCAACCTTGGCAACATAAGGTAATTTTGTGGCAATCTTGTTTACCAACTCTACATCAACGGTTTTTCGTATTCCAATTTCAACAATATTTTCTCCACCCGAAACCTTGGCAGTCACATTAGAAAGAGTGTCATAAATGATTAATTTGCCATGGTCTATAATGGCAACCTCGTCACAGACATCCGAAACCTCGCTAAGTAAGTGGCTACTCATGAAAATCAATCTCTGTTTGTTCTTTAGGGATTTTATGATGTCCCTTACTTCGCTCATTCCGCGAGGATCAAGCCCAGTGGTAGGTTCATCTAATAGAACAACAGAAGGATCGCTGAGTATAGCAGAGGCAACGCAAATTCTTTGTTTCATTCCCTTAGAGAATCTACCAACGCGCTTATCGATCCATTCACCCATTCGGACTTCGAAGACAGCCTCTTCTACTCGACTTTTCCGCTCAGATTTGGGAACGCCTCTAATCTCAGCAATCATAGTTAATGCCTCTCGTGGTGTTAGAGAGGGATAAATCTCTGGCATTTCAATGAGTGTGCCGACCGATTCAAGCGCCTTTTTCTTTTGTTTACGCACGTTTACACCATTTATCAGTGCTTCTCCAGAAGATGGCCTGATTAAGTCAGTAAACATTTTGAGGGCAGTCGTTTTTCCTGCACCGTTAGGTCCTAGGAAGCCAACACATTTTGCGCCCTCAAGCTTGAGGTTTAGGTTCGACACTGCAGCAAAGGAACCGTAATTTTTTGAAAGATTTAATGCTTCGATTGATGGCATTTTATATCATTCCTATTACTTGGTCATTGCTCTTTTGAACAATGGTACTGCTATTGCTGTCATGACGACTCCGAACACTATCAGTATGGATAGTTCTGTGGTTATTGCGGGTATGTCTGCTCCAAGCACCATTACTTTTCTTAAGGCGTCGGCGACGTAGGTTAGTGGAAGGAACTTTGAGATGCTCTGCATGAACCATGGCATCTGCTCTACCGGGAAGAACACCCCGCTAAGGAACATCATCGGAAACATTATTGTAGTCATCATCATCACGGCTGTCTCCTGATCCTTGGCGAAAGAAGTTAACACGACGCCCAAACCAACAAAGCTGAAACACACCCAGGAGCAACAAAGCAAAAACTAATAGAATGTTTCCGTGGATAGTAACGCCAAACAACATCACAGCTAATACTAGTATGAGAACTCCTTGAAGTATGCCACGTGCCATCTGGGCAAAAGTTTTTCCAAGTATCACCGAAAGCCGATTGATTGGAGCCACCATCATTCCATCCAACGTACCCACTTCTCTCTCTTGAGAAATAGCCGCAGGAAGCCCAGTCATAACGCTCATCATAACAGTCATCGCCATAATCCCAGGAGCAATAAAATCAAAGTAACTGAATTCGCCTTCAATTGATCCCTTGGTCTGAATGTCATATGGCTTCACAACCGCCAAAGCATTGCTTAAATCAATTCCCAACTGCTCTGCAACGTTTTGCTGAGCTAAAGCTGGTACCCATCTGCTCAAATACCCCATTCATTACAGCTTGTATCATCGCTGACATTTGAGGATTAGATTGATCCGTTACGATTGTGATTGTTCCCTGCTGTCCACTCATGATGTTTGATGTGAAGTCGCTGGATATTATTATACCGCCTTCAACGTCTCCAGTTTGAATCATCTCTCTAACATCATCAAGATTCGAAGCATCCGTAAGCGTCATCATGCCCGTGTTCTCGTTTATGCTGTTTAATGTCAGAATGAAAGTTGAGCTTAAACTGTAATCACTAAATCCTGTATCCTCATTCACCAATGCGATGGGTACATTATTTAGGGAAGTCTCAGAAGGATAAATGAATCCAACCATCGCCATCATGAATATGGGCATCAGAATAAGCAGAACTAGTCCCATTCGGTTCCTGAACAACTCCATCAAGTCTTTCCAGGCAATCCTGAGACTATGCGAGATCATATTTTTTGCTCCCATTTTGATCACCTTACCCTCCGTTGCTGTCTAAATGGTCCATGACTGGGCATCTCTATCTTTTTGTCTGCTTTGTCTCGCATTGCACGTCCAGTAATATGCAAGAAAACGTCCTCCAACGTAGGTTGAATATTCTGCATTGAAACTATGTTTCCTTTCTTCCGCACGTATGGCATCTATTATGACTGTCAAAAGCATCATCACCGTGGGCATGAATCTTTATATGACTGGAATTTTCTTGAGAAATAGTCTCCACGCATTTAAGATCTCTTACTGTTGCTATTAGGTCTGGTGTTAGGTTAGCGAATTTCCAAGGTGAGTATAGTCGTATTTGCGCCTGAAATAGCATTTTTCAGGTTTGTTGGTGTGTCAAGGGAGGCAATTTTTCCATTGATCAATTATTCCTATTCGATCACAAAGTATGTCAGCCTCGTTCATCATGTGCGTGGTAAGGATGATTGTTGTTTTGTTTTCTTGATTAATTTTTTTAATAAACTCTCTGACCTCAACGGTGGATTGTGGGTCCAAACCCAATGTGGGCTCGTCGAGAAACAATACTTTGGGCATGTTTAGTAAAGCTCTGATCACATTCATTCTTTGTTTCATTCCAGTCGAGAATGTGCCAACTTTAGAGTCTTTCCATTCGGTAAGCTGAACCAGCTCTAAGAGTTCATCAATCCTTTGATTGAGAATTACTGTTTGGGATGTTGTAGAGTTTTCCAAAAAACCTAAGGTTCTCTTTCGCTGTCAACCGGTCATACATTATCATTTTTTCAGAAACTAGACCAATCAATTGCCTGACCTTATTGTCTTGCTTTACTATATCATATCCGCCGATTGTTGCTGATCCATCTGTGGGTCTGAGCTAATGTGGAAAGCATTCGAATAGTCGTTGTTTTGCCTGCACCGTTTGGTCCAAGTAATCCAAAAATTTCGCTTTTTTTAACATCAAATGTAATATGATCTACAGCTGTGAATTCATTGAACTTTTTTCGTTAGGTTGTTCACTTCAATCATGAGCTTCGCTTTCCAACAATTCTCACCATCACAATATATTTCGATGCAATATATCGCACCAAAATATAAATATTACCTTTACAGCTGAAGGATTCTGGAAGACCATGCATCCCGAACACGAAGAAAAAACAGCTACAAAATGGCTAAAAGAGTCACAAAAAGGGTACATGCGTATCGCCTTCTTAATTCTTCTGAGCAAAAAACCATGTCACGGATACGAAATGATGAAAGAAGTCAGAGACCGAACCGAGGGCTTCTGGAAACCAACCGCTGGAGGCGCCTATCCAATACTTCAGAGCCTAGAAAAGGCAGGATACATAAAGGGAGAATGGGGTCTTCAAAAAAGAAAACGTAAAATTTATCACATAACTGAATCAGGAAAGCTCATTCTTGATCGGGCGCTCCTGAAGCATAGTCAGATTGCTGAAAACATGAACACCCTGTTTGAAGAGTATGCAATAAATGTGTTAGATTTGGAACCTAAGGTGTTGCCCATGCCGCAGATACCAAATCCTTTTTCGCCCTTCCTTGAAGAAAAACCAAAGATCAGACAAGAAGCTCTTGAATTGAAACGTAACCGTATGCAGCACATGATTAAAATGTTACAAAGCGAGCTGCAGACAGCAGATAAAGAGTTAGCTAAGTTGAGAAAAACAAAAAACGAAACATGAATATTCTTCTGATTCATTGGAGGAGCAGGAAACTAAGGAGGCTTAACTGTTTTGGATTCAAACATGCTGGCGTATATCATCAATATTGTTTATATCGTGTTTGTTTTTGGGTTCTCGTTTTTCTCTCAGAAACTGCAGGTCACTTTGGTTCTGGGTAAGATATCTAAATCTTTAAGCTAAGCTGCAAGCATATGCGTGACAAAGCCAAAGACGAGGCTGTCTCCGCAATTATGGCTCTTGGAAAACCTGAAATTGACCCAAAGCCTAGACTTGAAACGCTTCTTCATTTCTTTGCCATTCAACCATCGAGCATGGACCCGTCTGGAGTAGTTAAAAGATTGGAATGCTTGGTTGACGCAGCCGATGAACGAGTAAAAGATGAAGTTAAAGCGTTGGCGCCCTCTGCTGATGAGAAGCAGATACAGAACCTGCAAAATCTTGTAGAAACAGCAAGAGGACTTGAATTCTCTTTATCGTACTGTTCGCCATCACTATTTGGCAGGAAAAAAGGGTGGCACAATGTATAACATGGTGCAGATTCAGATGGAGCTTCCATTTATTATGGAAGAAGCAGAAGCCTACTTTTCATTTATAGACGCTTTCAAGCAAGGGCAAACCAATCGGCGATGGGGTGGGTCCTTTGGTTGCCTCCAAATTGATGGCAAGCACTAACATACGTGATGTGGCAGAGGACATGGTTGCCGCAGAAGTAACTGTTGAGGGCAGAAATGTTGTTGTTACTAGGGCTAAGGGTCCAGGTGGAACTGTTGGGAAGGCTAGTGATGCAGTGGCTAAACTAGTCAACGATTACAAGCGTAAAGTGTCATTGATTGTAATGATCGATGCTGGCCTCAAGTTAGAGGGAGAAGATTCTGGCTTCGTTGTGGGGGTGTGGGCGCGGCGATTGGTGGTGTTGGGGTTGAAAAGTTCAAGATAGAGGAGCTGGCTACCAAATATACTATTCCAGTGTATGCTTTATTGTTCGGCAGTCACTGAAGGAGGTTTTATCACCGATGACCGATGTGCTAATAGTTCTGCTGATGAGGTTATTAAGAGGCTTGGGCAGGTTATTCGGGAGCGAACAGAAGAAGGAAACACGGTGCTGGTGGTTGGAGTCGGCAACACAATCGGAATAGCCTAACTGTGCAGATCATTTCTCTTTGAAAACTTCATCCTAGCCACGCAGTGCATGCAATCGAATCAGAAATAAGACTCTACATGCATATTTTTTGCTGTTGGAAGCATAGTTATGTTACTTACTGTTTTTGATCCTTGGAAATCCCAGTTGTGCACTTGCCCAGACAAGTTAACATTCAATCCCTACACAGGATGTGACCATGACTGCGTCTACTGCTACGCCTCATCGTACATACCCCGGTTTCCATGAATGCAGACCCAAAAAAGATCTACTCTCTAGATTAAAGCGGGAGGCAGCCAAATTGGAGGGCGAATTGATTTCATTGTCTAATTCTTCTGATCCGTATCCGCGGATGGAACAGAAAACTGGTTTGACCCGAAACTGTCTTGAAATACTGGCGGATAGTCGTTGCAGGCTTCAGATAGTCACGAAATCTGATTTAGTGACAAGAGACATCGATGTTCTACAGAAATTGCTTGTATGGTTTCGTTTACTGATTACTCACGGCTGATGATGAGATGTCTAGAAAGCTTGAGCCAGGTGCACCTGTTTCTTCGAGGCGACTGAAGCTATAGAAATGTTGGTTGCGGCAGGCATTCCCATCACCGCTGAGAATTGATCCTGTTATTCCTTTTCTTAATGATGATTTGGCGACACTTATGAAAATCGTTGCCGACTTGGGTGTTTTGCAGGTTACTTGTTCATCATACAAGATAAAACCTGACAATTGGAAACGATTCAGTGCAGTGTTTCCCGAAATCGCAAAGAAATTGAAAAACATTATATTTCACTGAGGGAGAGAAGAGTTGGGCGTTCCACATATTTGCCTAAGGCTCTAAGGTTTGGTTTGATGAAAAAAGCCAAAGAGTTAGCTGAAGAAAACCACCTGAAGTTTGGTTGCTGCAGAGAAGGCTTTAGTTTGAATTCTGCTGTTTGCGATGGCTCTTGGGTAACTCAGAAGCACAAATAACAGGGGTTCAGTAGGCAGAGCTTCGCCTGCTTTCATACGTGAAAAGGCTGTTTTTAACAATCAGCTGTTATTAGTTTCCTAATATGATAGGCTCTATTCGGCGGTTTGACTGGAATTGCGGCGTCTCCATTTCAAGAGCAATAATGCTGTCACAATCGCTGCTACTATGAGTGCAAGAAACAAAATGATATTTAATGTATGAAAGGTTGATTTTGTCCAAGTTTCAACCTGGAAGCCATAAGCATCCGCAGTAACCGTTAATTGCTGGTAGGGACTCCACGAAGCTATTTGTGTCTCGTAGACTCCGGGTTCAACTTCTTCTGAGGGTTCTCCATTCACAACTGCAGTTACATCCGCAACTAAAGAGCCATCATAAGCGTGCCTGATTTTCGTCCGCACCTTTGTTACTCCAAACATTGACGAATCAACTTCCACATCAATTACAACTTTGTCCCAGACAATAATTGGGCTCTCAGCAGTTACAATGTATCCGTTTGCTTCAGGATGCTGAAATCCCGTCACAACCCATGACCTCTTGCCTACAGTATCAAATGATTTACTGAAGCTTGCCCATCCTGTTCTATTGGTTACATACTCTGTTCCGTTCACGTAAACTCTGGCATCAAAAACATCGATGCCGTCAGTTTCCCAGCTTATATGAAAACCGACTGACTGTGCCTCGTTGATGTTGCATTTCTGGGCGCTTATGAAAGTTTGATCTATGACCGCAAACTGTCTATCCTTGGAATACCAGTCTGTTATGACGTTTTGGGCGGGCTTATTTTGTGGCGTATGATACGAATCGTTTGATCCTCCCTTTGTGGGATCATGTATCCATGTCCACCAGTAGAAGCCGTAGAACCAGCTTCGGTTCCATAAAGTTTGGAAGGCTGCCTCATAACAGTCGCGCTGTTCTTGGAGGTCAACGGTCATGTCTGTCCAATAGTTTGATGGAGCCATGCTTGTTCCATCACCACTTCGATACCCAATTTCCGTGAATATCACTGGCTTGTTTACTGTTAGAAGCCATTCCTCAATATCTGTCCGCGTGGTTGGTCCAAGCATTCTTCAGTTCCTCAAATGTTGGATTGTTTTTAAAGAGTGTCAACAAAAAGTAGGCATCTATTCCCACATAATCCACAGAATCCCACCACTCAATGTTTTTGTAGTTTGTCCAGTCAGCAGCATATGTAATGGGACCTGAGTAACGTTCTCGCACACCAGAAACAACATTTTCCCACTGCTCTTTTTCGCTGGTTGTCGCTTTAAACTCGCATCCAACACAGAAAAGTTCCACATCATTCTGCTCGGCAAACTCGGCAAAATCATTGATAAACCCTGAGTAGTTTTCAAACCATGCGTCAGACGACTCAATTTCGCCTCTCCACACGGTTGGGTATCCTTGCGTTTTCTCGTCTTCTAATGTGTCAACCATTGGTTTTAGCATCACCTTTAAGCCTAAATTATGGGCTACGGTTATGGCGTGTTTTACTGAGGCATTTGTTGGCGTGCGGTCTGGATCAGGATGAATGTCATATGATGTCGTGTTGGATTGAACCCACGAGAAACAGACTGCTATCCACTCTGTGTTCGTTTCAGTCAAGAGAGCCAGAGACTCATCGGATTCCGAACTGCTAAAGGCGTTGCTGTCCCAAGCCGAAAAAGAGAGACCCTTCTGAAAAACGGGTCTCCAATCAGGCATCTCAGCTTCTGGAAAGGACACGGCTTCAACGGCTCCAGTATCTTCACCGTTTAAAGCGAGAGGAAACACCGGATAAGAAAGAAACTCTAAAACAAGTAGCACAATTAACGAAGAGAATATCGATTTTTTCAGTCCACCCATGTTCCATCATCAGAGTTGTGGCTATTATTTCGTCTCTAGTTTAAGTAAAGTCAATATCAGTTGCCTTTTGGGTAAGGATGTTTATTGCTTCAAGAAGATTTTTTGCGATATCAAACAGATTCACAGAGACAATCATCAAGAGAATTGTGCTAATGTCAACAGACAAGTTTACCACAACTTCTGTAACAGGCAACGTTAGACTGAAGATTCCGCCTTCTGAAATAGCGAAAAAGAAAGCAATTATAACAAGTGCCTTTGCTACGCCAAAGCCACATCCGATAATTGTTCCTGACAAAAGCTGGCCTAAAACTGTGAAGAAAACTGATATAATAGCGAATTGAATAAGCGAATCAGTGTAATCAATGGGAAGAAGATCTTGTGGATAAAGCATCATCGGTAGATAATATACAACAAGAAAAGTTACAGAACCCCACAACACAGCTTTAAGAACTCTAGGGAGTACCTGCTTCAAAATCAAATCTGTTGTTAATTTAACCATAAGGCTCCCACCAGTTCACGGTAAACATTGGCGTCTCGAAAATCAGGTGCAGGTTTCCGCTGCTTGTTAATTTTGGCTCATCTTCCTGCACTGCATACATAGAAATGTTATTGGCGTAGCTGTTCTGCGACGGGACACTAATAGCAGTCGATCCAGAGGCTATCCTTTCTTGTGAACCATTATAGAATTCCAGCTTCAAAGTTCCAGATATCTCAAGAACAGCGTGATTTTCGAAACTTACGGGTATTGTTGCTTCTACATGGGTGCTGTTATATGGAGAAACAGACATTTCACCAATGGAGAATCCTGCAAAGGGTGCCCCCCAGGGTATTGTTGTATTCAGTGAGAGCTGCGCTGGGACCATTCGTGCGAAATTGAGACCTGCAAAAATTTCTACGTTGAATTCGCTGTCGTTTAAAAGTAACGTTACGTGATCCATTGACATGACATCTTCTAGGTCTATTTCGATTGTGTGTGATGAATTAAGAGTGGTTCCCGGTGGTATTGACGGGACAATAGTTTCGGTTTGATCCACCACGGTTCCATTGAGGTCCGTAACCCGGGTTGTCAAGTTCAAATCAGCTATTTCATAGTAACCGTTGTTGTTTATAGCGAATGGTAAAGAAAGGCTGATTCCGTTGCTGGAGGGAAGCATTTGAGACATCGCCGATTGTTACGCCAAGATTCATTATTGAGACGACAGCCGTGACAGAAAAGAAAAGAATTACTATCCAGAGAATGAATGTTGCTATGCTAAGCATTCTTATAGCGATATTCATCTACTTGTTTTCCTTCACTTTTGTCTCTTTTTAATGAGACTACGCTTTTGTCATTTTTTTAGCGTCTTGGGCTTTTATTGACTCATTGGTTTGACTGCTAGACGTTTGAGTTGACCAATAAGCTGGACTCCTCGTGCAGTAAGCCCTGAGCCTATCCATCCCATGACGCCGAGATACATTATTCGGATGGTTGCTCCAATCAGGGGAGCCAAGGAACTGCCAAAGACGTCTATTAAGTCGGATGAACCAGTGATTGTTTGGTTGTTGATTAGGAATATGTAGGCGCTTATGAATGTGAATGCTAGTAAACCTATTCCTGTGAAGAGAATGACATATGCTATTATCATTGGTTTGTCTTCCACGATATGACCTCCATGACACAGGAATAGGTGGTCGCATACAATATTAAATCTTCTGTACCTACTAAACAATATTACTTTTTATCACTCCCCCTTAAATAACACAGGACAACCCAAAAAATACAGCGAATAAAAGAACCACTCTCTTGTATACATTCAGAATTTCCTTTTACTCTTTAACATCCGAAGATAGTTAGAAGCTTCTAGGGCAGTTTTTACATGAGCCACCATTTTTGCTTTACTTAAAGTTAGCCGAGCTGCACAGTGGGGGCATCTTCTGGTTTTCTGGGTATGATTAGCCAAAAGAAACTGTCCGCAACCGTAACAGACAATCACCACATACATCTAATGCACATCCATTAGTAGGAAAAGCTTTTTCTTGGAACGCCTTAATTCTGTATTAGGATGCAGATAAATGAGTCGACTTTCCTTAACAAATCTTGCCGCAAAATATTTTCGGCAAAACGGCTATCAAACCGAAAAAGACGCTATTCTGGAAGGCACATCAGGGCTTTCGCGCAAGTTTGACTTCATCATTCAAAGAGGAAAAGAAAAACGTTCAGTTTGGATTAAAGATTGGAACCGTACAGTCGGCGTCAACATGATCATAAACATCGACAACGCCGCAGAAGACGTGGGCTTCCCAAAACCAATAATAATTGCTGAAAAATTTAGCGGTCACGCCAAAGCATACGCCAACCGCCGCGCCATTACTCTATTGTCAAAACAGCAGATTCTAAGATTGCTCGGCTAAACTAGATTCTGTTCAAGAACTCTCCGAGTTGTCGTGTTTTCTCCAGTTTTCCTAACCAATCAACAGTTCCGACGCAGCAATCTTTCTTCTTCTCAAGAACCAGAACTATCTCCTCAACCACAGTCTCCACTGTCTTGCCGCTAACGTCAACCTCGCAGACTTTATCAGCTCCGCAGGCAGACAGGGCATCCCAGAGGCAAACATCCAAAATTTCCGCGGCTAGATTCTCCCAGACCTTCTTTTCCGGATATTCACGCTTTTCTAGTACATTCTTGAGTTCGTTTGGGTCACGCCTGAGGACAAAAACTATATTCACTTGCTCTTTTGGAATAACATCAACAGCGTAATGTCCCTCAATTATGATGCTGCCTTTTGAGGCCGCTAGGATTTCCTGTAGCTGTTTTGAAACTTTTTCTGTGTCTGCAATTAACGTTTTTCTTTCATTGTCTACGCTGGTTACCAGATTTTCTACCTTAACAAGTTCAGTTATGCCTATGTAACGGGCGTTCAGTTTAGAGGCTAGTCTGTTTGAAACAGTTGTTTTTCCAACGCCAGGAGTGCCCGTTACCAGAATTACTGTTCCAATCTTTTTCGTTCTCCTTTTTTATTGGATAAAGTAAAATGGTCTCAACCGTTATTACAAACTTTGTGGTGCCACTGCATATTTTTGTTTGGGCAGGTAGCTAAAAGGGTTTTAAAAGTTTTAAGTTATTGTTATAAACCGTTCCTGCAATAGGTTAATTGATGATGGATTTCAATGTTGAACTTGTTAAAGATTATTGATAGAGTTACGTGCAAGATTGCACCTGGACCTGCTCCATCATTTAATGAGGCTCATGTAGTTAAAGTGCTAGAATTAATTGGTGACTACGGAAGTATTGGTAGAATACGGCTTTCTAAAGAGCTGGGCTTGGGAGAAGGCGCAACAAGGACACTTCTAAAACACCTGAAAAATGAGGAAATAACTCAAAGTTCGCGAATAGGAATTTCGTTGTCTGAAGAAGGAAAGAAACTGTTTTCTAATCTACGAAGTAAAATCAGCGCATGCAAGGAGGTTCCCCGTAGCCCTCTGACAATCGGCAAATGTAACATTGCAGTTCTTGTCAGAGACTCAGCTGAAACAGTAGGAAGCGGCATGGAACAACGGGACATAGCGATTAAGAGCGGAGCAACAGGAGCAACAACTCTAGTTTTTTCAAGCAACAAGCTTTCATTACCTACAGCCGAGAAAAATATTTCCGAAAGCATGCCAGAGCTGTACGACAAACTAGTGTCACAGTTTAAGCCAAAAGAAAACGATGTCATTATAGTAGGATCCGGAGAAAACAGAGAACTCGCAGAAATCGGAGCAAAAATGGCAGCCATCAAACTCCTAAAAAACAATAACTAGCTAGTTTCCCAGAAATAAACCAAAAGAGAGCTTCTTGTTGTCTCTTAATTTTTCAGAAAAAATCTAATTTTCAACAATGAAGTAATATTAGTCTCCTAATATGAACAGGAATTCTATTGATTATTTGGTTTCGACCAAATTTTGGGCTTTCCATACCATAATATATATTAACTAAAAAAGAAGACAATCAAAAAGTTCACAAAAAATCCTAGTAATTAGAATACTCAAAAACCAGATTTAAGATTTTAAGTGGGCTTTGGCGCTTTTTCCAGTTCCAGTCGGAATTGGCTGACATAGGAGGTGATCCGGCCGCAGGTTCCCCTACGGCCACCTTGTTACGACTTCTCCCTCCTTGCGGAACTCAGATTCGACGCAGCCAAGAAGACCACGCCTCACCCAAACCCCACTCGGATGGAGCGACGGGCGGTGTGTGCAAGGAGCAGGGACGTATTCACCGCGCGATGATGACACGCGATTACTAGGGATTCCATGTTCACGAGGGCGGGTTACAGCCCTCAATCCCAACTGAGACAGGGTTTCGAGATTGCCTTCCCTTTCCGAGGTCGGAACCCATTGTACCTGCCATTGCAGCTCGCGTGTAGCCCAGGGGATTCGGGGCATACTGACCTGCCGTTGCCCGCTCCTTCCTCCGTCTTATCGACGGCGGTCCCCCTAGTGTGCCCCTCGGAAAACTTCCTCAGTAGCAACTAAGGGTGCGGGTCTCGATCGTTGCCTGACTTAACAGGACACCTCACGGCACGAACTGGCGACGGCCATGCACCTCCTCTCAGCTCGTCAGGCAAGACCTTCAATCTGGCCTTCATACTGCTGTCTCCCCCGGTAAGATTCCCGGCGTTGACTCCAATTGAACCGCAAGCTTCACCCCTTGTGGTGCTCCCCCGCCAATTCCTTTAAGTTTCAGCCTTGCGACCGTACTCCCCAGGCGGCAGGCTTAATGGCTTCCCTGCGGCACTGAAGTGGCCCGTAGCCACTCCAACACCTAGCCCGCATCGTTTACGGCTGGGACTACCCGGGTATCTAATCCGGTTCGCTCCCCCAGCTTTCGTCCCTCACCGTCGGGCGCGTTCTAGTCGACAGCCTTCGCCACTGGTGGTCCTCCCGGGATTATAGGATTTCACCCCTACCCCAGAAGTACCGTCGACCTCTCCCGCCCCCTAGCCTAGCAGTATCTCCCGCGGCTCAACGATTAGGTCGCTGAATTTAACAGGAGACTTACTAAGCCGGCTACGGACGCTTTAAGCCCAATAATCATCCCTACCACTCGGAGAGCTGGTATTACCGCGGCGGCTGACACCAGTCTTGCCCTCTCCTTATTCCCTCGGCTAGTTATACCAAGGAAAAGCCATCCTCAGCGGATGGCACTCGGGGTAGCCCCGTCACACTTTCGTGCATTGCGGAGTTTTCGCGACTGCTGCGCCCCGTAGGGCCTGGGTCCTTGTCTCAGTACCCATCTCCGGGCTCCCGCTCTCACGGCCCGTACCGGTTATAGGCTTGGTGAGCCATTACCTCACCAACAACCTGATCGGTCGCGGCCCCATCCCCAGGCGACATTAGAAGCATGTTTCTAAAGCCCTTTGAGTGAAGAACCATTCCAGGCATCTTCACCTATCAAGTATTAGCCCCAGTTTCCCGGGGTTATCCTTGTCCTGAGGGTAGGTTAGCCACGTGTTACTGAGCCGTCTGCCGCGTCTCAACATAGCTAGAGACGCTCGACTCGCATGTCTTAGTCCCACCCCGATAGCAGTGAGGTCCGGCAGGATCAACCGGATTTAAATTTTTATTTTGGAGTATTTTTGCCACAAAACCGACTGGAATTGCGGATAAAGCGCCAAAGCCCACTTCGGATCTGATCTAAATCAGGTCCTCATCTTTTGTCGCCGTAACCGGAGTCGAACCCATCATTCAGGGGCGTTGAACGCCTTTATCGTCTGGGTTGAAGCCGCCTAAGGTCACGGCTATTGCAGTCACTTCGCTGAGAAAGTATCTCAGGCGATCGTGCATCTTACCATGTTTTACCCCAACCTAATTAAGCTTTCTGAATGCTTGAAAATGGGTGCTGATTGTTTGTTTTGTTCAAATGTGGCCTATGTTTGGGGGTTTCGGTGTTTTGTGTTGAATAGATGGAGCGAGAATGTTTATGGTTGATACGGATTTGTAGGTCATAAAGTATAATCGTGAAGTGGCTTTTTTGTTTATTGTGCAGGTGAGTGTGTTGAATGAGATTTTTTTGGCTTGCAAGGATTTGATTGCTGACGCTAAGATTGGCTGTGCCGACTTGGTTTTTAAGGATGTTTGTTTGGATATTCTTGCAAAGGCAAGGCTGGTTCTATCTGCTGAACAGTTTGAAGAGCTAACGGTCTTTGTGAGCGAAAATCTGAAAGAAGAGAAGATTTCTTTTTCGGGAAGACGCATTAGAGTACAGTAACTGTGCTCATTTTTCGTGTTTTGTTGTGGCTGTCTTGCGTTTTTGCTATTTTTAGTTATTGTGTGTCCTGTCAAAAAAGCTAAGTTTTGGCAGAGTGATTATGCTAATGGGATGGATTTATCTTGGCTTCGTTAGATTATGAGATTGATTTTCTTTCACGGTTGGTTGCAATAAACACTGAGTCAGTTCCGAAGAAGGGCTACAGGGAATGTGCTTCTTTGATTGTGGATGAGGCAGAAAGGAACTCGCTAGATTGTATTATAGTGGATGGGGAGAAGGGCGCCAAGGATGGTCTATCTCGTCCAAACGTTATTGTGACTCTTGATTCGGGGTCTGATACTAATTTGCTTCTTGAATCCCACTTTGATGTTGTTCCTCCGGGAACGGGATGGAAGTATCCTCCCTTCAAGCTAACTGTTGAGGGCGGGAAAGCGTATGGACGAGGCACTGCAGACAATAAAGCAGGAATCGCGGCGGTTATGGGTGCCCTTCGTCAGTTGAGTAAAGAAAAGTTGGATGTTAATCTAAAGCTTGTAGCTGGGGTTGATGAGGAGATCGGGGGAAAATATGGCGTCGATTATGTTATGAACGACTTTGGGTTAAAGGGAGAGGCAGCATTGATAGTTGATGCTGGTCCAGAGGGTCTGTTTTTGGGTGCAAGCGGAATTATCTGGGGAAAACTGTTGGTTACTGGAAAACAGGGACATGCAGGGTATCCATTCAAAGCCAAGAACGCCATTGAGGAAGCCATTAGACTGCTTACCGAATTTGAGAATTACAGAAAACTTGTTGAGAAAAAGGAGTCAATTTTGCGTGCTCCTCCGGGGTCTCCTAGAGATTTTGTTTGGGGGAGATATTCAGTAACGATGATTCGGGCGGGAGAAAAAGAGAACGTGATACCGGGCACGTGCGAAGTTCGGTTTGACCGTAGGCTGTTACCTGAAGAACCCCTTTTGCAGGCTGAGAAAGAATTAATGGATTTCTTCCAGAAGGCGCTAGAAAGGACTGGTTGTGAAGCGTCCTTGGAGCTTGTGAACCGCCAGCAGGGCTATTGCACAGCTGAGGATTCGGTTTTTGTGCAGACAGTTTCTGAATCTATAAGGAAGACTACAGGTCAAAGTTTGACTTTTGCTGCGGAGCTTGGGGGAAACGATGGAAGCTTTTTTGCCAAAAATGGGATACCAGTGGTCTGTCATGGAACAATTAGAGCCGATACCCATTATCATGGAGTGGATGAGTTTGTTTACCTACAAGACATTAAGAACACAAGAGATCTAATAATTAATTTGGGAAAAGTTTCCAGAGAAGAAATTGCACAAAAATGATTAAGAGCAATTTTATGTTTTGCCCATAACAGAACCTGCATGCTGTTTGTGCCGTTTTTAAACGTAAGATATAAAAAATGGTCAACAGATAACGTGTGCATTGGAATGCTGCACATGTGGGTCTTTTATGGTTGAGATACATAAAGTCAAAATAACCATCTTGAGACGTTTCCATCCTGCTGAGGTTTTCGAAAAGAGCCCTGTGACGTCAGAGACATCTTTTGGGGCATGTGAACTCTTTAAGGAAGGTCAGGAGTTCATTGCCAAAAACATGAGTATGCCCAAAGGCTTCTGTAATACCGCGTGGCTATCAATCTACAGCAATGTGCGACTGCTAAGTCTTGGTTTTAACCTCCCATGGTTTAAAGAAAAGGGAGTCGCCGTCAATTCTTGCATCGATGGACTTAGACCTGTAATATTCAAACTAGAACGCATCTAACCCACACTGCATCAAACGATGGGCTGTTGGTTGGGTTAAAAGTTAGTCCCAAAACACAAAACCCAAACATTCACATTTACTGTTACATTCTCTCCTACTCAATTACGTAGAAAACTCACGCACTCGAACGTGGATATATGTTGGGTGGAACCGCCTTAACGTGCTTAAACCACTGGATAACACGAAGCGATATAGCTTTAAAAGCCAGTATACTCCTATAAAGACAGATTATAACGGTGAAAACTTTTGTCTCAGCCAATTTATGGAACAATAGTAAATTATAGAATAGGTATCAAAACGCAAAATACGAAAGAGTGCCTAATTCAATTTGCACACATAAATTCCGCCTCTCTAGTAGGCCAACTTATTCAGAGAAAAGTAGTTTGGAAGCAGGGAAACTGCAAGCTCATAGGGAAGATTTCAGGGACCCATGGTAAGAACGGCGTAGTTAAGGTCAAGTTCCAGAAAGGCGTGCCAGGTCAGGCTTTAGGAACAACTGTTGAATTAGTCGACTAATTAGAGCACAAAGCGTGTGCTTTTTTAGTTTCATTGCTCTTTTTTCTGTTTTGAGAACCCGTAGGTTCCCAGTTTTTTGTGTAGGCTCCAGTATTCGCCTTGGTTATAGGTGAACGGATCTGCTTTTGTGAAATCGATGTTTCCTTTTTCGTCTAGAATGTCTTGGTCGATGTGGACTTGGACAATTTCTCCAATGAACAGGTCGTGGGCGCCTAATGGAACTTTATTCTTCAGGATGCATTCCATGTTTACGGGGCATTCGCGTATTAGTGGAGACTTGACTTTGTCTGCCTGTTCTTGGGTTAGTTTGGTTTCGGAGAACTTGTCTATGTCTTTTCCTGAGGTTACTCCACAGTAATCTGTTTCTTTTAGGATTTTGGCTGTTGGAATGTTGACAACGAATTCTTTGCAGCTTTCAATCAAGCTGTGAGAATATCGTGATGGCCTGATACCCAACCCAATCATGGGTGGTTCAGAGCATACGGTGCCAGCCCAGGCCAAAGTGATTATGTTAGGCTCTCCCTTGGAATCTACACAGGTTACGAGAACAACCGGACACGGAAACAACGCAGTAAAAGGCTTCTTCTTGATTTTCATAAACTAACTTTTGATAAGAACAAATATTAATATTTTCTAAGAATGAAAAAACACCTAACAATGGGAAATGTAGATTTTTGATGCTAAAATTTAATGCATGTACAACTGTTCGAATTTGTAGAGAAATCAGTATTTTGTGTCCGTTTAATCGACGAAAATAGCCCCAAAAAGGGAAAACATCGACTTTTTGCCCATGGTTTTTTTGTTATTTATTGTTTAATTAGAGTTTTATATCTGACCGTCACATTCTTTCTGGGGCAGATCTTCTGCCTGAGGAGAGTTGGAATTGTCATCTGACCCTGCAAAAGCCATTAAAGACGCTGATTTCGTCTTCGAAAACACGGTTGTTAAGATAGTGGCAAACAGGAACAGCCCCGAAATTGATCTTCCAGGCACAAAAGTTGGACCCTTCAAAGAAGGAAAAGAATACGAAGTTAGATATTGGATAGCAACGGAGCTAAAAAAGGCGGGAATAGTCCACATCCGTATAGAAGAACCCCTCGATTTGATGATTCTTAACAAGATTCACTGGAAAGAACGTGTTCAGGCTTCCCAAAGGGTAACGTCTCTTCCAGAGGATTTTTACCCGAAACTTCGACGTTATCTTGAAGAGCTAAATGAGGAAGCCATCAAGAAACCGGAAAAAAGGAGCGATTCTGAAAAGGCAAAGAATCTTGCTGTGGACATAATTCGGATGAGACTAAAAAAGATAGTTTCTTTGGCTTCATCAGGAAGTGACCGAACAAGCCAAATCCGCCATGGTCTAACAAAAGAAGAAGAATATGTTCATAATTGTTTACACAAGATTATTAGCAAATGGCAAAATGAAATTTTGAAAACACAAGAAGGAGACGAAACATGACTGAGGAAACGTTGACAGCAGACCCAGAGTCTCTTTTTCTAGATTTCTTCAAACTAGACAAATACCGTGAACGGCTCTCCGTCATGGCAGTTTCCGGAAAAAAATCTTTTACGGTAGATTTTGATGAACTCTTGTCATCCGAACCTAAACTCGCCCAGCAACTCATGGAAAAACCCGACGATTACCTAGAATATGCAAACCGAGCAGCCAAGGCTCAACTGCAGATAGAAGAACCCGAATACGCCGAAGAAATTGGAAATGTCACAGTCCGATTTTGTGGATTACCCGAAGCCACACCTCTACGAATTCTGGGTTCCAAACACATAGGAAAATTTGTGATGCTTGAGGGCATCGTTGTACGCGCCAGCCCCGCCAGACCAATGGTTATGGAAGGAGCCTTCAAATGCAAATGGTGTGGCGCAATGTCCCATGTTACCCAATCGGGTCCTTTTCTAACAGCTCCCCTTGCATGCAGCGCACCAGAATGCAGAAGAAAAAGCTCCTTTGACTTTATTCAGGAAGAATCCACATTCATTGATACACAAGATGTCCGCATCCAAGAACGACCAGAAGACCTTCCTCCAGGCCAGCTTCCAAGATGGCTAGACATTAAGTTACTTGAAAGAGACCTCGTTGATGCGGCGCGACCCGGAGACCATATTGCTGTAGTAGGAGTCACCCGAGCAGTTGCCCCAACACTCCCGAAGGTTGGACGACTCAGATCATTCACATTACATTTAGATACAAACTATATCGACGTGGAGAGCAAAGAGCCAGAAAAAGTCCTCATTACACCAGAAGAAGAGAAAAAGATTCGTGAACTGGCAAGAGACCCAGAGATCCATAGTAAGATCATTCATTCTTTAGCGCCTTCCGTGTACGGCTACGAACACATCAAAGAAGCAATAATGTATCTTCTCTTTGGAGGAGCTGCAAAACACTTCCCGGACATCATAATCCGTGGAGACCTGAACGTTCTGATGGTGGGAGACCCAGGAACAGCCAAGTCCCAGCTCCTGCAGTACGTCGCCAAGATTGCTCCTCGAGGACTATACACTTCTGGTCGTGGAACTACTGCCGCGGGATTGACCGCCGCGGTGCTTCGTGACAAAACAGGCGGAATGACCCTTGAAGCCGGAGCCTTGGTTTTGGCTGATAAGGGTGTAGCAGCCATAGATGAGATGGATAAGATGCGAACAGAGGACCGAGTAGCCATTCACGAAGTCATGGAACAGCATACAGTTTCAATAGCTAAAGGCGGTATCGTTGCGACATTAAACGCCAGAACATCCATCCTAGCCGCGGCTAACCCAACATTGGGTAGATACGACCCATACCGGACAGTTGGAGAAAACATTTCGCTTCCAGTCACGATCCTTTCAAGGTTCGACCTTATCTTCATTTTGAGGGATGTGCCAGAAGCTACTAAAGACGCGCAGATGACCGAGCACATCCTCAACCTCCACAGAACAGGAGTATCTCCTACTGAAGCGCCCATAGAAGCTGAACTCTTCCGAAAATATGTCAGCTACGCCAAAAACGTAAAGCCAACACTTACACAGGAGGCTCTGGATGGCCTAAAAGAATTCTATCTGCTTATGAGGGCAGCCAGCGAAACCGAGGGCACGCCCGTAGCTATCACTGCGCGGCAGCTGGAGTCTTTGGTTCGTATTGCTGAGGCTAGGGCTCGTGTAGCCCTCAGAGACAAGGTTACGTTTGAGGACGCTGAGCGAGCCATCGATATTATGAAGATTTCTCTTGAGCAGGTTGGAATTGATATTTCCTCTCACAAGTTTGATATTGACATAATAATGACGGGAAAGCCAAAGAGCCTACGTGATAAGCTTTCAATAATTCTGGGACTCATTACAACCATGGAGAAGGAAACGGGAATGGTGGACAAGGAGCGACTGCTGGAGAGGCTTCAAACCGAATATGACATACAGTCTGGAGATGCAGAACGGTTTATTGGGCAGATGTTAAAAGAAGGAACCCTCTTTGCACCACGGGATGGTTTCCTCAAGAAGACTTGACATAAAGGGCAATCACATTGAAGATCGAAGAACTGCCGCTGCATGAATCCGCAAAAAAGGTTCTAACCAGTTTAGGTATCACTGAATTGTATCCGCCTCAACAGGAAGCTGTATTAGCTGGCGCCTTGGAGGGAAAGAACCTTGTTTTGGCGAGTCCCACAGCCTCAGGCAAAACCTTGGTTGCTGAACTGTGCGCTCTCAAGCATGTTCTAGAACGGGACGGCAAAGTCCTGTATCTTTCTCCTTTGCGGGCTTTAGCCAGTGAAAAGTTTGAAGAATTCCAGAAATACACGAATATTCGCAAGGCAAACGGAAGGCGGGTCAGCGTGGGAGTCAGCACAGGAGACTACGACAGCAGCGACCCATGGATGGGGAAACATGACATTATAATCACCACAAACGAAAAAGCGGATTCTCTGCTGAGACACCGTGCCCGTTGGGTAAACGATGTTTCTCTGGTGGTTGCCGATGAGGTGCATCTTCTCAACGACGCTGACCGTGGACCAACCCTCGAAGTGGTGCTAGCTCGTCTCATGCAAGTGAATCCTGACATCCAGCTTGTAGTCTTAAGTGCGACAATAAAGAATGTGCAAGAAGTGGCAGAGTGGCTCAAGGCAATCTCAGTTACAACAGAATGGCGACCTGTGACGCTCAGGGAAGGCGTAATCCTCCATGACGAGGTCCACTTTAAGGACGGCGGCGCACTCAAAATAGAAAACATCACTAAAGACCCCACCCTCAACTTAGCCATTTACACAGTAAAATCTGGAAGCCAAGCATTAGCCTTCGCTGGAACCAGAAGAAACTCCATAAGTCTAGCCAAAAAGATTGCAACAAAAATCAAGCCTCTCCTATCCAAACCCATGAAACGTTCTCTGAAGCAGTTGTCTGAGCAGATTCTCACAGCAGGAGAGAGAACCAGACTCGGCGAGCAGTTAGCCGAGGTTGTTAGCGACGGAGCAGCATTTCATCATGCGGGATTAAGCAGTGGTCACAGAAAAATAATCGAGGACTCTTTTAGGGAAGGAAAAATCAAGGTTCTAACAGCCACTCCAACATTAGCGTTTGGAATGAATCTTCCAGCAAGAATAGTTATCATCAACGAGTATCGACGATACGAGTCTGGCTACGGCTATTATCCCATTCCTGTTCTTGAGTATAAACAGATGGCTGGACGTGCCGGAAGACCCCGATATGACAAGTTTGGAGACTCCATCCTGATAGCCAAGACCGAGGATGAACGCGAGTATCTCATGGAAAGCTATGTTCTAGCTGAAACTGAGAAGATATGGTCTAAACTTGCGGTGGAAAGAATCTTGCGTTCTCATGTTTTGGCTACGGTTGCTTCGGATTTTGCTCACACCGAGCAGGGAATCTACGAGTTCTTTGGCAAAACATTCTATGCTTATCAGTATGATTCTCGGGCGATAAAGGGGGTTATACAGAAAAGTTTGGGTTTTCTTTTCACCGAGAAGATGATTGAGGTTAGTGGTGACAAGATTTACGCCACCAAGTTTGGACGAAGAGTCTCCGAACTATATCTGGACCCCCTCACAGGAGTTACAATTAGGGATGCTCTTACTAATCGTGCGCAGCATCTCACGGACGTCAGTTTTCTGCATATGATTGCCCGCACGCCAGACATGTTTCCTAAGCTTCGCCCTTACTCGAACGAGATGGACGGTACTCCAGTTCTTTATTGAGGACCATAAGGACGAGTTCATGTTTGATCTTCCAGACCCATGGATGGACAGGCTGGCTTTCGAGAATTTTCTTGGGGAAACTAAACTGTCTTGGGTACTCAGGTCTTGGATGGATGAAACAAGCGAGGATGAGATGATTGAAAAGTTTAAGGTTCAGCCAGGAGACCTTTATCGACTCATCTCAACCGCTAAGTGGCTTATTCACGCATCTCATGAGTTGGCTTCGCTCTTCAATCACAAGGATTTGTTAGCTGATTTAGCTAAATTGACAGTGAGGATTGAGAAAGGAGTTAAGCCTGAGCTACTTCCGTTGGTTACGTTGAAGGGTATTGGAAGAATCAGAGCCCGCATACTATTTAATTCTGGTTTCAGAACTGTTGATGACCTCAAGAGAGCCCCATTGCCAAAATTAACTGGACTTCAATTGATTGGTCCTAAATTGGCTAAGAAGATTAAGGAGCAGATTGGTGGCTACGTTAAGGCGGACGAGTGGCAGAATCTAAAAAATAAAAAAGAGACGGAGAAACAGCGAGCTCTAACGGAATTCTAGTCAGGTAAGCCCCGAGCGTTTCTTTCCTGTTTTGTCTTTTCTATGACTAGCTCAATCTGTCGGGGGGCAGTGCCCAGATAGTTTTGTGGGTCAATTACTTTTTCGATTTCCTCAGGCAGGAGCAATTCTTTGACGGTGCAGTTTTCTGAAAGAACATCCTTGAAGGTGCGTTGTTCATTGTGGCTTTTTATTGCAAGTTCACGGATTAGCTCATGGGCTTTTTGGCGTCCCAGCCCCTTCTTTGCTAGGGCAAGCATAACCGCCTCAGACATCATCCGTCCTTGTGTTATGTCCATGTTCTTTCGCATCCTTGTTTCGTCAACCTCCAGCCCCTTCAGTACCTTAATCATCAGAATCAGCATGTAATCGATGAGTATGCACTCTTCTGGAATCACGAATCGTTCACACGATGACTGGGTAAGATCTCGTTCATGCCACGTGGGAACATTCTCTAACGCTGGCGAAACAAGGCTTCTTAGCAGCTTCGCCAACCCGCAGATTCTCTCGCTAATCATGGGGTTACGCTTGTGAGGCATTGTTGAGCTGCCAACCTGTTTCTTCTGTTCAAAAGCCTCGAAAGCCTCGGCAATCTCGGGTCTCTGCAGTTCCCGAATCTCAGATGCAATATTATCTAGTGTAGATGCAATTATAGCTAGGACACAGGTTAATTCAGCGTAGCGGTCCCTCTGGACAATCTGTGTTGAAATGTCTGATGCACTGATGCCGAGTCGTTCCATAACAAGTTCCTGTATCTTGAGCGCTTTTGGTCCTAACCCCGCCTGTGTTCCTACTGCGCCACTCATCTTTCCAGCCAACAATCGTCCCCTACAGTCTCGGAGACGCTGGATGTGTCTGGAGACTTCTCGTGTCCAGACTGCAACCTTGAAGCCAAAAGTGGTCGGGAGGGCGTGCTGACCGTGACTTCTTCCCATCATGATGCTCATCTTGTGCTTTTCTGCTCTTGCAAGCAGAACTGATTCCAGTTCGTTTAGTCGTTCTTTGATCAGGTTCACAGCTTCGTTTAGCTGCAGAGCAGTTGCGGTGTCTAGCATGTCAGAGCTTGTTGCTCCAAGGTGAACATATTCTCCGCTTGAGCCGCAGACTTCTGCTAATGCTCTGACCAACGCCATGACGTCGTGCCTGATTTCGTTTTCAATCTCCTTTACGCGTTCAAGCTTGACGTATCGAGTGGACGCTTTTTCTATGATCCTTTTTGCGTCTTCTTTTGGGATGTTGCCTACTTGGCTGTGAGCCCAAGCTAGCGCCGCTTCTACGTCCAGCATCTTTTGTAGTCTGTTTTCTTCGTCGAAGATTCTTCTCATTTCAGGTGAGCCGTAACGGCCTGTATCTATGGGAAGAATTGGCAATTTTGTTGTCCTCCGGAAACGATACATAAATGTATTGAACTAACCTTTTACCAGTTTCGCCTAAAAATAATGCGTCTCTAGGGCTGGAGAATTGAAAGATGGGAGCGTTGGTTGCTGCCGTAAACAAGAAAGGAGAAAACGCTATGTCCACGGTAGTTGCTATACTACGTGAGTTGGCTCATAGGGGAAACGGTGGCTACGGAATAGCAACACCCGCTTTGGCATCAAAAGCTGCGACACTTGAAGAACTGGAGCATAAAAACTGTAGTTCAAGTGTTGCTTTAGGTCACAACCTTTCATGTATCCTACCGAGGGACCAGCCTCAGCCGGTTCTGGGCGACGGCTTCACGGTTGTCTTTGAGGGTCGACTGTTTCCTGCCCCCAATTTTCCCGATTTGTCTGAAGTACAAGAAATTGCGGGAAAGCTGGGCTCAGACCCGTTGAGAAATGCTGGTAGTATCCTCGAAAAGATGGATGGTTCCTACGTTTTTGCCATTGCAGAATCTAATAGGATAGTTGCAGGCAGGGATGTTTTTGGGGCGACTCCCCTCTACTATGGAGAAGATGGGACAGTTTGTGTGGTTGCGTCTGAACGTAAAGCCCTATGGAAGATTGGACTAAAGGATGTGCAATCTTTTCCTCCAGGGCAATTGGCTGTTATAGACGCAAAGGGCTTCTTTTTTCATGCAATCAAAGAGTTGCGGATGCCGCCTAGAGAAAAAATGGACATTGAGACTTCGTCGCGAGCTCTTCAGCTTCTTCTTTTGGAGTCAACCAGAAAACAGGTTTCGGACCTTGATGAAGTGGCTGTTGCTTTTTCGGGGGGCCTAGACAGCAGTGTCGTTGCGGCTCTGGCAGAAAATGTTGGCTTAAACGTTCAGCTTGTTTCTGTGGGGCTAAAGGATCAGCCTGAGGTCATGTTCACGGAGCAGGCGGCTAAAGCACTAGATTTGCCCATCCACCTCCAAACATACACTACAAGTGAGTTGGAGGAGACTTTTGCTAAAGTGCTGTGGCTGATTGAGGAGCCTAACCCAATTAATGCTTGTATTGCTGTTCCTTTTTACTGGTTGGCTGAAACCGCAGCGAAGCTGGGGCAGCCGGTCTTGTTGGCGGGGCAGGGAGCAGACGAACTTTTCGGTGGCTACCAGAGATATCTAACAGAATACGAGAAGTCAGGGGCTGAGGCTGTTGAACAAAAAATGTTCTATGACGTTAAAAACGCTTATCGCCAAAACTTTCAGAGAGACAACCAAGTCTGCTCATATCACAGTGTAGAACTTAGGATGCCATTCATTGACAGGGATGTTGTAGATTTTGCATTACGGTTACCTCTTCGTTTGAAAATTAATTCTGTTGAAGACAAACTTCGAAAAAGAGTACTGCGGCGGGTTGCTAATAATCTAGATATTCCCAGTTTCATGGCAGACAAACCTAAGAAGGCAGTCCAATACACGACAGGAGTAACAAAGGCTTTTCAACGCATCGCAAAAAACAAGAATTTAACGTTACGAGAATACGTGGAACAGACGTTCAGCAGGATCTACCATTCTAGGAACAGCAACTGATACAGGCGTCTACAAAAGGAGACTGATCAAAACACGAAACGGGCAATAGAACTAGTTCATATTAGGAAACTAATAACGGCTGATTATTGAAAACAGGATTTTTAAGAAAACAAAGAAAAGAATGGAAAACTTACTGTTTTCCAAGAATAGGAATCGGGTATTTTATTTACTCGATAACCTGGATGGCGCCTTCTGGGCACTGCATCTCACATGCTCTACAAATGAGACAGTCCTCAACGTTTACGGCGACAGACTTTCCGTCTTTCATTTCGTAAACACCGACAGGACAAGTGTCAACACATGTTTCGCATCCATTGCATTTTCCAAGATCTATCTTGATTTCAACCATTAGTTAATCAACTCCGTTTTTTAGATTTTAATCAAAATAAAGCAACTAAATAAAAACGTTTCCTAATAAAACTAATCACCGAGTCCTAGAAGAACTCCGTCGATTGTTGCTTCAGCATCTTCAATTCGGCTCTGATAATCTTCCAGAAGCTTTCCGTATGCTCCCTTGGACACTTCTCCGCGGCTGTATCTTGCTTTGATGCGTTGAATGTCTTTTTCTGCGCCTTCAAGCTTTGCTTCAGCCACCTCGATTTGCCTCAGCATGTTTGCATACTTGGAGCCTGCAGCCCGTATTGTCTCGCTGATACTGGAGAGGTTCCTAGATACAGCGGAGAGGCGTCCATCCAGCATCTTTCTTCTGATTTTGTATCTTCGTCTGGGAATTTTTCCGTTTTGCAACTGCTCTTCTAGGGCTTGAACTTCTGAGCGAATCGCCTCTTTTTCTTCGTACGCATCAACGAAACTCTTGATGTCTTTTGGCTGAACCTGAATTTTTGGAACAGAAATTGCTTTAGGTGTGCCCCAGAAAAAGAACACTGCTGACGCGACAACAGCTATTATTCCAACCCATATAGTGGGATAGAGAGAGCCCCAGAATACGAGGTATCTGTAGTTGATGCTGAAGTTGAGGTCTTGGGACGAAGTTACATCAGAGAAAGCGAAGGAAAGAGTTTCTTGAACATCGCTTTTTGTGGTAATGTCGGATTCTGGACTAGAGGATTGTAGTGCAGCGCCTTTGGGCAGAGTTATGGAGACAGTTAATTTTCCTATTGTAGAATTGAATTGCTCATAGAACGTAAACTGCAAATTGTAGTCAACTCCATTCTGTTGACTAATAAGCATGTTCCTTGGCATACGGTAATTAACATAGATTGTCTCGGTTCCTTTTGTTTCCACGGCTTCTCTGAAAGTCACCGTCATCAAATTATTTTCTGTTGAAGTCGCAAGTGCACCCATCTCGTCGCGCACTTCAAATCCGTAGGCGCCCTCGGGAAAAGCGATGTCAACTTCGCTTGCCTGAAATTCTAAGTTGGTTAAGTAGTAAGCGTTAGTAACGTATATGCTTCCAACCTGATCTAAGATTATCTCTCGCTTAATCTCAGTAAATTCGATTACAACAATTGGACGCTGGAATTCATCAGAGTAATACTGCTTAGACATAGACGTATCAAATAAACTATCAATCACGCCATCAGTTTCGTTGTAAAGATTGATATCGGCAATAGTGGCAGGGTCAACGCCTGAAGCATAGATTTCTGTGCCGTTTAGGGCGAGGTCAATAACATGAATGCCCACATCAAGGTACATAGATTTCTCGGTAAACATGCCAACGAAAGCGTATGTTGAATTATAAAGTCCACCAACATCCACCTTGTATGTCGCTGGGCGGGTAATGTTAACTTCTATGCCCAAATTAAGGTAATCAAAATATCCGTCATCATCACTGTCCACTCCCACATCATGGATTACCCCAGTAAGGCTTGATGCCACCTCGTCTTGGGCGCTAACTGGAGACAGTTGCACCAAGAAAAACAATAATGTCGAAATGATGAAAAGAGAAACCATCATCTTTGTTACTATTCGGTTGTACGTGTACGTATTCTTCACATGAAACACCATCAGGTATAATTCTATTTTTTGTTGGCGTAAGTATCGTAGATTACCTTTATTTATTTTTGCCAGAGATAAAAACATATAGTTATGCAACAACGATTAGATGACCATACATCTGATTTCAGGACAGTTATAACCAGAAACAAAATAGCTCGAGGAAACAAAATAATAGGTTTTGAATGCGACTATTAATGTAAGCATGTTCAGAAGAAGCATATCATTACCATAAACATGTAACGCATAAATTTAGTTCTGTTAGGGGCTTTTATTCCCTAGTTTCTTTCCGAAGATTGATTGATTTGTTTTTGAGGACAGGTTTGGTGTTGATGCTTCTCTTGCGTCAGCAGCTTCGGCGCGGTCAATTGAGATGTTAGCGATTTCGTGTGCGTGCTGCTGTATTTGTTCTAGGCTGTCGATGACTAGGCGGAGGTTTGCTAGTGCCAAACTGGAGATTTCTGCTTTCTGGTTTGATTTTAGGCAACTATTCCATAGATTTTCGAGGTCAAATGAGGCATCCAAGACATTGTTTGCCAGAGTAATGTCTTTGGACAGAAGGGCTTGCATAGAATCATTATACAATTTTTGGATGTTGTTGCTTGTTTCGACTAAAAGTTTCATGATTGGCGACGGCAACTGGTGACCTGTTAATGAGTTAATATTTTTGGCGATTTTGTTTAGGTTCCCAGTTATTTCAGAGTTTATGTGGAGAATCTGCAGGTAGTCAACACAATCTATCAATGTTATGTCGCCATTCTGGGATGGTTTTGGGAACAAAATTAGGCTTCTGAGGAGACGATTAGTAACCAAAAGAAGCCTCTTGATGTCCCGAGTTCTTCGAGTTAAACCTTTGACCAGATCAACGTTCTGTGTGTCTATGGCAGAAATCATCTCACAAAACATTAACAGATTTACGTTGTGAATCCGAGTTATTGCCTTGTTGACGGGCATAGTTTGTTTGAGCAAACACACGATCATCATCATGTTTCCTGTTACCTCAATTACTTCCAAACCGAACAGGTTGTTGATTGTTTCCCGGATGGATTCATGCTGCTCTTCAGTGAATGTTGTTTCGGTCTTAAGTTCAATTGTGTCGAATCCATCCAGATATGCTGCAATAATTCCTCGCTTAAGGGATTGGCTTGAGCTGTTTTTGGTTATATCCAGAGTTATTTCTCTACGTTGACTGTCTTCAGTTTTTGGATAAATTGAGATTGAACCGTCTTTTTGTGTAACTAACTTTACTTTTTCTCCATGATTCATCATCAATTCGTTTGTCCAAGATTTGGGAATGGAAATGTAGAGTGTGTTACCTATTTTTTGAATTTTTCTGGTCTCCGACATGACCCTGTACCAGCAATTTAAATTTTATTAACTTTGATTAATCTAATAGTTAACATATATATCTTTAGACGAAAAACTTAAATCCAGCTCCCTGCCTTCAGACTCAGAAAAATAGGAAATATCAAGGCGTGTCAGGGGAAAAAATTCCAATCACAGCTACAAAAAGTACATTTTCTATGACCACATCTAGCATCTGCAATTATGAAAAGCGCCACTGCCGAGTAGCTGAAAAATGAAACAAGAAATCACGTTTTGAAGTTAACCCATGTGAACAATTAAAGAACGTTTTTTAAGGTGCAAACAATAATTGATTTTTTTACAATTAGAAAAGCTTATAGATAATAGCCTACTGAATTTGGCTAGGTCACTTAGTAAATCAAGTTTTCTGGTGAATCCAATATGGAAATATTAGCAATTGTACCGATTATTCTGATCGCCGCATTTCTACTCGGAGAGATGTTCAAGAGAATTGGATTGCCTTCTGTTGTCGGCCAGATCCTTGCAGGGTTATTGTTTGGAGTTCCAGCCATAAAGGAACTGCTTTTTGGCGATGGATCAACCCTGATTATAATCGATTTTCTGGCTACACTTGGAGTATTGCTTCTCCTATTTCTGGCAGGATTAGAGATTGAAATCGAGAAAATAAAGGAAACCTCAAGAGACTCAATTCTCAGTATCTCTTAGCTCTGCATTAGTCCCATTCGCACTTGGGTTTTGTGTTCATAACGGTGTTTTTCCCCGAATACGGCTTTCTGTCGGCACTGATTTTTGGAGGAGCAATGATGGTCACGTCAGAAGGAACAAAAGTTAAGGTACTCATGGACTTTAACAGCTTAAACACCCGATTAGGAGCAGTAATGCTTGCTGCAGGAGCAATAGACGACGTTTTCGAGGTCCTGTTCTTGTCCGTTGTCGTGGTTTTCGCTAAAGGAGGAAGCCTATTTGACTTGGCGATGATTCCTGTAGAAATAATTATCTTCCTCATAGTCGCGTACATATCATTCAAAGATAATGTCTAAAGTCCTGCAGCATCTTGACAAAAAACCGGAGAAGAAACAGGATTATTCTCCATAGTAATGATATTTGTCCTAGTTCTCGCAGCTCTCTCTGAATCTTTGAATGTAGGCTACTAATCGGTTCGATTCTTGGAGGTTTTCTTTTACAAATCTCCTCTAAGAGAAATCAGCAAACGAAACAAGAGAGAAATGTTAACGTAATCAAACTTATTGCATTGGGCTTTATTGTTCCGTTCTTCTTCGTCAACGTTGGATTAACCTTTGACTCGGCACATTATCCTCCAATCTGCCGCTAATCGTAGCTACAGTACTCATCGCATTCTTTGGAAAAATGATAGGAACATTCATTATCAAACCAGTTTCCACACTGAGCTGGAAACAGCTCTACTATGTTGGCTGGGCAATGAACTCGAGAGGTGCAGCTGAGTTGGTTATTGCGTTGATTGCAATGCAATATGGCTTGATTTCTCTAGAGATTTTTTCGGCTCTCGTTGCAATGAGTATAGTAACTACTCTCATCTTTCCGCCAGTTCTCGCCAGAGGCATAAAGAGGAATCCGGGACTTATGGATGCAAAGGTAGATAGAAAACATTAAAACTTGGTTGAAGATTTAATGAACAGTAACAAGTTCTAGCATATAAAAGGGGAAACAGTAGCGGGGATAAATAAATGAAAGAAAAAATGAAGATTCTAGTAGGAGTTGACGGTTCTGATTACTCTACATGGGCGCTTATGGAAGCCATTAGTATTGCAAAAAAGTTTTCAGGTCACGTGAAAGTCATCACAGTCTACAAGCGAGGAAACATAGATGATTCGACCAAAATTCAGCTGAAAGTGAAGCAGCTTTTGGAGGAAGAAAAAATTGATTCTAGCTTATCAGCTATTCTTGGTTCCAACCCTTCAAGAGCCATGGTTGACACAGCCAAAAACGAGAACTTCGACTTGATAGTAGTAGGCAGCAGAGGATTGGGCAGTGCTGCAGCTTTCCTGTTAGGTAGTGTCTCAAAACAGGTAGTTACCAAAGCAAGCTGCGATGTTCTTGTAGTAAAAAAGTAGTTTGCTAGTTGTAAAGAAGGACAGAATTGAAATAACTGGACAATATACAAACAGAGTTAGCAATAGTACCACTTTATCTGACTATCAGCACTGAACTTCTTGCATGCATACTTATGTCGTCACTGACACTTCCAAGCAGGTATCTTCTTACGCTGCTTAATCCTCTACTTCCTACAACGATAAGGTCAACATTCGCCTTTTTTGCAACCTTGATTATTATTTCTGCGGGGCTGCCGTACTCTAGCATCTTGTCAAACGAAACTCCTTGGACTTTGGTTGATGCATCGTTTAGGATGCATTCGCCGACTGTTCCAACACAATCTACGACCTGCGGTCCTCCTATACGAATGAGCTTATCTTCTTCAACATGCAACAAAGCCAAGTTTGCGCTATAGATCTGGGCTAACTGAACAGCATACTCAAGCGCCTTTTCTGCATATTTAGAACCATCAACAGCCGTGAGTATCTTCTCAACTTTTGGTTTCTGTTTAACTATAAGAACAGGGCATTCAGCATGCCTTGCAACCTTCTCCGTGATGCTTCCCAAAGAGTAACGCGCAGATTGATGTTTAGCACGATTGCCTATAACAACCAAATTGTACCCTTCATCCTTAACTAATTGAAGCAAGAATTCTGCCGGATCTTCGTAAGTAACCAGCCTAGCATCGACATCTATACCAGCCTCTCTGAACATTTCCTCGGCGTTTCTGATGATTTGTTTGCCAGCCTTCAAATACGACTCATCAATTTTATGCAAGATTGAGGGAGGTAACTGATACTGGGCTTTTAGTTCAGGGTGCATAAATTCGTGGGAGATAACATGAACCACTGTTACTTTTGACTTGAACTTTTTTGCAATCGAAAAAGCAAGCATTTTGGCGTGAAGACAGGAATGCGAACCATCCACAGGAACAAGAATCTTCTTAAAAAGTTGCTTATCTGCTCATTATCGTCACAGATACATCTAACTTCCATTGGATATTTTAAGTTTCTCGAGTAACAACCTTAGCATATTCTCACAGAATTCACAATTGGGCACCAAGTATGTGCCATAAATCAGTCTTGGTTAATATACCAACAATTTTTTTAGGATTAGCCTCATCAACAACTGCAATTCGCCCCACATCATGTATCCTCATCTTCTTGAAGGCATCCAACGCAAGCTCTTCAGGATAAATAACAACAGGATTCTTCGGCACAATATCATCGAATAAGAACATCATCACGTTTTTCTTTTTCAACCTTCACAACATCCTCCAATGCCACAATACCAATGAAGTCTCCAGTCTCATCAACAACAGGATATCCAGTGTGATGATGCTTCGCCATGAAATCCAAGATTTGGCTTACAGTAAAATTGGGAGACACTGTCTTGAGATTCTTTGACATAACATCTTTCACTTTGAATTGAGAAAGAACAGCTATTTCTTTTAAGGGGCGAACCGGCACAGGCACATAAGCTTCCTTCATCTCAGAAATTTCTTTCAGGGCAGTTCTTCTCTTTTGTACAGCGGTCTCAATCACATGGGCAAAGGCGTCTGGTTCAAGTTCTATTACTCCTGTGTTTATCACCCCAGCCTCCACAGCAGAATAAAAGAAGTCCTCTCCAGCCTTTGTTCTGATAATTACTGTAGACCACTCCTTGAGAGGATATGCGCTTCCGACAGAAATGTCAGCCAGTTCTGAGGTAAAGTCGGTGCAGGTTTCACAGCTGGTCAAGATGTGTGGTTTAACTTCGGATAGTGGAACTTTTATGTTGCCTTTGTCTGTTTGAACCGTCAGTTCCTTTACGATGTCAAGCCGTTTTATCTCGTCGGGTTTAATGTTATAATTTTTTTCCAGGTAATCAAGCAGGCGCCCAAAAGAAAGTGTCCAGAAACAGAAGAGCCCTATTATCACCTTCAGGTTTCCTGTGATTTTGTGTTCCCAAGCCTCAAGTTTACGAAGGGCTAGCACATGACAGGGAACACCCACGAATGCAATGTTTGCTTTTCCGTATTCATACACTGCGCTTCCATACGCTCTAGCCACGGATGAGGGAAAGAATTTGCTGCCGACAGCAGAAAACACGTCGTCGGGAACCACCCCAACTAAAGCTTTAGGTTTAATAGGAATGTTTGTTTCCGCCTGAGAAACAATTGCGCTGTCTATTATTCCTTTGTCTATGGCGTTTGTTAGAAGTGTGGTGACAATAGCGCCCCCATGACCCAGTTTTCTGAGTTCGGGGTCTGCTGCTTGGGCGAGTAATATTCTTCTGTAGTATCCTAAGCCTTCTCTTTTTAAGGGCGAGTCTGAAACAAATTTTAGACTCTCAGAAATAAGTTTCTCGGAGTGTGGGCAAATCTCGTAACATATAGGGCACGAGTCAATGTGTTTTGAGCAATCAAAGTGTTCAATTTTGTCTTCCCCTATGGTTATTGCATGAACTGGACATGCCGCTTCGCATGCCCCACAGAAGGTACAGAATCCAGAGTTGATGATTTTGCTTTCTAAGTCATTGTATGCTATAAGATTGTCTTTTTTTGTTGCCACAGAATCCCCTTAAATAATTTTATCATTCAAACAAGTTAACATTTTTGGTTATACAGGTAAAAATGGTGTAACTGATGATAACAAATTGAGAACTAAATCAGGATATAGCCCAAGAATGACAATTATTACAACCAAACAGTATATGGGCACCAGCAAGTTTCTCGGCTCTTTAATGTCCACGTCGTTCTTGGGATTTTTGGAATATAAGTAGTGTATCACTCTCAGGAAGTAGGCAGATTGGAGAACCGAGTTGAGGACACCTATCAATGCTAACCAAGCAACGCTCGACTGCAGAACGGAAGTGAAAACCATATACTTAGCAATAAAGCCTGCAAACAAGGGCACCCCAGAAAAAGACAATGCCGCACAAACAAACGCAAAACTTGTCAAAGGCATCTTTCGTCCCATACCAGACAAATCCTCAAATGTTGTCAAGCCCATTCTTCTGAATACGCCGATGACCATGAAGGCTAGAGAGGTTTCCATGGCTGCAACAAAGAAGAAGAACAGGTTGCCTGAAAGCCCAATAGAAGTGATGCTGGTAATCGCTATCAGATTGTAGCCGATGTCCGCAATACAGACGTATGCAATCATTCGCTTAACGTTTTGTTGTGCTAACGCAAACAGGTTTCCGACTGTCATGGTGAGCGCAGAGAATATTGCAACAGTAAATCTCCAATCGACAACTGCTGTGGGCGTCAGAATGAACAATAGAACTCTCAGCAGCACATAGTAGCTGCCTTGGTCTACGATAGCGGACAGGAAAGCTGAGGCAGAATCGGGGGCGGCAGTGTAAGCGTCGGGCATCCACATATGAAACGGAACAATAGCTGTTTCGATGGCATACCCTGCAATGATAAAAGCAAACGCTACCAACAGAAGCTGCGGATTCGCTGTTGTCAACAGAACTTCTTTGACAGTCCAGAAGTTAAGAGAACCAGTTAGACCGTACAATAATGATAGACCAAAAAGTATGAAACCAGAAGCTATGATAACCATGACCAAATATTTTAGGGCAGCCTCAAGTGATTCTCGGGATTTTTTGTAGGCTACAAGAAAACAGGAGCCTGCCGCTGTTGCCTCCCAAAAGATGAAAACAGTAAGCAAGTCGCCTGAAAAGGTAGCCGCTATTACTGTGCCGGTTACGATAAGCAGGAGAGCATAGTATCTTTCGGACAGACTCTCATTTGGACTTACGTGCAGGACAGCATACAGGCATGCAATCGTGCCCACCACCATATAGGCTATTACCATGTAAACTGAAACCGTGTCTACTAGAAACACTGTTGATAGTGGTGCCAAAATCGTGTCTGTGGAAGAGATTTGAAGAAACGATTGCGATTGACCAAAGTATTCTGTTGCTATGCGGAAAACGCCCACTGCTGCTGCGGAAAAAGTGAGAAGTATCCAAGCTACCATGAAATGTTGAGGATTAAGTTTGGTCTTTCTCACAAGTCGTAGGAAGTGGAACGGTGAGTAGAGAACAAACCGTGAAGACTATTGTAGGTAAAAGAACGTCAATTATATTCATTAGTTGTAAGCCTCGTCATATTGATGTAACAGCATGAATCAGGTCTATGAAAATCCCAGGATAAATTCCCAATATCACAACAAAAGCTGCCAGAGCAATCATTGCAACAATCATGTATATGGGGGGGTCTTTAATGTCATCTCTCTGGACTTTAGGAGATTCTAAGAAGACTTTCCAGAAGTACCTTAGGACATATGCTAGACTGAAAACGGTTGCAATAAGCATCAAAACAGTAGGCAAATAATATGAACCGTCTGCGCCAGCCGCAGTAACAGCCCCAACAAAAATGTGGAACTCGCTTATGAAGCAGGCAAATGGGGGAATGCCGCCTATGCTGAATGCTGCAATAGCAGTGGCTATCGCGGTTAGGGGCATCTTTGACGCTAAACCTCCCATGTCTTTGATGTTTCTTACGCCAGTCTGGTGCATAACTGCGCCAGCAGTCAAGAAGAGAAGCCCCTTGCTTGCTGCGTGATTAACTAAATGGAGTACACCGCCAGTGATTCCCTCGGCAAAAGGAAAGAGGGACAACGCAAACAGGACGTATCCCATGTGGCTTATGCTAGAATATGCGATTATTCGTTTGATGTCAGTTTCTGCCAACGCAAGGAAAGACCCATAAAAGGCTGATAATACTCCAAAAAAGCTTAACACTAGCAAGAATTCGTTCCCAGTGGGCATCATCGCAGAATATACGGTTCCAAGAGCTATCCTCAAAACAGCGTATCCTCCTGCCCCAATTATTACTCCACTGAGGAGTGCAGACATGGGTGCGGGTGCTTCACCGTGCGCGTCTGGAAGCCACATGTGAAGGGGAACAATAGCCATCTTCACAGCGAATCCTGCAGTGAAGGATATCAGCACCCAATTCAGGATACCAGGGTCTACATTGGCCAGAAGGACTTGGGCTTCGAATATGTCAAGGGTGCCAGTAAGCATGTATATAGCGCCGATGCCTAAGAGAACAAAGATTGCTCCGGCATGGGTGAAGATGAAGAATTTGAAGGCGGTTTTGAAGGAGTCTCTGTATCCCCATCCACCTATGATGAAGTATGTTGGAACAAGCATGAGTTCCCAACAGAAATAGAAGAGCAGCAGATTGGATGTGATGAAAACTCCAACCAGTCCTATTGTGAGTAAACTCATTAATGCGTAGTATGCTGGAAGCGATTTTTTTTCTTCCATATAGTTTATGGAATAGACCGTTGATGCTGCAACAAGTATTAGCGTAACAATAGCCAATGACAGGCTTATTCCGTCAACGAAAAGTGTGAAAGCGGAACCTAATGTCGGTATCCAATAATATGATTCTATGTATTGTCCTTCATTAAGAACTGTGGGTATCAAGCGTCAGAAGAAGAGACAAACTGACTATAGAGAGTAAGGTGAGAATCAAGGCGGCGGTTTTCGCAGATTTTTTGCCAACACCATACACTATTGGAATAGCCAGAGCGGGCAACATCAGAGCAATTAATAATGTTTGCATTTTTGTTTTACCTCAAAGCAGTTAATAATAGCAAAATAATGATTAGGAAGAAGCCGAGCATGGCTGCCAAAACAAAGTCAGGTAGTGGTCCACGGTGCATCTTCTTGATTTTCTGTCCGTGCTCAACCGTTTTTCCTGCAAACAGATAGACCAGATTATCCAAGAATGAATCAATATATTCATGGGTTACCCGCGCAGTCTCCACTGGTTCCACCCGCCAAAATATAGCTTAAGCGGTCTAGGAAAGATTCAAGGTGCACATGTGTGTTGTGAGCAGTAATCACGGCTCCACCAGCTATGATATAAACGAACCTGTCAAGAAATGATTCTATGTAATCGTGAGTACCATGGGCAATCCTCAAAGCCCCGCCTGCAACAAGATAAGGAAATTGTTGCAACCCAGACATTTCAATGATACTGTATGTAACCTGCGCCAAACCCATGACTCCATTCAATAGTTTATTGTAAACGGCATCGAAGTAATAGCCGTTGGATATTAAAAGATAAAGCGGTTTGTTTAAAAAACTTCTTGCAGAAACCATGGCAGTATCTCTCTTCTTGTAGTAAAGATAGTAGGCTGTAGATAAGCCAACAGCGAGGATTATAGCTGATGTTAAACTCGCCAAAATGACGCCATTGAATGAAGCTTCAAAGGGTATCGCAAGGTAATGCTCTAAGGGAGTCTTGAAGAAACCTGCGATACAGGAGGCAGCGGCTAACAGGACAAGGGGTACAGTTATTGTTGGTTTAGGATCATGCAATTGATGGTGCTCAAGATGCTCTGATTTCTTTCCGAGGAAAACCAGAGATATCCATCTAATACTGTAGATGGCTGTTAACACAGATGTTCCGAAAATCAAAATGAAAAGTGGAATGTTATTAGCTAAGATTATGGCTTCGAATATAGTGTCTTTGCTCCAGAAACCGCTGAAAGGCGGAATACCGGCAAGCGAAAACGCGCCGATAACACTCACTATGAAGGTTATAGGCATCTCTTTTCTTATGCCTCCAAGCTGTTTCAGATCAAGAGTGTGAGTAATATGCATTACAACTCCAGCACAAAGGAACAAAAGCGACTTGAAGAGGGCGTGGCTGAGTACGTGGAATTGACTAGCGAACCAGCCTAGTTCAGTTCCTATGCCTAGGGCGGCCATTATCATGCCCAACTGGCTTATTGTAGAAAATGCTAGAACCCGTTTCAGGTCTGAGCTGGTCAATGCCATGGTTGCTGCAAGGAAAGCCGTGATTCCTCCGATGTATGTAATTGTGGTTAACCATGGCTGCACCAAAGAGAAGAGAATGTAGATTCTTGCCACAAGATAGATTCCCGCTTTAACCATTGTTGCACCATGGATGAGGGCACTAGTCGGTGTTGGTCCTTCCATGGCGTTCGGAAGCCAAACATGTAATGGAAATTGGGCAGATTTGCCTATAGCCCCAATCAACATCAAAACGGACACTGCTAACATTGGAACTGAAACTTGCCCAGCTGCTATAAGATCGCGGATTTCAAGAAAGTCGAATGTTCCAGTGTTCACGTATAGAAGCAGTATTCCGAGTAGTAGAAAAATGTCTCCGATTCTTGTTACGATGAAGGCTTTCATGCCTGCCTTGGCTGATTCAGGTCTAGTGTACCAGAATCCGATGAGGGCATATGAGCATAATCCAACGGTTTCCCAGAACATGTACATCTGTAGAAGATTGTTTGCCATAACTAAGCCAATCATTCCACCGACGAAAAGAAGCATGAAGAAAAAGAATCTGGGAGTTCCTTTTTCTTTTTCCATATAGTTAACGGAGTAAATCATGATTAGCAGTCCAACACAGGCTGCAATGTTTGCCATCATGATGCTTAACGGGTCGATGAGGACGCTAAGGTTGATTTTCATGGATTGCATCCAAGGCATAGAATACAGTTGCGCTTCGCCATGAGCGTTGATTACGCTGGGAATAAGCGAGACAGTGTTAACAGCAGAAACAAGAGTGACTAAAACTGCGTACCAGCCAACGCTTCTACGCCGAAACTTGGCTACCAAAGGTATAAACAATGATCCGACAAATGGAATTGCCCAACATAGCCAGGCTGCGTACTCGGCTGGAATCAGAATGCTAGTTTTCCTCCACCATTTGGTTTTCTTGTTCAGATGGCTGTTCTTTTATTTCCGACAGTTCTCTGACATCACGGATATTTAGTTTTTTGTAGATAGAAATAGCAAGTGTAAGAGCAACAGCCGTTACACAGGCGTCAACAGATAAGGCAAGAATCGAGAAAGTTTGACCTAAAGGATCCCCCATTAATGAGCCAAAAACAACAAAATTCATTGTTGCTGCCGCAGTAAGCATTTCTATTGCGATCAGCATTTTTATCAAGTCATGCTTTGTAACCAAGCCGACTATTCCAATCGCTAGAATTGTAACAGCCAGTATTATGTAATCCACTTTAGTTTCTCCTCCGTTCCTCCTTCAAAAGGAGCACTACGCCAAGCGCAGCCGTCAAAACGACTAAACCTTGAGCAAGAACATCAATCGCCCTCAAGTCCCATAATGCACTTGATAGTGACAAATCCAATGAGCTAGTAAAAGTTTGGGTTGCCACAGTTCCAACAACTACTGGAACAGAAAGAATTGCAGAAACAATTAAACCCATGAATATCGTTTTGGTGGATGTTTTCGTGTCGCTTTTCTTGGTTAACGAATCACCAGCAAGAAGAAAAATCGCTGCAGTTCCAGTGCCTAACGCCAACTGGAAGATTGCAGCGAAAGGCGCATTTAAGCTAAAGTAGAGCAATGAAAGCAATATCATCATTGTGCTTAGAGACAAAACCGAAGACACGGTTTCCTTCAAGTATATCGCAAAAACCGCAGAGGTCACCATACCAATAGCCAGAACTGTTTCAAGCCACATACTATTTTCCCTCATCTGTAGTAGATTTTTGTTTAATAATAAATTCCTCTGGATTTATCAGCATCTCTTCCTTTTCTGTTGTTGACATCTCAAAATTTGTGGATAGCTTTATTGCCTCTCTTGGGCAGCTTTCCGCGCATTGATAACAAAATACGCAGCGGTCAAGGTAAAACTTTGGCATCCGTTTCCCAGAAACTTCCACAAGTTCTATAGCATTAGCGGGACAGTCCCGCTCGCATAAGCCGCAGCTGATGCACTTTTCAGGATAGAAAACGTGCCTGCCTCGGTAGCCTTCAGGAGCTTCTACCTTTACAGCGGGATACTCACGAGTGAAGGACTTCTTGAAGATACATGAGCCCATGTCTTTTATCAGTGATGGTAATCGTAGTTTAGTCACACTTTTTCCTCCTAACCAATCACCGACCGCAACAACGGTTCAATAATTATTGTAATAGCAAGAGATAAAATAGACAAGGGAATCATAAATTTCCAGTTGCCATGAACAACCTGATCTATCCGTAATCTGGCAGACACATTACCGACATACTCTAGAACAAACACTACTCCAAGTGTTTTAACCATGAACCAGAAAGCATACCAGAGTTCAGGTGGTCCAATCAGCACGGGTCCATGAGCTCCACCTAAGAACAACATAGTTACAAGAGATGCACCAACCAGGAACTGAAAATCTTCTGCAAGTTTTATAAAAGCCAATTTTCTTCCACTGAACTCCGTTTCGTAACCTCCCACAATTTCGGTTTCTGCATGAGGAATATCGAAAGGATCCTTCTCTAACTCAGCCTGTAAGACAATAATAAACAAGAAACAAGACCAAGGAATCAGAAGAGCAAAAGGAATAGATTGGCTCGCCGTAATATTCACAATGGACAAGCTTTTTGCAAGAAAAGCGGGACCAATCGCGAGAAGAATAAGAGGTATGTCGTATCCGAGAAACTGGGTCAGAACTCTGGTTGCGCCAATCCCGCTGTACGGATTCAAAGAAGCCCAACCGGCAAGGAATATAGCAAAGTTTGCGAGAGATACAATAAGCAAAACTAGAAGCAAATCTCCCTCGAAACTCGAATTCAAAATCACATTTGAACCATCGATCGGGATATAGAAAAGACCAAAAACATAGAGTGAAAACGCAAGAATTGGAGCTGCCACAAATAGCAGTTTGTTGGTATTCTTTGGAGTAATATCTTCATTCGAGAACAGTTTTATGTAATCGGCAATGGGTTGAAGAATACCAAATGGACCGGCATAAGAGGGACCCATACGGTTCTGAAACCGAGCTGCAACCTTTCTTTCAAACCAGTCAAAAAATAGAACTAGCACCAAGAGAAAGATGAAACCCGGAAACACCAGTGCCCTTACAATAAAAAGGAGATCAATAGCCATCTAGATCAACGCCTTCCGGTTTATAGAATTGTTTACGTCGTCAAGGCTCCAATGCCATTTCTGACCATTTTTGGTATCAATGAATGCCATACGGTCAGTGCAAGAAAAGCATGGGTCTAAGCTTCCCATCACAGAGGGAATATCAGCGATGTGGGCACCCCTAATTGCATCTGGAAATGCCATAAGGTTAGCTAAGGTTGGAGCTCTGACCTTAACTCTGTAAGGATAGGCGGTTCCATCACTTTTAACATAATGGATAAGCTCGCCTCTCGGAGCCTCAACACGGCTAACAGCCTCACCTTCAGGTATTTTTCGTTGAACCCTAACCCGCAAACGACCCCCTGGAATGTGACGAAGCGCATATTCTAGTATATCCAAGCTTTCCAGTACTTCTTCAGCTCGAACCATCAGCCGAGCCCATGTGTCACACTCCTTATAGCTCACTACATTGAAAGGAATTTCCCCATACGCCGCGTAAGGGTCATCTTTTCTGACATCAACAGCAATTCCTGACCCACGTGCAACAGGACCAACAACACATAATTTCAAAGCATCTGCTCTGTTCAATACGCCGACCCCTTCGGTTCTCATCCTCAATGTCGGGTCTTCATCGAATACCTTCTTGTAGAAAGTCGCCCGTTTCCTGACATCTTTGACTGTCTTCAGAGTCTTCTCAATTGTACTTGGGTCTATATCTCGTCTTACTCCGCCGATTGTGTTGAACCCGCACATCAGTCGGTTTCCCGTGATTCGTTCGATTATATCCATTACAGGTTCTCTGTCACGCCACACATGCTGGAATAGTGCTTCAAAACCAAGCAGGTGACCGCCAACTCCAAGCAATAGGAGGTGACTATGAACTCTGTTTAGCTCATGTATAATAGTACGTAAGTATAATGCACGAGGCGGAGTCTCAATGTTTCCGATGTCCTCAACAGCTTGACAGAAGACAGTTGTGTGAGCAGCATTACAGATACCACAAATTCTCTCCACCAAAAACACGTCTTGGAAGTACATCATGCGCTCAGCCGCTTTCTCAATACCCCTATGAACATATCCAAGACGCGGCTCAACATCCACAACCGTTTCCCCATCAACTTTGAAGTTGAATCTTTCTGGCTCATGCAAAACTGGATGCTGAGGCCCTACAACGACGTTAATTATCGACCCAGAATCATCTTCCGCTGATTCAGTCTGCGAAGCTTTCTCAGAACTGAAAGCAATTTCTTGGTTAACCGGAGGCTTCCAATCTTTTCTAAGAGGATAATTTCCTTGAGGCCAATTCTCAGGAAGCAACAACCTTTCCAGATTTGGATGACCCTCAAAAGCGACTCCTAAGAGGTCAAAGACTTCCCGCTCATACAAATTTGCTCCGGGCAGGATGTCAGTAATCGTTTGGGTAACAGGGTTTTCTCGAGAAACACGGTTCTTGAGGGTTATGGTTCCCGCACAAGCCATGTGATAGTTTAACTCGATCTCGTTTCCTAAATCAACGCCACTTATTGTCGAAAGCTCCACGTCCTCAACTTGTGTTAGGAGCAACGAGATTGCATCTCTGTGACGTTCAGGTTTAAGAAGAATGTAGGCTTTCCTTGGCCTAGGGACTCTACACTCGAGAATCGAATCAGCCAAATTATTCTTGAGAACTTCTACAGCATTTTCGAACGTGTTCATAGTTTGCTATCCCTTCAATTTTCCAAGTAATTTCGCGACACCCTGCACTATTGCTTCGGGTTTTGGAGGACACCCCGGAATATAAACATCAACAGGAATTATCTCATCGAGACGCTTACTCACACCGTAACATCCTTGAAATATTCCTCCGGAACAGGCGCAGGCTCCTATTGCTAGAACAAATTTTGGTGAGGGCATTTGCTGATAAATCATCTCGAGTCGTGGTGCACACTGCTTAGTAACAACTCCGGTTACCACAAGAACGTCTGCATGACGAGGTGAGGGCTCAAGTTTCACACCGAAACGTTCAACATCGTATCTGGGCGTCAGCAGCGCAACAACTTCAATATCGCATCCATTGCATGCTCCGGTATTGAAGTGAAGCAGCCATGGCGAGTTTATTCTAGCCCATTTCACCAAGCCTAAGTCTGGCGTCTTTAGTAGCCTCCCATAAGCAGTAGGTCTGCTGCTAAAATTATACCCAAATAAATTAACAAAGAGAAGGGGTTGATAATCTCTAGAGCTAAGGCTGCAAAAGCCAATATCAACGCAGGGGAGTCTATTATAACAAAGAATATGAGGTACTTATAGAGAGTAACATTAACCAACAGCCTTTTTGAGAACACTTTTTCTCCACATGCATACATTGCGCTTTTTTCTTCGTTAGCAGGAGATTTTTTTGTTAACAAGCCGCTGGACAAGTAAATCAATGAAGCAATGAACAAGATAATTAGAAAAGCAACAAGAGACTCTACAAGCAAAACTTATTCTCACCCATTCAGAAAGACTGTAATGTATATTCAGCATCTATCACTGGAATCATGTTTACTACGTTTATAGCATTTATCGGTCTTCGTGCCTCAAAATGTTGTTTCGATTTCAGTTGGGACAAACAGCAAGCTAACAAGACAGCTAAAACCGACGAGTTGGTAAATGTGAAAAGCATTAGTTTTGTATGCGTTTCTGAATACCTCCGCCTTTGAGACGGGAAGTAAAAACTTAGGATTTAAGGATTCCGTATAATAAAATAGAACTAAAATAAAAAATTATATTCAATTAAATATAATTAAGTTCATTTGTTGCATATAAGCTTTTTTTGCGTACACATGAACATCCACTAGGAAATCCTGAAGAACCAAAATCAGAAAAGCACATAGACTAACACCGAACAAAACCACACAAAATAATAAAAGAAGGGGGTAACAAAAAAATTCAAAAAATCAAGTTGGTTCAGCGTTTTATCTCTTCTAGAATGTTATTTTCCGAGCACTAGCCCGTAGTGGCTAATTTGAAAGAGATTCAATCACACCTTTCATTGCTTTGGTGTTGTGCATAAACTCTAATTTGATTGGCGTAACAGATACACAATTACCATTCTTGATGGCATGTAAATCCGTTCCTGGTTCTCCGTCGGGATAGTGTCTTAACGCCCAGCTTTTGATTCTGTATCCATTCTTTACTTTTGTGTGTATGTCGCCGTAACCATCATAACACAAACTTGTAAGTTTTACATTCTTGCAGTCAGCGTTTTCTGGCACATTTATCGAGATAATGTCCACGTCCGGCGGCATCCCCTCTTCTATCACATGTTTAGCGGCTTTATAGCCCAAAGAGGCAGCTAGTTCCAAGTCCGTCACCGATACTTTATTTTTCTCAGGGGATTTATCGGTGATTTCGGATATACAATAAGAAACGGCGATGGCGGGTATGTTGTGAATAGCGGCTTCAAAGGCGGCTCCGACAGTGCCTGAAGTCAGCACGTCATCTATTCCAAGGTTTGGACCTATGTTTATTCCGGACACAAGCAAGTCCGGCATCCTTTTCATGATTTTGTTCACTGCTAATAGAAAAGAGTCGGCTGGTGTACCTGTTATTGCGTAAGCTTTTGTTCCGTCTCCAAAACTAGCCTCTGATATTTTCACTTGACCGATACTGATGGCTTTTCCGACACCGCTCCTTTCGTCTCCTGGAGTAACAACTATCACATCTCCCAGTTTTTTTAGTTGTTTTACGAGAATGGATAAGCCAATAGAGTTGATTCCGTCGTCGTTGATTACTAGGATTGTCGGCAAAGTGATTCCTCAGTTTGCTTTAGATACGATGTTCCGTTATTTTAGGGTATTCTTGCGTCCAGGAGAGTTTTCTTTTTATTGTGTAATTGTTTTTGTCGTGATTGGCATTCTAGTGTATATGTTGTCCAGTGGACATATATCGGTTTTTGTTACATATTATCGAATGAAATAGTGTATATTAAGTAATAAGATATAGATATGTAGTAGGGTAGAACAATGGAACAATTGAACAGAAGAACAACAGTAACAAAACCAACACCCATATTCACAACTAACTGGTACCTATACAAAACACACTTACACCCAATCTCCGCAAAACCACAAGAACAAAAAACTGGAACAAAAACCAACAGTTACAGGACAAAAAGAAAAAATAATGAAGATCAAAAAAACAACATTCATCAAAAAACAACTAATTTTGAAGAACTTTTGCTAAAAGCAATAGATGAAGGACTCTCTGTAATCGGAGAATCAGCAAAAAAAATAGTCTACATCTATTTAGAAAAAAATTTCAAAATGAACAGACTAGACATACCACACAGAATTGACGAATTCACCAGAGCTATCGAAAGTATCTTTGGAAACGGAGCGAAAATACTTGAGATACAAATAATGAAAAGTCTCTTCAACAAAGTGGGTCACACAGTCAAACAGTATTCGGGACAAAAGAACCTAACATTTATCGAATACATAGCAGCGATCAAATTGGAATAATAGAACCGCCCAAACACCAATAAGCAACAGTCAAACTAAAATCGCAAAAAAACGGGCAAAAACAACAACTACACGCAGATACCAGAGAAAAACAAAAACCTCAAAAGCAAATACATATTGCATTTGCAATAACTTTATATTATATGATGCTTTTTGACGCTCTTGATGGATGGTGAGGGGACAACGAGAAAATACCCCCTGTTCTCCATTCGCCAAGAGACATACCCTCTCCTTGTGCGATCGACGGTGCATATGCGCGCATGCGCCATGTCCCCCCATCCTTAGTTCTGGCATAAAACTACAGATAAAAAAGAGAATTAATGATAGAATGAACGACCGTTAGATTATTACGGTTCTACGGATTTTGAAGCCATCAAACACTCCAGTGTATTCTTCCCATTTTATATCTATCTTCAAAACTCGGGCGCCTGAAGGTCCAAGTCCACAAAAATCAATCAGCTGCTCCACATCTCCTTTCTCCCCCTCAAAGATTGCTTCCACTCTACCATCAGATGCGTTTCGAACCCAACCTGCAACGCTTCTTTTCAGAGCCTCACAGCGAGTTTCCACCCTAAAGAATACTCCTTGAACCATACCGCTTACAAAGATATGGGCTCTAACATTCATGTTTCTCATCAAGCAGTAGCAACTTAAACATATTTAACTAGCAGGCAAGAAGATTAAAAGTAAATAAGATTGTGTTAAGATGTTTTTTTGAAGTTTATAGATTGCCCTGATAGATCTACCTCGTAAATTTGATTCACATCAAAGTCTATACCAAACCTTTCATATTCACTCTCAGTTAGAAACAAAATCATTTTCGGGATAGCAAACTGAGTTGCTTGGGTAGCAAGCATTGGGAGTTGCTGCTGTAGACTTTTCATAACCTCCTGAACCATTTGTGCCTCTTCTGTTGCAGGTCTAACCGCAAACCGGGGAATAACCCGATCTTCAATAAGCTCGATCCGTTTACCAAGGTTACCTTCAGGATCTTTGATAGATTCAATCTTCTGAACCCTGACACGTGTCACAATAACCACTTCACATACCCAGTAGAATCCCAGAAGCCTTTATACATTTCTTAACTAGAAGATACTCATTCCATCTCAGCAGTTTTGCTCAAGACCCTGTAGAAGATTTCCCTGAATTTTTCCCGCTTTTCTTCAGCATCTCAGGATCCCGCAACTCCTTCATTTCACTTAAGAAACGTTCCTGCGAATTCACCAATTCATAGGTAAATTCAGGGGAGGCTGAGACAATATCTGTGCAACAATTTCAGGTTCTCCGTCTCGCATGAAGACTGTGTCAAGGATGAGACATAGAAGATTATTACTAGAGCACAGTTTGTGAGTACGGCATATATTGTGTTTTCTACACATCCTGAAACTGCTATGAGGGCTCGTTATTCTATGACAATTTTCTTGACGGCTTTTGTCTGCAGTTCCCCAAAGTTTTTCGGATCAAATTGCTTCAAGGTTCTGCACAGCCCTCTGAAAGTAGTTGGTGTGCCATTTTTTCTGTTAGGTACATGCCCATCTGGGGCATTCTTTCTTTTCTGATAATTTTTGCCATTGCTTTTGTTGTGACAGGTTTTGTGAGTTCCTTTAGGTTTCTGAACCTAACGAAGGTAGCTTTTTTTCTTCCCTGCAGAAAATCTTGATATTCGTCATATGAGTTTAGTAAAGATTCATGTCCAAGAGATTTCCAGAGGTCTTTAGCGTTTCCGGTGACTCGTTCAATGAATTCTGCATATCCTTGGATTTCTTTTCGGGGATGTGTCACATAGAAGAAAAGTTGTTTTGCATTTTTAGGGCCTACTACTCCTCTGCGGACAAAGGCGTGGATGGGCTTTCCTGTTCGACTTTGGTTGCATAATCGGGTCCAAAATTTTTCTAGATTCAAGACGATGAAAGCATATTTTTTCAACTTTTTTCACACACCCTCTGAATTTATTGCTAATTATTTACATTCTTTATCTTTATAAACAAAAGAGGCAAAAAACATGAGATAATGGTCAATACTAGACAGAAAAGAACCTTGTTCCCAACTAACACAGAATAAGGGTTTCCTGAGGTCGAAACTGTTAAGTTATTTGTCATGGATGTAAAACTAGATGTTTAGGCTTACCTCCAAGAAGATTTGCTATACACAGAAACATAGAAAAGTAACCCAACACGTTTGATAAAATCGGTTTAGAAGAAATTATTTTTATAATCAGACGTGAGTTGATAAATTTTGGAAGCTGTTGGCGTTGTTGTTGCAATAGTTACAAGGGGAAACAAGTTTTTGGTTGAACGCCGTCGATGGGATGAAAGGATTGACCCAGGTATAGTATGCTTGCCCGCGGGTCATGTTAAACCCAACGAAAGCCTAGAGGAAGCATTGAAAAGGGAGATGATGGAGGAGCTGGGTATCCAAGTTAAGGAGATACAGTTTGTATGCAAGAACTTCTATGTTGCAAGTAACGGCGAGAGACAGAATGCATATTGTTACCGTATTATTGACTTCGAAGGGGAACCCGTCTGTAAAGAGGCTGAAAATATTTTCTGGGAAGACGAAATCAATAAGATGAGTTTAGATGTTGACAGGAAGACACTTGAAAAAATGAGAGAAATCCAAAAAGAATTAGGTCAAGACGAATAAACGACTAAACTGGACACCGAGGGAAAATTCAAAAGTGGACAATGACAGAAAAATGGAAAAACTGGCCAAGCCTCTGAAACAAACTTCAGAAAGTCTAAATGCAAACGCCGCCGTTGTTGTGCTTTTGAGAGCAGCAGGTCAGGCCTTTCATGTCTTATTGGTGAAAAGAGCAGAAAACCCAACAGATAAATGGTCAGGACAGACTGCGTTCCCTGGAGGAAAACGAAATCCTGAAGACATAGACATCAAGGCAACTGTTGTTAGGGAAACTTCGGAGGAAACCAGCATAAATCTTCTGGAGGACTGCCGTTTTCTGGGAACAATGGAGCCTCTGAGCTCAGTAGAGAAACCTGAGATGAAAATTCTTCCATTCATTGTCATGCAGGAAAAGGAACAGGCAATAAAACTGAACCATGAGTTAACGGAATACTTCTGGACCCCACTAAAAGAACTTGGCAGTAATAATGGAACAACCAAGTTGAGTCTCGGAGAATTCCCCGCCTACAAAATAGGTAAACATGTTATCTGGGGATTAACATACAATATTTTACATAACCTTCTTTCATTACTATCAGATATCGAGAAAGAAGAGTCAAAAGAAAACTAATTATTGTCATGGAAGGTATTCCAGTTTTTACTGGACAATACTGGTTATTTTTTGAAACTTTTGGTGGCATTAGAAACGCGTCTCAAGCACTCAAGTGCATTCTCGTATGTTGGGTATCCCTTTAGTCCACATTCAGGCCCAGCATATAGAACCCTGTCTGCACCAAACCGCTCAACCACTTTAACCAGCCGATTCTTCATTGTCACTACACTTTCCAGAAATATCTCTGGATCAACTGTTCCATTGTTCATGCAGGTCCAAGCGTCAGCAATCTGTTCGTTTGTATCTGATTCAGCCAGTTTTTTGTCTGGCGAATTTGTAATGATTCTTTTTTTGATCAATGCATCGAAGTCGTTAACGGTTATACTAGCCTTCAGAAACTTGTCTCTTGATTCTAGCAGTTCTCCAGTTTTCTTCATCTGGTGGAGGGGGTCATCAACATGCGAATCAATAATTTGTAAGGATTTTACATCCCAGAAAAGAGGGTTTGCTGTACTGTGAAGATGCATCATTGTCTGGGCGTTCTTGGATTTGACTTTATGACAAATGGACTCCCAAGTGCTTCGAAGGTTTTCTCTTCCTTCGGAACCAAAGTCGATTAATTGGTCATCAAGCAACCCGAAGAGTGGCTCATCAATTGAAACCAAGCTTGTTTTGCCGTGTTTGTTGTTGAAAAGGGTGTTTTCCAAGATTTGGGAGATGACGCTTCCGAGTCTGCTGAAGATACTTTTGTTTCTGTAAGAAAAGAAGGAGGCGAGTGTGTATGGTCCTGTGACACAAACCCTGACTTCGAAGGGTTCTCCCGTCTTTTCCTGAATCATTTGTGAGTTCTTTTCGATAGCTAGAACTTCAGGCATCTGACGTTTATCGGTCTTCAAAGAAGGAATCTTTGTTTCCAAGTAGCCTCCCGTAGTTTTTTCTAGCCCATTCATCATCGACATAAACATCGCGTTCATGTCTCTGAATTGAGGATAATTTGGAACATCGATGCTAACTCGGATTTTGTCGAGAAAACTTTCAATCACACATTTCTCGAAATATTCGGCTAACTCGTCTGTTCGTTGGAGACTGAAACGTTTTGCTCCCTCCAAAAACTTTGCAGAATCACCCACAACTGGTAAGCTACCTGAATCGCACGATTTTATCATTAAACTATCTCCCTCACTTTTCTTGTCTTCCTTCTATTCTGTTTTAAAGTGTTCCCATCCTCGAGCGTCTACAGAAACAGTTTTTTCACCTGTTTTTAGCAGACATTGTTTCTCTTTGGTAACTATTCCAATCTGTGTGAGATTTCCTCCCACTGATTCCACAGCTTTTTTTGCTTCCTGCCAAAGACTTGGTTTAATTGTTACAACAAGCTCATATTCCTCTCCGCCATACAAAGCTAACTCCGCAGAATCAAAACCATGAATATCCGCAAACATTTCCACTTCATGAGCTATAGGAAGATTGTTAATACAAAAGCCCACGTTACTCGCTTTAGAAAGCTCATGAAGACTCCACGCTAAGCCATCGCTAGAGTCTATGGAGGCAGTTGCGACCTGCGATTGAGCCAAAGCTATTCCTTCATTGACCCTTGCATTGGGCATGAGGACAGACTCAACAAGCACTCCCATTATATCAGGAGCTGAAAGCCCATCTTCAGAATCTTCAATCCAGAGGTTGTTTTTCCGAAATAACCAGTTACTGCAATGTAATCTCCGGCTTTTGCGCCACTACGCTTTATCAAGTGATGCCTGTTGCATACTCCTAAGGCGGTGCAACTTATTATTAACTCAGAGGCTTCGTTTGTGTCGCCTCCCAGTATGTATGTGTCGTATTCGCGGGCGCCAGCATTTAGTCCCTTGCTCATCTGTTGTATGTCCGTTTCTGTAAAGTTTGGAGGTACTCCGATAGAGGCCAATAGAGCTAGAGGCTTTGCTCCCTTTGCTGCTAGATCACTTATGTTCATTACTACTGCTTTGCGGGCGGCTTGCCAGAGGCTCATGGTTCGCGGAACATCTGTTTTTCTGACGAGCATATCAATGTTTATTACTGCAATTTTGTCGTGTCCCATGTCTATTGCTGAGGCGTCGTCTCCGAATGGAAGTGGCGTATTGGGCATCTGGTCCAGGCAATCTAGAATGAGTTTTATGATTTTTCTTTCGCCCAGATCCTTGGCTGAACTCAACGTGAGACCCTCATCATGTAATGTTTGCTCCCGAATGTCTTAAAAATACCTGTTAATGTTAACGAGGGCATATTGATGAGCACAGGGAACAAGCGTCGCTCCTAAGATAGCCATGGGTTACTATCTGAGATCATCTGGAAAAACTGAATAAATGCAACAGCAATGAGAATAATATAGGAATTAACCTAGAATAACTTGGGATAAAAAGAGAATAATTCTGAAAAATCCTTTTATAATATATAGGGCGCTGAAATTATCAGAAAATATGTCAAAAGGTTAAAAGAGATGGGTGATGTGGCAGGTTCTGTTTTTGAAACAAATATATATTACATCTAAAGGCTCTTGTACAACAATAACTGGAGAGGAAACGGCGTGAATGCAAACAAAGTTGTGTTTTTAATTTCTTTATGTGTAATAGTTTTATGTGCAGTTAATATTCAACCGATTAGAGCACAAGAAACTACAATTGTCTATATTTTAAGCGATGGAAGCTTTCAATCTTCAACAGGAATTGGAGCACCTATCCAAAAAGAGGGAAATGTATACACTCTCACAGACAACCTTGTCGGTTATTCTTTGGCGGTTCAATGCGCAAACATTACAATTGATGGTGCGGGCTTTAGCCTCTCAGGAGATGGTGAAGTAGGAATAGATTTGTCAAACATAAATGATGTAACGATCAAGGATTTGCTTATACAAGGTGCTTATTACTACGGCATCCGCATGATGGTATCCTCTGACATCACAATCCTGGGAAATACCATAACTGGAAACAATTTTGGCATTTATATAAGCAACTCTACACGAAATACAATTTTGGGAAATACAATAAAGAACAATGGTGTGGGCATTAACATAATGTCGTCATCAAATCTAGTGTTTAGAAATAACGACATAGAAAATAATCAAAATATAGCGGTTTATGGCACATTGCTTTCACACTTCGCTAATGATATTGACGTTTCAAACACAATCAATGGAAAAAAAGTCTATTATTTGATCAATGAAAAAAATCTAGTTATAACTCCAGATACATTTCCAGACGTAGGAATGCTTGCACTCGTAAGCTGTACGAACATAACGGTTCAAAATATACAACTAACTGATAATGGACAAGGATTATTATTGGCATACACGACAAACTCGAAAATAGTAGACAACACAATAACTGAAAATTATAATGGAATATTGATTTTTAGCGCTTCCAACAACGAAGTTACAGGCAACACAATAATCAACAGTTATAGAGCCCTCCAAATTAGCAAGTCTTCAAAAAACAACAGGATAAATAATAATAATATAACTGACAACAAGGAAGGGATTCTTTTATTCGATTCTTCACTGAACACTTTTGTTGGCAACATCTTCCAAAATAACGAGATGGCCATGGGTTTCAGTTCGTCATCAAGCAACACAATTTATGGCAACTATTTCATCAATAATAATGAACAGTTTTATGACACTAGCATGCAGGATTCTTCAATAAGTAACTCGATGAATTATTGGTACTTTGATTATCCTATAGGCGGCAATTATTGGAGTGATTACATAGGTTTTGACCTAAAGAGTGGGGTCAATCAAGATCAAGAGGGCAGTGATAACATAGGAGATACACCCTACATTATATACGAAAACATAAAAGATGAATACCCACTTTTGCCATATGGAAGTCCTCTCGCGGTGTCCATTGTTTCGCCTGAAAATAAGACATACAATTCAAACTCTGTTCTCTTAAAATACACGACGAGTAAAACAGAGTTAGTGATAGGTTACAGTTTAGATGGATCAAACAAACATCACAGTCAGTGAAAGCATAACATTATCTAGCTTGTCTGATGGTCCACATAAACTGACGGTTTATGCAAAAGATACAGATGGAAATGGAACTTCTGACACAGTTTACTTCACTATATCCGAAGAAGCAGAAACACCAACGGATAATGAAGAAACAGAGGAGTTACCAATAACATTGATTGCTGCAGCAATAGGAGTATTGGTTGCAATTGGAGTGTCTCTTTTATACTTCCTGAAGATAAAGAAAAAATGAGTCTCATAAAAGGGTGATCCCAATTTAAGTTCACATACAGGGTTGTAGACGCTGTAGCCACCCACCAGCGGATGATGCACAAGCACATTTTTATTTCAATAACAGAATAGAAAATTTTTAGGTGCACCTCTGTTGGCTGTTTTCTCCCGAATGTCTTAAAAATGCGTATTTCGCTCAATTCACTGCAAACGCCTCGGTGGCTCAGCCCGGTAGAGCGGCAGCCTCGTAAGCTGTTGGTCGCGGGATCAAATCCCGCCCGAGGCTCCATTCTTGAATTATAGACTTGTAGCCAGTTTATGAAATTTCTGAGGTTTCTGAAACATGTAGCGCATGTTCAAAAGAAGTTTAGGTATAGAAAACTTTTCAGGGCACAAAGAGTATATATTGTATCGTAAGTAACCATATTAGAACAATAGTTTTTGGAGGAAACAATCAATGGTTGAAAAAAAATTCATAGCAATCGTACTGGTTTGTGTTGCTCTATCGGTTGGATTAATTGGAACTACAATGGCACTTGACCAGAAAGACAAGGAGACAGCAAATCAAAACGTGATCAAATCTCGGGACTTGAAAACGAAAAACTTACTTTAGAAGCTCAAGTTTCAACCATTCAATCTGAAAAGGTCATTCTGGAAATCCAAGCTTCAAACATCCAATCCGAAACCACGTCACTAAACGACGAAAAGAATGCTCTTGAAACTCAAGTTTCGAGCCTCCAATCCGAAACAACTGCATTAGAAAACGAAAAAAGCACACTAGAAACACAAGTTTCAGATCTGCAAGGTAACGTTTCACGTCTCCAATCCGAAGTATCCTCATTAGAAAGCGACAAACTTTCTTTAGAAACACAAGTTTTGAAACTTCAAGCTGATGTCACGTCATTGGAAAATGAGGTTATTCAAAGCTTCAGCTCAGGTTATGCTGACGGCAAATCTGACGGTTACCAACTCGGCTACGATGATGGATATGTTCAAGGCACAGAAGAAATGTCTGGAAGCGGCTGGTACTTAAGAGACCCAACATATGATGAGGCGATTGTTTTCATAAATTCGGACACAACAGATCAAAATGAGTGGACCCCTACGTATGTTTGTTATGACTTTACAGCCGACTTCAACTACAACGCCCTTCAGGCGGGTTACAGATGCGGATTTGTGTATATCGAATTTGACGACGGGGCTCATGCAATAACATGTTTCAACACTACAGACAGGGGACTAATCTACATAGAACCCCAAACTGACGAAATAGTTCCAGTAGCAATTGGTCAACTCTATGACGTCTACATCATAGAACGTTTGGGCATTATCTGGTGATTCGGGAACCAAAAAACAGCTCTAAACCCCCCTTTTTATTCCTGACCAGCGAAAAGGCAGGTTTATGTTGTTAGAGCGTTCTTGAGGGGATCTTCAGGTTTGTCTTTGATTATGCTGTGAATGATGAAAGTTTCTGTCTCTTTGACACCGTTCAAGTCATGAATTTTTTTGACCAAGTCAGTTAACTCTTTGTTGTTCTTTACTAACACTTTTGCGATACTGTCATATTTGCCAAAGATTCTTTGAAACTCAGACACCTGCGGGAAACTTTTCACAATGTCTTCAGTCTCTTTTCTATAATCATTTCGTGGGTCTTCTCGCATCAATATGTATGCTTGAATAGTCAGACCTAAAATTTCGGGTTCTATTTTTGGAAAAAAGGAGATTAGCAAACCAGAGTCATGCATTTTTTCAATCTTTTTTGCTACAGTTTGCCGTGTGACGCCTATATCTTCGGCTATTTTTAGAATTGGACGTTGTCCCTTCTCTAATAAATTGAGTAGAATCTTTTTTTCCAAATCTTTGACACTTAACATTTTGTTAACGTAACCTTTAAAAGTGTTAGCAATTTTTAAACTTTTCTAACGATTAATCAACACGGAGTAAAAGAGGCTAAACCATGAACCCATACATTGAAGCATTACGACCTAAACTAAGCAAATCGGACTACGAAAAACTGTGTGCAATAACAATTCCCAAAGTCCATGAATTCATCGCCAAATCTGCTGACCTTTGCAACGCCGAACATGTATTCATCTGCTGCGATTCTGCTGAAGACAAAAATTACATCCGGCAACAAGCAATCGCCAGCAAAGAAGAAACCGCATTGGACATCCATGGACACACCATCCACTTTGATGGCTTTTATGATCAGGGACGAGATCGAAAAGCCACAAAATACCTTGTACCTAAAAGAATTTTTCTCAGCAAAGCTCTCAACCAAATTGACCGTCAAGAAGGTTTAGCAGAAGTAAAAGGGCTACTCAGAGACTCCATGACAGGTCGAACATTGATTGCACGTTTTCTTTCTTTAGGACCCGCCAACTCAGTATTCACAATTCTTGGATTACAATGCACTGATTCATGGTATGTAGCCCACTCAGAAGACCTCTTATACAGGCCTGGCTACAAAGTTTTCAGCCAATCAGGCTCGGACACAGACTTTTTACGAGTCTTACATTCAGCAGGGAAACTAACCGAGAATATGGTCAGCGCAGAACATACCAAAAAATGTATCTACATAGACCACATGGACAACACAATCTACAGTCTCAACACCCAATACGCAGGCAATTCGATAGGTTTTAAGAAACTCGCCTTTCGCTTAGCTATCCGAAAAGCAAACACTGAAGGATGGCTAGCCGAGCACATGATGTTAATGGGTGTGCATGGTCCTAATGGGCGCAAAACATATTTTGCTGGTGCGTTTCCCAGCGCCTGCGGAAAAACATCTACAGCTATGTTGCCAGGCGAAACCATTCTAGGCGATGACATTGCATACATTCGTGAGATTGATTCAGTTGCAAAAGCAGTAAATGTTGAAGCAGGCATTTTTGGAATTATGAAAGATGTTAACCCTATAGATGATGCGTCAATCTTTAAGGTGCTTCATAATCCAGGCGAAATCATCTTTTCTAACGTGTTGATTAAAGACGGAAAACCATACTGGTTGGGCATGGGCAGTGAACTTCCTAAAGAAGGAATTAACTTCTCAGGAAAATGGTACGAAGGCAAGAAAGACGAAAAAGGTAACGAAATTCCAGCTGCCCACAAGAACGCGCGATACGCAGTAACTCTAAAAGCACTGGAAAATTGTGACCCCGAATTAGAAAACCCGTTAGGAGTTGAGTTGAAAGGCATAATGTATGGCGGACGGGACACTAAAGCCTATGTTCCTGTGCAACAAAGCTTTGATTGGGAGCACGGAATTATCGCTTACGGAGCATCTTTGGAAACGGAAACAACTTTTGCTACAATAGGTAAAGAAGGAGTGCCTGAAATTAACATGATGAGCATTCAGGACTTCATTTCCATTCCATTAGGAAAGAATGTGCGGAATAACGTTGAGTTTGGAAAGAAGCTCGAGAAACCGCCCGTTGTTTTTGGAGTTAACTATTTCTTGCAGGACAAAAAAGGCAACTACCTCAATGACCCGCGGGACAAACATGTTTGGGTAAAATGGATGGAACTACGAGTCCACGACGAAGTTGATGCAATAAAAACACCCACTGGATACATCCCAAAATATGAAGATTTATGCAAGCTCTTCAAACAGTTACTAGATAAAGACTACAGCAAAGAAGATTATGTCAAACAGTTCAGCATTCGGGTTCAAGAAAATATGGCTAAAATCAAGCGAGTCAGACAGTTCTATAAGAAGAATGTCACGTATACGCCAGAAGCGGTGTTTTGGGTACTAAACGAGCAGTACGAGCGCATCCTTAACGCCAAAGAAAAATATGGCAACTACATTTCACCCGAAGAATTCAAAGAATAAAATAGAAAAAAGGGGGAATTCCCCAATTTTTCTTATTTTGCTTTTTTTGAAAACGGAAAATCTATAGGCTAGTCCTAATAAGAACATTAAATAATCCGTTAAGTATGGCGTGCCTCGGTGGCTCAGCCCGGTAGAGCGGCAGCCTTGTAAGCTGTTGGTCGCGGGATCAAATCCCGCCCGAGGCTCCATTTACATATTCTGAACTTTTTGAAACATTTTTTAAGTGTAATTTAGATACGTTACTTTTCAAAGACTTTGCCTTGAGTAATCTGGATGTGAAAGAACGTTATGGTGTCGCTTATCGAAATTTTGATTCTAGCGGTTATTCAGGGTTTAACAGAGTGGTTACCCGTCTCTAGTTCGGGTCATCTCATAATCATCCAAAAAGTTCTCGGATTGAACCTTCCACTAATCTACAGTGTAATGTTGCATGTTGGCACTTTGTTCGTTGTTCTCACAGTTTTTCGGAAAGATATCTTAGACATTATCAAAGCTTTGGTTAAACGCGATTTTGGTACTGAAGAGGGAAAACTTGGGTTATTCATAACCGTTGGCAGCGTGCCAATTGCCATTATAGGCTTCGTTTTCTACGATGTATTCGAATCTCTATTCTATAACCTCCCTGTCGTAGGTTTAGCCCTATTAATCACGGGTTGGATAATCTTCGTTTCCGAAAAAAGATTAGGCAACAGAAAAATGGGCATCCTAGATTCACTTATAATGGGACTGGCTCAAGGAGTCACCATAATCCCAGGCATCTCCAGAAGCGGCATAACAATAGCCACAGGATTACTAAGAAAAATTGACAAAGCAACCGCTTTTAGGTATTCATTCTTGTTATCTGTGCCCGCCGTAATAGGAGCAACAGTCATGGAATCAAAAGACTTGGTGACGGGAAACGTGGACGCGGTTCCGTTGTTTCTGGGAGCAATAATTTCCATGGTAGTGGGTTACACATCTCTTAAACTTCTTCAGAAGATAATTATGAACGAGAAATTCCACCTATTTGCATATTACTGTTGGACAGTAGGAATAGCGATAATTCTTTTCACAATCTTTCAATAAAGTAGGTATATGTTCTCTCTAAAAAAGAGGGAAACTTCTTAAGGTTGATCGAGATTTTTGAAAAGGAAGACTAACGTATTTAAGCTATGTAACCAATATTGAAAAAGAATGTAGAGGGGATATCGTGGGAAGGAAGGTCAAACGCGAAGACTATAATGCAATCAAAGTGCCAGCAGGAAACGATGTAATAGGCATAGCCAAAACAATGCTTGGGTTCGACAGACTAATGGTGAGCTGCCAAGACGGACATGAACGCCTCTGTAGGATACGCGGAAAAATGAAACGCAGAATGTGGATAAGAGTAGGAGATATCGTTTTGGTTTCTCCCTGGGATTTTCAATCTGACGAGCGGGGTGACATAATATGGCGTTACAAGAGAAATCAGGGAGACTGGTTGAGAAGAAAAGGCTACATGAAAGTTTGACATAACCTGTAACTATCATCTTTTTGATTAACAGTAGGATTTAAAAGAGAGTCTATCCAACAATAACAGCACAAATATCGGAGAATCGAAAAATGAGCAAAAAAACTAGTGACTCAAACATTATATACGTAGGAAGAAAACCTCCCATGAATTATGTGTTAGGCATCGTAACCGCTTTCAGCGGATCCGAAACAAAAGATGTTACTGTGAAGGCGAGAGGACAAGCTATAACAACAGCAGTTGATGCAGTCGAAATAGCTAGGCGCAGATTCGTAAAAGAAATGAAAGTAGACAAAATTGCCATCGGAACCGAAGAGATGCCGCCAAGGGAAGGAGAAAGTAACTCAAGGATGATTTCAACCATTGAGATCACCTTGAAACGAAGCTAGACAACAACTGCTAGCGTATTCTCTACGTATTTCGGAAAACGGACAAAATCTCGACTAAAGGTCGCAGTGTCTGGAGCTCCCTAGATGGAGTTCTTTGTGGTTCACTGCAGCAAATGGGTGTTCGCAGATAGTCCGTAATCTAATCGAATTTTTTTCTTTTTTTTGTTTCCAATTAACGTCTTTGTTAATTATTTAACTTATTATTATACCGTAAGACTTAAGACTTGATATAGTTTAATAGATAAATAGGGAAAGCGCTTGGGAAAAGCCACCTTACTAACACCGGTGTACATCTCCGTAGCATGGACATTGATGACCAGCTACCAGCTTTTTACTCAAACAACAGTAGATACAGTTACGACATACATCTACACGTATTTGCCTACAGTAGGCGCTTGGATGGCTTCCAGAATAGACATGCTCGTATTCATCCATTCATTCGCATGGATCTTCCTTTTGTCATCATTTATTCCTTCATTACTTCTGGGAAAGCAGAGAGGCGTCCTTGTCCAATTCGGTCTATGCTTAACATTGGCAGTTTTGGCAAATATTGTTCAAGGTGCTGTGGCCGACATCAGCCAAGGACCACTAGATCAAATCCTAGGCGTAGCACCATTGTTCCAAAATCCAGTATTGGCCGCAGGTTATATGTCGTTACCATATCTTTTGATGGTTTGGTTCGATATTCGGGGTAAACGCAAAAAGATAGAAATGTTAAATTTTAAAATGGAAAGTAACGATTTTCCAGAAGACGTTTTCATTGTTGAAAACGATTTTAGAGAAGAGGAAAAAGCACAAGAATACGAACAAACACATCCACAATAATGCATGCTCGTAACAAAAATCCAAGTATTGTCTACTGGCTTGGTAACAGCATATACTTGAACGTAACCAACAGGTGTTCCAACAATTGCTATTTTTGTTTCAGAAAATTCAAGAACGGCATTCAAGAATTTAACCTAAAGTTGCAAAAGGAACCGACCACAAAAGAAGCGATGGAAGAACTGGGAAAGGTCATAAACAGAAAAAACTGGAGCGAAGTTGTCTTCTGCGGCTTCGGTGAACCCTTGGAAAGGCTGAATCTTGTTTTGGAAGTAACCCGACGGGTAAAGAAGCAGTATTGGAAGACAGTCAGGGTTGACACTAATGGTCAAGGATACTTACTTAACAAAGGAATAGATGTAGCGCGGGAGTTGAAGAATGCTGGCGTAGACAAGGTGAGCGTAAGCTTGAACGCTGACGACAAGGAAACATACAACCAAATCTGCAAACCTGTCTTCGAAGAGGCCTATGAAAACGTTTTGGAGTTCATAAAAAGGGCTAAAGACGTGGGTTTAGAAACAGAGGCAACAGCCTTAACGATCCCCGAGGTGGATATTACAAAAGTTAGGGAACTGGCTGAAAGTCTGGGAGTTAAATTTGCAGTACGAGAATATATTCCATTCTTCTGGTAGAACACCCAACAACGTAGATGATGTGAACGTTATAACAAGTTAGCGAACTGAAAAACTAATCTTCGAGACTGAAGTCTAAATCTGAAGAGTATTCATTTTAGGGAATATTGAATCCTACTAAACGGATTTTGCTGTTACACTTGTTACACTGAATTTCCAATTCTTCTAGATTGTCACCACTAACTATGGTGTCGAGTATCATGTAAACGTCCTCGGTTTCATCTTCAGGAGATATGATTGTTCCACAACATGGACACGGGAAGTCTCCTTCTCCTTGAAGTTCGGTCAGGTCCATTTTATACACCAGAGGTGGTTGCATAGATTCCATCTTCCTTTGAGTATTGATTCTTTCTGTGTTTCTATTCAATAAATAACGTTTATGAACGCCTCATCCATTTCCATTTTACATATCTAACTTAATGTTGATTCGTCTGGATTCTTATTTCGGAAAATGAATTTAATATATCACTGCAGGATTCGGGATACGAAACATATAAAATATGCCTAAGAGCATAAGTGGTATAGTATAGAGGGAAAAAATTGGCCCCAAAAGAACGTTCAGTTAAAAGAACTACAATAATTCTGGATGAAAACGAACGTGAATACATCGATTTGCTCATACAAGAAGGTAGAGAACCGGGAATAAAACCCCTCATCTCAAAGATGCTTGACGTTTACCGAAGCATGAGCATCTACGACTGGAAATTCCCCGGAGAATACTATATTGGAATCAGTCGCGTAGCCTTTCTAAACGTCGAATTTATCGACATTCTTCTCAATTATATCCCCGAAAATAAATGGAAAGAAGTTGGACGAAAGATTGGAGAAATGGCTAAAGTTTCTCTGGAGGCAAGCATCGACATAGAAACCACAAACAGGGAAAGATGGCCTGAAGTGTTTAAGAGGTTGCGGGTCCAAGGTTTCGGAGACTTTTATCTTAAAAACAAATTTGTGATAATTAGAACACCACTTATAAGTAATTCCGAGTTTTTATGTGGATTCATAGAAAGTTTGCTTGGAATTAGCTTGGAAGCGAGAACCCTAACACCTCCCCTCGTCTTAGAGATCATCGGCTAAATGTATCTTAAGGATGAGGAGCAGAATCTTTGGAGATTCTATTTTTAAAAATAGTTTGGCAAAAATAGTCACAGTTGATGAATTTTTTAATGTGATTCGTATAACAAATAGCCAAATAATAAGTGGGTAATGGCACAATCAATATTATTTTTATATATTTATATTCTGAATTGAATGGTTATTTGCAGTATATATTCTGGTTTCATATGTGTTAAATATTTTGTCTTCAGAGTTTCTTGACACAGGAGAAGTCTAATAATGAAGAACATCCTAAAATCGAAGAAGGGAATTTCGCCAATCCTCGCTACACTCCTCTTAATCGTAATTGCCGTAGCAGCAGTCATAGTAACCTACGCTTGGGTCATGACATTCACAGGATCCACCACAAATCAGGCAGGAGCTGTACTAAAAGTTGATAACGTAAGATTCTACAATGACGGAGCTAACATTGAAATTATAATAAGAAACTCTGGAACAGGTGATGCACAGGTCGACACGGTATATGTAGGTACTACAGTCTCAAGCCTTGCTACACAAACGGGGGTAGCATATAGTCCAATTTCGCAAATTGTCGCAGCAGGTTCAACACTTAACGCCACAATCACATACGATTGGACAGATGGAACAACATACTACTTCAAAATAACCACTGAAGAAGGATTTGAAATTCCATTCAGCAGAGAAGCATAACATCAACTTCCTCTCTTTCCCTTTCGTTACGAATAAAACGTAAGTTTTACATCTGAATTTTTATACCCCATTTTTTACAAACATAAACGGCAGATGATCTTAGCGTGAACCAAATACTAGATGGTGCTCGAATTATCATATGTCTAAGTTTCTTGTTTTACGCTTCTTGGAGCGACTACAAAACCAGAGAAGTAAGTAACAAAGTTTGGATCATCTTAGGACCATTAGCCCTAGCACTAACAGGGTTTCAGTTTTTAGTATATTCAGCCCAACCGCTTCAACTTGTAACAACCTACGTCCTATCTTTTGCAATAACTTCAGGTTTAGCCATAGCCGTCTTCTACGCTGGAGGCTTCGGAGGAGCAGACGCAAAAGCTTTCATGTGCATCGCTCTTGCTTTACCTGTTTATCCTGACTATCTTCTTCCACAACCCCCGGGTTTTGTTTCCCCTCTTTTTCCAATAACAATCTTCACCAACAGTGTTCTATTAGGTGCCCTCAGCGTGTTCTACGCTCTCTTCCGAAATCTTCTATGGATAGTTAGAAACAGAGGAAACGTCTTTGAAGGCTTGAAAACAGAGTCTTTTGGGCACAAAATTCTGGCACTTATAAGCGGCTACAAGGTCAAAATGGCTAAACTAGAAAAGGGACACATGTTTCCTCTTGAAGACGTTGAGCTGAAGGATGATGGTGAGAAAAAGAGAAAGTTGCTAGCGTTTCCGAAATATGAGGAGCGCGAAGATATTATTGCAAGAATCCGAGAAAACGTAACAGATGAAAAACGTGAAGTATGGGTTACCCCGGGTTTGCCTCTCCTCATCTTTATCACAGCAGGTTTAATCATTGCTTTGGCTTACGGAGACATTGTGTGGGTCCTGCTCGGATCACTCATCACCTAAAAAATTGAACTGTTACAAGTTTGCGAGAAAACAGATTTCTTTTTCTCCAGTGTTACACTTGAAGAATTTGTATTGGAAAATCTAAAGTTTAATTATTCTTTAGAAGTAAAGACTGTCTTTGTATAGAAGCCTAGCTTGTAAGAGAACAGTTAGGCCCTTAGCGGTTACTGTGGATGCTATCCAACCCATCACTCCAAGGTATAGGATGCGGATGGCGGCTTCTATTAGAGGGGACAAGGCTTCTCCGAAGGATGACAAGAGGTTAGGAACGGGCAGGATATTGATTTCTCCATAAAGATGAATAGATGCCATAGTGAATGTGATTAATAGGAGAGCGATTCCTGTGAGAAGAATAACTATTCCTGAAGTTTCAGAGGACTTTATCCGCACCCACAATCACATCAGTCTACTGTAACACTTGGGGGATATTCCACCATCACCCAAAGACCATTGGATCCAGAGCTTGGGTAGATCGGCTCACCATTAAAGGTTACGACTGCGCCATACCAAGTCACATCCAAAGGATCTTTAAAGGGAGATACTGAAATTTGTTCCACTGGATTAAACTCGATACGTGAAGCAGTTACGTTTAGAGCTCCTGTTTTGTCGTCCACGATAGAATCGAAAGTGTAAAGTTTCTGGTTATATAAGTCAGTGAACATTAGCCCTGCTCCCGAGTTTCCTGAACTGACTTGGCTCCAATGATGATCCCAACCTGTTGGTGAACCGTCATAGAAGAGAACTGTGGAACTGGAAGTTTCAGGGTAGACTCCATCGGTTCCGTCTTCTGTTAGTGGCGTTCCACTGAGACCTGAAATTTGGATGGCGCTAAGATCAGAAACGATCCTGCTCTGGGAGGAGTTTACGAAAATTGTTCTTGCTGCATAGGTATAATATGGTGTGTTTGCCGGTAATGTCAAAAAGACCTGTGAATAAAAGTTAGGACTACCTGCAACTCCGCCACTGTATTCTGGTTCTTGTTGAATTATGTCTCTGACTACGCCGTTGTAGATTACATACGCAGGTTGTGCCCCGTACGTAGGCAGTTCATCATTGACACGTAGAAAATCCGCTCTATAGCTAGTTGAGTTGCCTAAAACACGTGAAACTACATAGAAATTATTTATGTCTAGTCTTAGAAATCCGTTTCGTAAAATTCCAGAAGACGGATTGTCATTGAAGTAAACGTTTTCCCAAGCATAGGACGTCTGGATTGCTCTGTCGTTCCCATCCCACCATAACGTAACCTCGCTAATAGCATTATTAACTAAAAATACTAACATTCTATTGTTGTTGAGTAGGCTATTGTTTCCAGCAAGTCCAAGAGGTATCTGGTAGGAAGATGCCCAATTTTCCACTTGGAAAGGCACCTCTTGGTTAACACCATTGATGGTTGCGTTAACATGAAGACCTTTGACTGAAATTGGAGGAATCGGTTTCGTCTGAGGGGTTAGTTCCAGATTTTGGCCAAGCCATCTTAAAGTGCCGTTTTGGAGAAGCTCAATAACCATTGTATCCGTGGACAAAGACTCATAAATTGTTTGCATGCCATTAACGTTCCAGTTAAAAGTGTAAGTGTAATGGGGAATTCCTGAGCTAACAGAGTTTTGTGAATAAAAAGCGGTTACTATTATACCTCTATTGTCTTCAACTTGAACCGAGTATGCATCTTGGTCTACTCCTGAAGGAATTGTTAGGGTATAAACTCCGTTAGAAGAGATTATAAGGTTAGTTGGATTGACTAGCTCCCAAGTTGAGTCATCATAGTTGTATTTGTAGAACCAGAAGTTTTCTTCGCTTAATCCTAGTTCAGGCTCGGTATTATCACGAATGACCTTGATTTGGGCTACACCAGAACCTGAGGATAGCATTGTGACTTTCAGGGCTGAAGATGTTTCATATGTTACTCCCTCGATTCCGAGACTCCCCAATGAATAAGTTAGTGAAATGTTTCCCACACTGTAGCTCTCAGGCATATACCAACGGGTGGAGACTTGGTCAAAACTGAGTGAGAAGGATGGGTTCCATTCAGGATGCGAATGCGCAATATGGACAAGCCCGCTCGAAAGATAACTGTCAGTGAGGCTCTGGGCGTATGTTGAGTTACCGGTAACTTTCAGTATTGAACCGTAATATCCAACTGTATGATCCAATATTCGTTTGATATCCGCATTCATTTCTCCCATAGCTGTTAGGACTGTGGGTGAGTTCTGTATCGGAGCGTAGCGGACCATACTATAAGTGGATATAACTGCAGTTACTAGAATCACAGATACAAGTAACGCCGCGATTATGGAGAACTGCCCCTTATTCGCTCTACTACCCTTCATGAATTATGTTCCTCCTTGCTGACCTAGTTGGAGGGTGACAAGTCTTGAAGTGCCATCCGCTCCGAACTCTGATTGATAGATGGTGGGTCTGAAGTGCATTAAGAGAGCCAAGCCGGTGATCCTTATGTCAGGAATCCTTGTTAGCCCGATTGCAGTGAAAGCTCCACCTCGTTGGTGAGTGAAAGTTGCGCCTGCAATCCATCCTGGGGATACAGTTTCGAAAACATAGTCGTTTGGTTGAACAGTGAGGTTGTATGTATTCAGGATTGAGTCTGGAAGGGCTCGGGTGGCTGTTTGGTATGGAGAAGGAAATATCCCATAATAATTTGAACTCTCATATGCGTAGGAACTGAATTGTACTACTCCCCCTCCTGGTGGTGTTCCGGCAATTCCGCTATCACTGAAGCTAGTTGGTGGTGGATTTTGGTATTCGTGATCTAAACCTTCCAGAAACGCATTGAGCCCTGACTGTCCTACCATCATCATACCATAGATTCCCCATGTGTTGTCGCTCCCTGAGAATTTTACAGTGTTAGTAACGTAATACAAAGGGTAACCTACGATGCTGACGTATGTCCAATTGTATTGGTTTATTTTTTGTCCTAGAACATAGCAATATTGTGCATATGAATCAGCAGAATAAAGGTCTGCATAAGCTGAAGGAATTGGAATAGCCTCACCACATGTGTTGATTATAACTCCATTTTCCAAAGTCTCACCAACTAAGGGTGTTCCATCTAGTAGGTTTCCAAACTGAGCGGTAGAGTTCACGAGAATAGTTGTGCTAAAATATGGAGAGAGAAGATGGTAGAGGTCTAATGCAAGGGTTTGCAGGGAGTATCCTGTAATCCACCATCCGTTTGCGTCATTGCAGTTCAGGATATACAGCGTGATGTTTTGTCCTGTGCTTTCTCCCACTTTTTGTGAATCTTGGGCGAATGTAACATCGGGTGATGCCACCATTAATGATGCAGCCTCAGAATCTGCTCCGAAACTTGCATCTGATTTCGATGTTGCTAATTGATATGTTACAACTTCATCAGTGTCTGAAAGAATGTCATAAACTGTAAGGTTATACACTACGTTGGGTGGAAGAGAAGCTGAAAGAGCTTTTTGCAGGTCACTCCATGCAACATCAGATGAGTCTTTGAAAACTGTCTCACTTAAAATACCCTTTTCATCCAAAGTTTCAAGAGTTGATTGAGAAAGCCCTCGCAGATTAGTTCCGAAAGCTTGGCGTGGCGTAGGCAAAACAGCAAAATATGATGTGATAACGAAGGCTCCAAGTAGGATTACGATTACGAATAGCACTTCAACAGTTCTCATCAACGCTCATCACCACCTAATTGTCCAATTTCCATGTAGAAACCTTCACATTATATGATAAACCGTCGATAGTGACCGCCCTAAGTTCAGTAGCAACAAAATTGTGACCACTAGAATCAAGACCTTCACTAAAGGAAGTTGATGCTCCAAGGACTCCAAGACCCCAGGGCATCGAAACACTTCCTAGTTTATTATTCCACCTATATGTAATGAATAGAAATCCTACTTCAGAAGCGGGAATTTGTGTAGTTTCAAAATCTTTAGAGCCATAATTTAGGTGACCTGTAGAATTATCTACCACAACCTGCTCTAACTGAAAGTCGGGAGTCAAAACATAAAAGGTGGCGTTATAATTAACGCTCGGCACTGGATTTTGTGTATACTCGTGAACACCCCAGCTATGGGCAATCATAATTATTCCTTCATTGTAGTCTTTAATCAGCGGTACAACATATTCAGGATAATCACCAATATCATCCTGAGAATAATATCCTACACCAGTAAGCCCACTTAGACGAGCATATACCATGAACTGGTATGCATCATCCTCATCATCAATATCCTCAAATTCTAGTAGAACTGAACCTAACGAGTCAGTTTGACTAACTCCCGAATAAGGGACAATTGTAGAAGTAGAACCTCCTCCCTTGTCGACTTGAAAAAGATAATAATTCAAGGTTGCACCACTCAAAGGATATCCTGACCCACTTACATCAACTTCAAGAGCAAGATGACCAAAACCCAGAACCTTTGAAATGCTAACGTTCACAATTGGCCTAATATCCAAACTGAAGCCATATGTCCCATTTATCCCCAGCAACTTCGAAGCCGTGGAGTAGTTTATACAATCACCCAGGGGAGTTAGTATCGAATTTCCAAAGTTTGCAGTAATATTGTTATAGAAATTACCAGAGTCAGGAGGGTATTCAACAAGTTGGCTACCAGTAGAATCAACTCTCAATCGCATCATCGAATACGGACTAAGAGAATATCCACCAGCCACAGGATCTTGAAGACCAAAACCTAAAACAGAACTGTTTGTTGCCCCCCAATCTACAGGACTTCCAGGAGACAGACATATTGTATTCATTATATCTACGGCTTTTGTGGCAACTTGAGTGTTGGTTTCATAAGCAACTGCGCTGCTGAACATCTGATTGAAGCTGGTCATGGCAAAAAGCAATGCAGCTATAAGAATTATAAGTGATACCATGTGGTCTATTGTAGCTCCAGCCATTTAATTAACCTCCAAAAGAAAAAATAAGAGGTACTGTTAGAAAATTTTTGGACATTAATTGAAGCACCAGCAGAATTGCTCCTAAGAGTCGAATCTATCCATTCAACATTAGGACCAAGCAAAGCCGACGCCGACAAAGTGTTACCTAATTCATCCAATGTTATTGTGACAATGAGAATCTTAACCGACCCGGGTTCGGAGATGCTACTTAACGACGCCGTGGCTGTGTAAGGATAAGAAGCAACAGTTACTGGAAGTGTTGAAGCTTGATTAACGTTTCCCGCCAATATTTCATCCCGATTTACTGTCAGATAAAGCTGCTGAATAGTACTCGCTAAATGGTTTGCTACATCCTGCAAAGCAACATCCCTTTGAGAATCCTGCCAACTGGAGGTCATTGTACTCGCCACAAAAGGAAACACTATCACCTGACTGAAAAGCAAAGGAATCAAAATCACATACTCAATCGTAACACTTACCATCTATGAACTATCTCCTGTTTTGTTGTTTCTAGTAATTAATTCCAAATCCAACTGACACCTCGCTTAAGTAAAGCTCCAAAACCACATTGTCGAACCCGGAAGTTGGAACTGGAATATCCTCAGAATCAAAGGGAAAATTGAAGAATGTGGAATTGAAATTCTCGGGTGAATCTTCTCGAGGAAAATCAACACTAACAGTTATGCCTGTAACGCTGTCTATAGTGTTGGCCGTGAAAGAGTCCCCAGTTAAAGTAAGGGATTGAGAAAATCTTGGCGATTCTCCTGCACTAAGAACCGGGAGGTACATTCTAACATAGTATGTTGAACCTAAAGAAGTGTTAATGGAAGAATAAAGAACTCTAACTGCCGGGGCTACAACCACTCGTATGTAACTTCCGTCAGCCATAGGCAACTTTTCAACAGCAAACACGCGGGCGACCGGAGCAGAAGTACCCTTCAATGTAAGAGATTCGTTTTGAAGTGGAGAGATGTTTTCCCAGTAATCATTGGTTATAGTGTACTTAGAAGTTGGAAGATTAAAGAGGAGAGCTCCAGTCTCAATAGTAAAGTCATGATATGGCACATCATTACGTTCAACAGAAACTGTGTAACGTAGTACCGATGGTTCAAACACAACTTCACCATACTGGCTCGCGTAATTTGTCGTCTCAGTACGTCCCATAGTCCAAGATACATCGTCTATTTGAAGACCTACAGTCTGCATCAACTGTTTTGAAGAGTTAAAGTCGCCTTCCGCAACTCTGGCCCACAAGAAATTGTTTGCAAAAACCACAGTAACGCTCAGTATAGCAATCATAGCTCCGGTCATAATTACCGAGGAGATAACTGGACTAAGCGCCTTTTTACCTGATCCTTTTTTGTTAATCTTGCCAAACATCACTAAAGTCTCCACCTATTTTTCCTCCTAACCCAGTAACGCCGGAACAACCTTTGATGCAACGATGGCAATAAGGACCAGCAATGCAGCATGCTTGAAACCAGCAGCCAAAGACTCTTCACTGATTTTTCCACAAACCAATCCAATCAAGTAACAGTGGGTAATTACTGACACAGTAAAGATCAGACTAAGCATGCTTGTGTCGGTGGAGGTAGCCACAGCCTCACCACCCATAGCAATTGTATTGGTAGTGAAAAGAAGAGTCATGAGAGTTGTTGATACTAGCAATATAGCACCGAAGTAGGGCATGATCATGTAAGGTCTAACGCTCATCTTCTTCTCTTTCTCAACTTCTTGAGTCATGTTGTTGAATCTTGCAAGAGACTCAATCATTGATATTGTACCGCCCCCCACATCAACCGCTTCCAAGAGCAAAAACATTACAATCTGGGACATCCAACTCTTGGTTTTCTTCACAAAATCCATGATAACTTTTCTCATGGGAATACCCCAACCAATATCAGAGGACATCTTCCGCAATTCATTAGAGAATGCCCCGTAATCCCTACCCGAAAGATTCGAAATACACGCTTCTGGAGAAAGCCCAGTCTTTCGAGTTTCGGTTAGGTCCCTAAGAAAGTTGGATATACCCTTCTCCATGCTCGCTTTTCTACCCGCAATCTTTTGGTGCACAAGAGCGGGAGGCACAACAGAGACTATCAAAGTGATAGAAACCGCGATTGGCAGATCAACAAGATTTTGGAACGGTGTTGGGATCATGCCAAAGAATCCGGTGAGAAGCATTAGAATTAGAACTCCTATAGCTGACGAGATAGCATACACCTTGTAGGGCCTATTCTCGCTGAGTGGACTTTTTGGTTGCATGCCGTGAGCCATCCATATGAAAACAATAGAGAGCAGAGGAGTGAAAACGTATGTATACATAATCACTCCGGAATTCATGTCCAGTCCTGTGCTGTATATAGCCTCGACACTGAAAAGTATGTACATACAGAGGGACATGAGAACCATTACAATGATAAATGATTCCAGAAGCATACCCATACGCTCGGCAGCAGCCTTAACCTTCATTGATCCTGCCTTGAAGATTTCCTGCGCCTTTGTTTCAAGGAAGTGAATAACGTCACCACCTATAATAACTGTAGAAGCATATCCCGAAATGAAATCTCTAAAGATATCCAACGGATTGTACTTAGCCATTTTTTCCAGAGCACTAAGCGGGTCTACCCCAAAAATTTCCACATCACGGATTAGAGCTCTAGCTTCTCTACGTGTAGAAGGCAACAATTCAACACCTGTAAGGCGTTTAAAACTCATGTAAGGGGGTATACCTCCTGACGCCATGACAGTAACGTATGTTGCTGCGAAAGGCATCTCCCGATCCAAGGCACTAGCCCGTTCGCCGGCTTTTGAACTAGGAACAACCAGGAAACCAATCATAACATAGATTGGCATTGGCACCAAAAAAATAAGAAAGAGAATTTTGGTAAAGTATACGAGAACAAGTGCTGCGATGGATATAGGTATAGTTAGTGTGGCCATCAAAAACATTAAGGAAATGTAAGTTTCAGGATAGATTTTGATTCCTGCTTTCGCTAAGTGACCCTTAAACTCGAAGACTCCATTTAGGAACTTTGGAGCAATACCGCCGAAAAGGCGGTAGGAAACTCCTTCAAGAGTTTTTAATAGGGGCATCAGCTAAAACCTCCTTCGCGTAGAACTCTTCAGGTTTGGAGTTGTATTCGGTTATGACCCCCGCAACATCTTTGTAACTTCTAATGTTACGTTCCCGCATCCAACGCAACACGTTCTCTCGACGTTTCATCTCGTCCATCAATTCTTTCCAAGATATCCCTCTACTTTCGGTTATGGCATTAAGCATTATACCGTTTTTTAAATGGGAATCATGAATGTCACCAGCGGCTTTCCATTTGAAAGTGTTTCTGTAATCCTCGTAATCTGCAATTTCGTCCACAGAAAGTATTCTTCGGTAAGCGGTCATTTCACCAGTTTTCGACTGGGGCAAGTGTACTCTCTGAATGGATGCAACAACGTTCATAAGAGGCATGTATGCAGGTGCGATGTCCATTGGCTTCTGGATCAAACGCTTGACAGCTGATTCTATAGAATCTGCGTGCATGGTAGCCATACCACCGTGCCCCGTTGCCAAGGCTTGGAACAAGGTATATGCTTCGCTACCTCGAATCTCACCAACTACAATCAAATCTGGACGGTGTCTCATCGAGGTCTTAACTAGATCGAAGAGTGTTACTTCTCCGGTGAGGTTTTCTCCTAGACCATAACTTCTCCTCGCGATAAGTGATACCCAGTTTTCATGAGGTAGATTAAGTTCTGCGGTTTCCTCAATTGTGATTATCTTGCTGCCCGGCTTAACCAAGCAGGCCACGGCGTTTAGGAATGTTGTTTTTCCGGAGGCTGTTCCGCCTAGCACCATGAGGGAGGCTCTGTTCTCTAGACAAGTCCAGAAATAGGCTGCCATTTCCTCGGATAGGGTGCCCAGGTTTATTAGATCAATAATTGAGTAGGGATCATCTCGGAACTTCCTAATGGTGAAAGCTGTCCCGAACGGTGTTACTTCACGTCTGTAACAGACAGCGAGTCTGTGTTTTCCGGGTAAAGATGCGTCAACTATTGGGAAGGCTGAGCTTACGTGCTTTCCAGCCATGTGAACCAGTTTAACCACGGCATCGTCTACTTCTTGATCGTCGTGAAAGACCAAATTTGTTTCAAGGTTCTCATATTTTCTGTGCCAAATGTAGACGGGCTTTTCGACACCGTCACATGAAATATCTTCTATGTTTTGGTCTCTCATCAAGGCGTCGATTGTGCCAAAACCGACAAGGTTTCGTTGAGCGTGATAAAGGATTTTGGACCAAGAAACGTCAGGTAACCAACCTAAACTAATTCGGTATTTGCCAACGATCTTTTCAGCTTCAGTAACAAAGAATTGTCGAGGGTCATCGATTTCGTGTTCGGGTGAAGCAATCTCAGCTAGAAGGATGTCTAATATTCGGTCGTACACGTTTCGTTCTAGTATGTCTAAACGGAGTTCATCTAGAATGTATTTGTACTCACCGCTTACGGAGTTTCGGGCAATTGCTGCGTGAGCGAAGGGTTCGTATAGTGGGTACCTTTCAACGATTTTGTAACCCCTTTCCAATGGTCTTGGGGGAGGTGTTGGAGGTATTGCTTTTAGTTTAGTTTTTTTAAAAACTCTACCTGCAGACTTTAGTCCTGATGTAACTTTCTCATTAAATCCCTTTATCCGTTGCATTGGGAGCTCACATATACAGTAGGATTTGCAACTAAGTATTAAATCTTGTGTCTCAATAAAGCATAGTATAAATAAAGTATTTACAAGTCAAACCAACACACTCCAGCAACACCACACAAAAACAGTAACCAAAAAGAAGCCTAATGTTGGGAAGCCTAAAAACTGGGCATACATGCAATCTCCATTAGCTTCAAATCAAAAAAAGCATTCGTGTTACTTAGCCTCAAAACAACAGCAGCGTCTGCTCCACTCCAAAGAGCCACCGATCACAATAACCTCCTCATCCGTTCTGATAAGACCTGCATCAGCCGCCATGCAAGCAATCTCGCATCTAACCTTCACAACCTGACAGAAGAGACGAAGAACACCGGTAACAATTAGGTCAATTTGAATGCCTCCAAACTTTTTGTTGACAGCTCTCCCTAGGGAACCAAATGCATGTGCCGATGTCATGATTTTCGCGCCGCTATTTTCAATAATGTTGCGGTTCTTGGAACTGAGTTGTTGAACGTCAGGTTTTGTGAATCTAGTAAAACGTATTACCCCCCACCAGAGTGTAACCTTTGAAAATCTGGGAGGCTTTAACTCCTGTTTCACCGGTAGAATAAGCCACAACAATGCTTTTTATGTCAACTTTTTCAGCCCACTCTTTTGCTAATTTGAGGGCTTCCTCAGTGTTTTCAGGACCATGATTCTCAAAATAAACAATCTACAAATGATGTTCGTTACACCAAACAGCTTCAATCAACTTTTTTCGACGTGAAAATGCAATAATAGTAAACCAAGCGAACCCATATCTGTTATAAACGTGTAAACAGTTGTTCTGCTGGTTTTCTGTTTCAGAACATATCAAATTTATAAACGTGGCAGGCGATTTTATCTGAAAGGCGCTGTGGAATGAAGACAAGTTTCATCCGTTCCTCTTTGAGATTAAGTGTGGTTTAGGATTTGGTTTACGCCGAAAAAAACGAAGTCTTTAGCATCCAGACAATAAATCTGACTAAAAGATTTGTCAAAAAAAAGCATAGGGGTGTTTTCGGTGTTCTACGAAGAAATCAATCGAAGAATAACCATAAAGAAAACGATCATGTTACAATAGCCTTGAACCAAATCAACATCGAAATTCGTCCCGGAGAACTTTTTGGGCTTCTTGGACCAAACGGATCTGGAAAAACTACAATGATTAAATGCTTATCCACAATCTTGATTCCAGACGAAGGCACTGCCATAGTGAACGGTTTTGACATCAACAAAGAAACAACCATGGTCAGAGCGAGTTTGGGAATGGTTGTGGGTGGGGAGAGAACATTATATTGGAAACTTACAGCCAGAGACAACCTCATGTACTTCGCTTCATTGTACAAAATGCAAAAAAAACACGCAAAAGAAAGAACTGAGGAACTCCTAGAAACTTTTCAGCTCTCTGACAGGGCAGACGAGAGGCTTGAGGACTATAGCACAGGCATGCGGCAAAAAGTCTCGATAGCTCGAGCACTACTTCATGATCCATCGATTCTGCTGTTGGATGAACCCACCTTAGGTTTAGACCCAAATTTTTCGAGACAGATTCGCAGTCAAATAAAAGAGCTTTCAGAGAAACGCGGAAAAACGATTCTTTTGACCACACACTACATGGACGAAGCAGACCAATTGTGTGATCGTGTAGCATTCATAAACAACGGCAACATAGTCGCAGTTGACACACCAAACAAGCTCAAGTCCATGGTAAAAGAGACAGAGCTAGTAGAGGTTACTGTTTATCGTCCACCTGTAGACATTGAAAAGCATATCCATTCCCTGTTGCCAGACGTAGAAGTTGTCAAGCTTATTCCCGGCGATGAAGGTGAAGGATGTCCTTCGAGAATTAAGGTAATCGGAGGAACCGCAGAAGAACATGTGGGAACAATAATTGATGCTCTTAGACAGAAGAACGTTCGAATTGGCAGTTTAAACGTTGGTGTGCCTACACTCGAGGATGTCTTCATCAAGTTAACCGGCACAAAACTCACGGAGGACGAATGCAATAGATGCTAAAAAGCGTCTATCATCAGTCTCCGTTACGAAGCAACTTCTACATTGTCTGGAACGAACTAGTTAAAAACATAAAGTCTCTGCTGGCATATCCAACAATCATAGTTTTCTGGGCTATATTTCCCATTTTCTGGTTTATTCCATTCATTCTTCAGGGGCAAGCTTTTGTAGGAGGTTTAGAGAGCTCAAATTTTGCACAAATCGCTGGCACTGGAGAATACATTCCTTTCATTGTTATAGGCGCAGTCCTCAACAGTTACGTAAACACTCTACTTCATGGCATGGGAGAAAACATAAGACGTGAATCATACCAAGGAACCTTGGACTACATACTCGCAGCTCCATGTAACAAGGCTTATGTACTAATTGGAAAAGCCCTAAGTGAAAGCGTATCCAGCACAATCTTCGCCGCTAGCCAACTTGCCATCTCCGTAATCCTTTTTGGAATGAACATAACTTTGGGAATGATACTTCCGGTATTTTTCATAGTTATTCTGCTTATATTGGGATTGTATGGCATGTCCCTAATGTTGGCTGCTTTATCTCTCATGTACAAACAATCTTATGACATCGCAGATAGCATTGGATATGTTTTTTACATTTTTGCTCCTGTACGCTATCCGATTGAGAGCCTACCAACTTGGGCGCAAATCTTCAGCAAGCTCATTCCTCTTACGTACGCGCTCATTATTGTGAGAAGCATCATGCTTCTAGGAGCAAACTTTTCAACAATCTACGTGGATGTTATAGCGCTCATAATCATTGATATCGTCTTGTTAATCGCTGGCTTCTACCTGTTCAGTTGGATAGAGAAGAAAACGAAGATATCTGGAACAATAAGCCATCACTAAGGAGAAAACAAATTGGACAAAAACAATAAAGAATACAGGTTGCGGGAAGTCAACTGTCCAACCGGATTCAACTGGAGCAACTTAAAGGCTGAACTAGAAGCCGTCTGGGAATCCAACATCAAAGATTGGAAGATCGAGTTTGCTTACCCAGTAAGTTTCATCCGGCAACTGATTTCTCCAGTTGTATTCCTGTTGCCTTTTCTCATCTATGGCATTGTCTTAGTTGGAGAAGGAGGATACAGCGAGAATTTGGCAAAGCTTGTGGGAACAGGAGATGTGGTAGCCTTCATCTTCACAGGCTATATGATGATAGGGTTCATTGGAACAGCCGTTTGGGCAATGGGATTTAGCATACGAAGAGAACGTTGGTTTGGGACGTTAGAGGCAATTTACGTGACGCCTACAAGCCGATTGGTCCAAGTATTAGGGATGGCGCTACACAGCACAGTTCATCAAATCTTGGGCACAATCATCCAGTTAATTGTCATATACCTCACCTTCGGTTTAGCACTAAAAATGGATGGAGTATTGCCTGCTCTAGGGATTTTTGCTCTAATGATGCTTGCATTATACGGCTTTGGAATAGTAATCTCTGCCTTGGGTTTGCTTCTAAAGGAAGGGTGGGTAGTCTCTGACATTCTCTACAGCACCATGACAATTCTCTCGCCGGTAGCTTACCCGCTAATTGTGCTTCCCACCGTGGCTCAACAGGCAAGTGCCCTCTTTCCAACGGCACCAGCTCTGATTGGAATGAGAAGTTTCCTTATAGAAAATTATCGGGCAGAGGCTTTCGGCAACGTTTTCCTACACCTGTTAGTTCTGGGCGCAGCTTGGATTCTCTTTGGCGTATTTGTGTTCAAATTGACAGACAAATATGTACGAAAGAGGGGAATGCTCAACAAATTCTAACCATCATAAAAACAAGAGGATAAGAACAAACGGGGGGTGTTTAGATGATACGTGTCTGCTATCAAAAAAGAAAGAACATTTGGTTTGGTGCAGCGGTTCAGAATGAACAGGTTGTTGCCGCTGACTTTTCCCTTGAAGAACCAGATTTGAGGCAACTAATAAGAAAGCTTCCACAGGATACTCCGTTTCATTTTATTGAAGAACCTGATCAGTTTCTAGCAGATGTTCTGAGCGCTTTGGAGACGGCTTTCAACGGAAAGGGCAACAAAGTCTATGGGTTCAAAATAGACATGACTCATCTTTCCAGTTACACACGAAAGGTGCTTAACTGCACGCGTCTGGTTCCTGTTGGATACGTGACAACATATGGTAACTTGGGCAAGGTTGCTGGTGGAATTGCAAGATCGGTGGGGCGCGTTGAGGCATCAAATCCGTTTCCTTTGTTGATTCCCTGCCATAGGGTTGTGTGTTCTGATTTGAGTTTAGGCGGCTACGGATACGGAGAGCAGACAAAGAGGGAAATTCTTCAACGGGAAGAAAGAGGCTACGAAGAGTCAAAAAGACTAAAAGTGGATGACAGGGAACTGGTTCTGTTTCCAGCAAAATGGGTTAAACAAAAACATGGAGAGCTTTTAAGAGGCTAAGGAACATCATATACACCAATAAAGGTTTAGGCTCTTCAGTGGGGAAAAATGGTGAAACGCGGGGTCTTTGTGGGAAGATTTCAGCCATTTCACAATGGACATTTGGAAGTTATAAAAAAAATTGTGGAAGATGTTGACGAACTTGTTATAATTGTTGGGAGTGCCCAGTACAGCCACAGGCTAGATAATCCATTTACTGCAGGCGAACGCATCACCATGATACGAAAAGCCCTAGAAGAAGAGGGCATCCAGTTGTCAAAAATTTGGATCATACCGGTGCCGGACGTCCATCAACACTCACTCTGGGTCGCCCAAATTGTTGGTTACTCCCCAAAATTTCATTTTGTCTACGCTAACGAGCCGTTAACTAGTAGACTCTTTATCGAAGCTGGATTCAAAGTCGAGCCAATGCCGCTCATAAAGCGGGAGATTTACGGGGCTACAGAAATTCGGAAAGGCATGATTGCTGGAGAAAAATGGGAAGAACGTGTCCCAAGGAGCGTTGCCAACTTCATAAAAGAGATAGAGGGCGACGTGAGGCTTAGGGACCTTAATAAAACTGACAAAGTGAACTAAAGTTTTGCTTCATTTTAGAACCGAATAAGCCAATGGTGTCTTGGTCCAAGAGCAGTTAGCAATTCACTGACAACAAAAACGGAACATCAAGGTATACATAAATACGTCGGGGTGTTTGCTTTTGACGATGTTTCTAAAATGAGAACTTCGCTTAAGTTAACACCAACAACCCTTCTGGTAACCGTGAACGTGTTGGTTTACATTTATACTTCGCTGGCTGGTGGAAATTTAATCACAACAAACACCAGCGTCCTCCTTCAGATAGGGCAATACAACATCGGCGTATTGAATGGTGAGTACTGGCAGCTCTTAACATCTATTTTTGTTCATGTGGATATACTTCATATTGCACTAAACATGCTATTCCTGATCATATTCGGCTTAAGAGCCGAAGAACTTTTCAAAACAGAAGAATATTTTTCTGTCTATATTATCTCGGGGCTCACAGGCAGTCTATTGACCCTTGTTCTGATGTCCCCATATACGCTCTCCGCTGGGGCTTCAGGAGCAATATTCGGAATGTACGGCGCAGGCATCATATACATGCGAAAAACATTCGGTCAATCCATTGTAGGAGCCCTGCTCTATTCATTTCTGTTTTTAATGCTGTCCACAGGCTCAGGCGTAAACGTAGTCGCTCACTTCGGGGGCCTCGCAGCTGGATTGATAATTGGTTACGCATTGGCAAAATCCCGCAGAGACATTTACTGGATAGAAAACTAGTGGCACCAGAAAGTTGAGTTCAACTAGCGGGAAATCACTCCAGAGATACGAAAAGCATCTCCAACATTTACATCAAAAATTTTGAGAGCAGTTCCTTGATTAACTGCTACTTCAAGAAAGTTGCTACTGCCAATTAATGCCAAGAGAGCGCCAGCGTGAACCTCGCCGTATGCTGAACAGAACGGTAGGTTCAAGGTTTTGTTGCCGAGCGTGACCAGAAGAGAGTCCCCTTCATGAAAGCCTGCATCCTTAATTGTTTTTTGCGAAATGTTACAGATGATGTTGCCAAAGTCGTCTATGTGAAGAATTTCTCCAAGCAGTTCTCCCCCCTTCGACTGTGCTTCAGCGAATTCAGGAAAAACGTAATCACGTATTGCAGGTCCAAAATCAGACGGCTTTATTCCTGTTGATAGATGCGCGGCTGCTGGGGCGAATATGTCTCTTCCGTGAAAAGTTTTCGATATTTTGGTTAGCATGTATTTTGTGTTGCATATTGTGTAAACGTTTGTTATGTCTTCTTTGTGTGCAGCCAGCATGAGAAGCCCGTTGTCTGGTCCAACATAGATGCCATGGTTGGTTTCTGCAATTATTGAGCGTCTTTTTGTTCCGACGCCCGGGTCTACGACTGCCACGTGAATTGTTTTTGGAAGAAAGTATGGGGCTGCTGAGGCTAAAACATAGGCGCCCATGCGGACGTCAAACTTTTCAATTTCATGACTTATGTCAACGATCTGGGCTTGTGGGTTAATTGAGAGGATAACAGCTTTCATTTCCGCTACGTATGGGTCTTTATGACCGAAATCAGAGAGCAAAGATATTATGGACATTTATTCTGCCCTGAATCCAAATGTTGAATTGCCATATTTAATAACTGTTCTTTGAGAAGTAGTTTCTGAGTGAGAATGTTTGAAAGCGGGTGAAGTGATCTTCCTGAAGGGACTATTTGAAAGAAAGCACTGCAAAGTTCTTTGTTATCCAAGATGTGATCAAGAAGAATTGGAGAGACGCCTCAAGGAGTTGGAGAAGCTCGGAGTCCAATCTCTAGAATTCGCGGGAGAGAAGAGCATTTTTGATGTGCCGGTTCTGGGGAAGGGCTGCGTAGGCGTCGTTGTTGTAGCATACACGAATTTGGGGAGAGCCGCTTTGAAGATTCGCAGAGTCGACGCTGACCGGAAGGGAATGTTCCATGAAGGCGAGATGCTACAGAGAGCTAATGCAATAGATGTGGGACCAAAACTGCTTGAAATCAGCGAAAATTTTCTTCTTATGGAGTTAGTTGAAGGAACCCACTTTCCAGAATGGATCGAATCAGTAGAAGGAAGAGAAACCCATTTGCGGATTCGCATGGTTTTAGAGGATGTTTTGGAGCAGTGTTACAGGCTTGATGAATCTGGCTTGGACCATGGAGAACTGAGCAAAGCGCCAAAACACATTATCGTTGACGCGGACGACATTCCATATTTGATTGACTTTGAGACAGCCAGCATCAATAGAAGAGTGTCAAATGTCACTTCAGTCTGCCAATATCTTTTCTTGGGAAGCCAGATTGCAGACAAAGTAAAGGATAAACTTGGGAAAGTTAACGAAAAAGAACTGATAAACGTTTTACGAAATTACAAAAGGGAACGGACAAGAGAAAACTTCGAAAAAATCGTAGAAAATATTGTAACAGAAAAAGCATAAAACAAGATGCTTTTGTGAATTATTTTTCTCCAAAAACTAGGCGGTCAGTAACTAAACATACAGCATAAAAGACATCTTCGGGATCAAGTTCGTCTGTTGCAAGAACAAGATTGAAGGGTGTAAGGTCGTGACCTAAATCGAAGCCGTAGAGGTTCTTGTATATCTGCCTAGTTTGTTCATCTTTTTCTGTTAGAGCTTTTAATGCCTCTTCATTGCTGATGTGGTCCCGAGTTACCACCCGCGTGGCTCTAACCTGAGGCGAACCCTCCAACCATACTTTAAATCCTTCATTTAAAAGCCAAGGTATTGTCCAACTGTCAAGAACAATGTTCCCTTCCTTCGCCAGCTCCAACAACGTTTCGTCAATTCTCTTGTCAAAGGCAGGGTCTCCCATCCTCTGTTGTAGAAAATTTAGACCCCCAGCGGTTTCCCACCATCCTCTTACCTCAGAGTTGTACCCCTCTTCTTGCGCTAATATTCTCAAAGCGTTCCCTCCAGAAAAGTAGCCAAGTCCATACTTGTCGGCTAGCCTCTTCGCCACTGTGCTCTTTCCGGAGCCAGTCATTCCGCTAATACAAATTACAACTTTTTTATTCTCGTCTCTATCACGGTCTTTCACAGTCTGACAGCCGCCATATCAGCTTAAAGATTTCTTGCCGCTGGTTTTAAGAGGCTTCGGAGACAACCGTGCCACAGATTACTGCTGTGCATATGTTCAACTCGTCTTTGATTTCTGGGAATATTGCTTTTTTTAAATGAATCTTGCCGTGGAAGCCCAGCTAGTTTTTGACCAGAACTGGAAAAATATGGAAAACTTGCTTTTCCGGTTCCATATTGGATAACTGTTTGTGGATCAGAAGATTTTGGTTGACAACGTTTCTTGTTTCGAGCTAGCCTAGAAGAGTTTGACATCTAATCGGTTCCTCCTGTCAATCCAAAGATACGCGAGAATAGTGTCCCGAACAGGAAAGAGCAGATGAGGTACCAATAGAACAGGCTTAGTTGCATTACCCCACCCAACCATGGAAGATAGGCCACAGGGTCGGGTCCAATGAATGGGCTTTCGAACAATTTAATACCGAGAATACTTCCAGTTAGCAAGAGCCAAACAACGAAAAAAACTCCCATTGTAATAGGTAAAACTCTAAACTGCTTAGATGATAAGGAAAGGACTTGAGATTGAAGTTGAAGAAGCTGTTTCTCCTGTTTCTCAGCCTTCTTGAGCAGTTTTTTGTCGCCAGTGCTCTTCGCCTGTTTCATGTTTTGATTTTTTTCCGCCTTTAAAGCAGCAACCTTACGGTTCAAATCCTTGACTTTTTCGCGGTGCTCCTTAGGCATGAAACGGCTGTTAATGAACGATGAGGCGAAGGACATGGTTATGGAAACAAAAAGAATAATCAGTGTTACATAGGGAGGTTGTGCCAAGAATGAACTCATCATTTACTCCTCCAGTAAATTTGAATTCCTGTGTTAAATTCTTTTCCCGCGTCTTCTTCGAGTTTTGATGCCTCACAGTAAACAAACGTTTCCACTGGTCTGTTCATTCCTGTGATGCTAATAGGTCTACTCAACTTTTATCATCCCAATACACGACCGAAAGCGGGATACATCTCGGCAACTTGTTCCTGCACAAGTAGTTGATAATATTGATATAATATACCCACGGCAAGCAGTATACCCATACCTGTTCCGAACACTCCAAAGAACCCTGCAACCGAGGCTATCAATCCTATTATTGCGCCTCCAAGGACTGTGACTACAGGTATGTAGCGTTTGAGAATTATTTCTATGGATTTACTTGACCTACGGAACCCTGGAACTTGCATGCCTGAATCAACAAGCTGTTTTGCAACGGTGCTGGGTCCTAAACCTCCTACTTCTAGCCAAGTTATCGAAAAGATTACGGCGAATGTGACCATGATGCCTACGAAAATTAAGGCTCTATATGGATCGGCGGCGACTTGTCCCAGACTTCCAGGGGCAGTCACGTAATATGCAAGACCTCCGGTGGGAGCTCCTCCTTCGCCTCCGAAGGTACCTATAAGGTTGACCCAAAAGTTGTTCGTGCCAAATTGGCTTGATAGGAGTTGTGCGACGACATAGATGTTAGCGAAGAGGGCAGACGCGAATATTACAGGCAGGTTAGAGACATAGAGAAGTTTGATTGGATATTTGCCTCGGAATCCTCGATAATTAGCGTGTGAAATTGGAAGTTCAACTCTAACGCCTTCAATGTAAATTACTATAACGAAAACGACAATTGTGGTTATGAAACCTAACATAGTTGGAAGAGTTGTAAGTGCACCAGCGGAATCATACCTGAAAAAAGCGTTGGTTAAAGATTGTCCACCCATAATAATCTCGCCAAGAGCAATGAAAGCCCCATAGGTGTGCCCATCTGCCATACTAGGCGTTATCCCAATGCTGTCCCACATGATACCTTGTGCTACTCCGGCTAGAATAAAAAGGCTGATTCCGCTTCCAATTCCCCAACCTTTCTGCATCATTTCGTCCAAGAGCATAAGCACTATACCAGCGACCAGAAGTTGACAGAAAATTATTACGGCTGTAAATAGATCCAGAGAACCATACACTCCGCCTATGAGGTAGGCAGAAGCTTGGACTCCAGTGAGAAGTATAGAAAAGAATTTGGTGGCTGCTGTGAAGAGAGCCCGATCTTCGGTGTTTCCTAGATCAGCTGATATAATGTTGGAGCCGATGAGCAACTGCAAAATGAGGCCACCCGTTACTATAGGACCAATTCCGAGTTCAGTGAGAGTTCCTCGGTTAGAAGCAAAAATTATTCGAAGGTTTTCGAGGTCCCAGCCTCCACCTCCAACATTGAATAGGGCTATCTCGCTCATGACAAGAAAGATTATCAGCGCCATGGCGGTCCAGAAGAGTTTTTCGTTAAAGCTCACTTTCCGGGTTGGTGAACTTACTTCAGGCATAAATCTTGATAGTGGTCCGAATAGTGAAAGGAATCTGCCAGCCATGATTTCATCGCCTTAATTTTTAGGTTTATTATTGTATAAGCTGATTTGTTAAGTTGCGTATGTTGAACGCAAATATAAACACTTTGACATCTTAAGTTACTCAATAAGATAATTTTTAGGAAAACATCGGGGACTACTCGTTTTCTTTGAGAATTGCTCCTCCGGCTTCTTCCAATTTTCTAGAAGCAGACTCTGAACATGATGCAACCTTAACAAGCATAGGCTTGACTACGTTCTCCAGTTCCCAAAAGCTTGTCGTACCCAAGGCTTTCCAAGTCCAAAAAGATCTTTTTCTCTTTTCTTTCCAGTTTTTTCTCGGATTCCAGTCTGTCAGCTAGGTCATCCAATTTTCCCACATTAATAATGTTAACCGTTTTGCCGAGGGTTCTGGCGGACACAAAACCTTTCTTTTCCCAGTATGTGGGATCATGCTTTATTACATATGTCCATTTGTGTTTATCGAGTCCAGCTTTCCCAGTTCCTCCTCTCCCACCTCTGGCTCGGTGCTGGCCTATCTGACCCCATCCATGGGTTCTGGATCCACGTTGTCTTCTTACTTTTCTATCTTTAGTTGGCAAACGTCAAACCTCACTTTTTAACAGATATTTTACCTTCTCTAATTAGCTTCTCTAATTTTTCTAGTCTTACTTCCAACACTCCATTTTTGTATGACGCTCGCGCCGACTTTGGCTTCACCCTAGTTGGAAGATTCAATTCGTCATACCATTCAAAGTCATCAGTATCAACGGTAACAGTTAAACAATTCTCAGTTACACGCAGATCAATATCATCCTTATTGATTCCCGGAAGCGCGGCCAAAACCACCAATAATTTTCCATCCTCGATGATGTCAACCAGAGGCTCAACATCATCACTAATCTCTTCTTCATCCTGCGGGGGTTGACGGCTATCAAGCTCTCGAACAATAGGCTTTCCGTCAGGACCAATTTTTATGGAGAAACCTTGGACATGATTACGTCTGACTGGCGAATTTTCGGAGAAATTTTCAAAGAACCTCTGCATAGTGTCATCTATCATTTCGCCGAGTCTTTCGAGTTCTTCATAAATATCATTGAACCAAGGACTTTTTTTCTTTCTTCGTTTCCACCACGGATCACTCAAGGGAATTCCTTCCTTAACTGAGATTGTGCTGATAAGGTGACTATAAAGATTATCGCTTTTGCTACAGCATACGTTTCAGGAGATCGTTAATTGCATCTCCTCTATATCCGGCTTCTCCTCCAGCTGCATAACTCTTTTTCACTTTCCCTTTGAAGCCTTTTGTTGGTGGACGAAGACGGAACAGAGGTTTCAATTCTGGAAGACTGCTAAATTCAACATTCACATTGAATAATGCTTCTGCTAAGTCATCCAACGACTTGTAGCCCAACTCTTCGGCGTATTCGTCCGTCAATTTTTTGTCGCCCGTAAGTTTTCCTCTCTTCTTCAGAAGGAAAGCGATTGTCTCTTGGGAAACTTCACCCCAAGTTAAGCAATTCTTACTTTTCTGTAACATACCAATGTAGGCGGGACGGTCATCAAGCAATGTTGCGTGACAGTTTCGGGTTAGCCGCAGCATCATTAACGTATCTTTGGTTTCCTGAGGGATATCACTTAAACCGCGAATCCGAACAGCCACCAAACATTTCCGTTGTTCTGCCATCTTAACTCACCCAATCATTCGGTGTAATCAACAAGTAGGTTTTTTTGAGAGCATCAAATACGGCGAAGGCGAAAGAGGGAACAGTTCTTGTGGAACCATAGCTTTTTGTCCAGCAATCCTTTACTCCAGCCAATCCTAGGATAATCTTAGTAGTTTCGCTTCCAACAATACCTAGACCTCTTGGTCCGGGAATTATAACAATTTCAACGCCGCCGCACTCACCGTTAACTTGGAATGGTAGAGAGTGATGTTTTCCACATCCACATTCCCAAGATCCACAGCCTCGACGAACAGGGGTGATGCTTAGGCGTGCGTTCACAGCAGCTTTCTCAATGGCGGAGCGAACCTGACTTGCTTTTCCTGCAGCTAGACCTACGTAACCGTCACGGTTTCCCACAACTACGACTGCCCTAAACTGAGATTTCTCTCCAGCGTCCGTTTGTTTCTGCACTAAGCTGATGTCTATGACTTCTTCCTGTAGATCTGGAAGGAGGGCATTTACTATCTCAGGCTCCCTTATTTTGAGTCCTTCCATGAACAATTCTTCCAGGGAAGAGATTTGTCCATCAAGAACCATTTTTCCCAACTTTGTACGGGGAACCCAATTTTCATACTTCTCGTTGCTGGACCGCATGTTTATTCCTTCTGTTCTTTCACCTTTTTCTTAAACGAAGATGTAATTTTGTCTTTCACCGTAGAAAAGTGGTCAGATATCTCTTCTGGACGTGTTCCTTTCAAAAGATACTTTGAGAACTTCTTCTTATAGACCTCGGGGTCTGAAGAAAGATTACTTCCATATTCTGCGATGTGATTTCCGCTTATTCTACTCTCGTCGGGAAGTATATCTTCACTGTGGGGAACTTCAAAACCTGCATCGACAGCACCTTTCATGGCAGCGAAAACTCGAGTTCCCTTGGAGGGAATATGCAGACCAATATCCAAGAAGGCCTTGTCCACACCATTAGCCATTGCCTTGAAGCCACACAGTAGACCAGTAAGATAGGCTGATGGAAGGTTTCCGCCGTTGCCCATCCAACCATATGTTTTAGCTAATTCTCCGGAATGTGCCGAAACAAGAACCTTGTCACCTATGGCTTGGGCTTCGATTACCTGAACGATCGCATGTTTCAGAGTAAGTCGAACTACTAGACGAGGCACCCCTGACAGAACAAGGGCTTTACGTGAACGATAATTCGTTTTTCCTTCTTTTCGTCTTCGATAAGGAACTCGATATCTGGGACCAGTTGCCATTAACGTCTCCTCCACAAATCATGAGTTCTGATGTAACGTTCTAAATCAGCCTTCGACTCGAAGACACCGCTTTCTGACATGTCATAGAGTTTACGGTAAGCACTTTCTGTAATAGCCCGAGTGTCCTTCAATTCGGTTAATCGCTTCCTCAGGGGTCTAATTCTGTTCATCCAAGCCTGTTTTTTGGAGATTTTTGACCGGGCAGAACCACTCTTTCCTCCGGGTCCTCGCCTCAAACCTTTTTTACGCTTTTCTGCGAAAACTCTGGCTCGAGCACGACAAACTCCTTTCTCGGGAAGTGGTTTGACAACTTTTTCGTGAATTAACTTTCTGATTTCTTCTCGGGTTATAGCTGCTTCAACGTAATCTATTCTGTCTGGGTCTATCCAAACTCGGCCTTCACCGACCTTTAATATATCGGCAGCTAACCGACGCTGACTTTTTAGACTCAACTTTACTTCTCTCCAGCCGATAAGCTTTCTGTTTCTTCTAGTTCCGCACTTTCTTTTAGCGCTTCAGAATCCCGAGTTGTTCTTGGATTTAAAACGTGAATTCCTTTTTCTTCAGCTAATGCTAAGATTTCAACTCTTTTTCTGCCCCCAACCGTGCGAGCTATCCGTATAGTCTGCATTTCAGGGTCGATTCCCACCAAATCCTCAACTGTTTGAACACGAGTTTCTACAAACCCTGAAGGATGCAGTCCTCTTGTGTTCTTTGGGCTTCGGTAACCAGTGGTTGGAGAGGCAGGCCATCCCTTGACTTTTTTGCGCATTTTACTGTCTACGCCATGAGGTCTTCTCCATCGATCTGTAACCCGTTTGTATCTCCAGCTTTCTTGTCGCCTAAATTTGGGTTTTTTGTGTCCACTATGAGCCTTTTTTGGAAGTTGTTTTTCTGTGATTGTCTCATGCTCTCCAGTTGTCATTCTTGGAATCCCTCATGTTTTTCGTAAACGTAGATACCATCTAAGAAAACCCGTGGGTCTTTATTTTTAATTTTTGTTGAATTTTGGATATTCGCAGCAGTTTGGCTAACATCTTCAAGGTTGATACCTTGTACTATGATGTCGTCCCCTTTGAGGATAACTTTGGTGGTTCCCATTATCTTGGCTTTTCGCGGGTTTCTTTCTCCAGTGAAGTTCGTAATAGTTAAGTGATTCCCCACCACTTTGACGGTTATTGGAAAGTGGGAGAAAACGATTTTCAGTTTGTATGTGAATCCCGTTGTTACTCCCTTTATCATGTTCTGAATATGAGAACAAATAGTTCCCACAAGGGCTGCTTCCTTTTTGCGGGGCCAACTCGCCTTAACAGTTACGGTTTTCTCCTCTAGTTGAATCTGTATGGGTGCATGAGAAAAGTCTCGGATTAACTCTCCTTTTTCACCCTTAATCTTGACTATTCTACCATCTAACGTACCATCTACATTTTCAGGGATTTGAACAGTTGACACGGTTTCGATTGAACGCATTTTCTGTTTCTCCTAATAAACGAAGGCCAAAAGACGCCCACCGATCTTTTTCTCTTTAACCTCTTTATGAGATAAAACTCCTTGAGAGGTGGAAAAGACCAGCACTCCTATGTCTCTAGAGGGGAGAAACTGTTTTTCCCAGTTCTCTATTTCTTTAGAGCTTACAGGAATTCTAGGCTTTATGGCGCCACATTTATTGACTCGACCAAGAAGCTGTACTCTAAATTTCCCAGAGCGCCCATCATCAATAAACTCGAACTCTCCGATGTAACCGTTAAGCTGCATTACTCTCAAAACACGCCCTAATACCTTGGAGGCTTGATTGATTATGCATTCGCGTTTTCGCCGCATCTCATTATTAATGATTGTTGTCAATCCATTTGCGAGCGTGTCCATCATAGGCAAACTTGTAACATCTCCTTTTACTCATACTTCCTGAAACCTAGCTCCGGAGCAATCTCCCTGAAGCATTGACGACATAGGTTTAACCCGTACCTACGAACTAGTGAACCGTAAGAGCCGCATCGTCTACAGGGTCGACTACCCTTACCAAACTTTCGCGCTGTCTTAGATTGCTGCTTCACCATAGATTCACCATTTTCACAGTATTTCAACATCAAACTCGTCTTTAATAAACAGTATCGCTTCCGTGGAGGTTAGCAGATGGTCTTTTCCGATTTTACACTTGGTACGATGTCTACGCTTAACACGATACCCTGCTCTACCAAGGGAAACCGAGACATCCATACCGTGGATGCCAAGTTCAGGCACGTATTTGGTGCCGGGAATGTCTATATGCTCCTTGATTCCAAAGGAAAAGTTGCCTTGACGGTCAAAACAGTATTTTGAAAGCTTCTTTTCGACGGCATACAAAGCTTTTTTGAGGAATTCTTCTGCTTTTTCGTCTCGAAGAGTTACTAGGCACGCTATGGATTCCCCTTTTCTGATACCAAATTCACGTATGGTCTTTTTGGCTTTCCTTTTGGATGGATTTTGGTTTGTTAGTTGTTTTATAACGGTCACAGCCTGTTCCAGAGGTGCTCCAGACTTTCCAACCGACATGTTGACAGTTACCTTTTCAATTATAGGCTTAAGCATGGGGTTTCCAGTCCATTCTTTGCGTGGCGGTCTAGCTACTTTAGGCGTTACTTTCGCCTCTGTTGCTGCCTCTTTCTCAACAGACGGAATCTTTGTTTCTGCCACAGGCGTTTGTTTGGTAGGAGTAACAGCAGGCTCAGATGCCTTCTCTTTCGGCACCACTTTCTCTTCTACTTTCTTCTCCGCCACAGGCTTCGCTGCAACAACAGGCTTCGCTGCAACAACAGGTTTCGCTGCAACAACAGGTTTCGCTGCAACAACAGGTTTCGCTGCAACAACAGGTTTCGCTGCAACAACAGGTTTCGCTGCAACAACAGGTTTCGCTGCAACAACAGGTTTCGCTGCAACAACAGGTTTCGCTGCAACAACAGGTTTCGCTGCAACAACAGGTTTCGCTGCAACAACAGGTTTCGCTTCGGTCTTAATTTCCTTCTTTTCCGCTAGAACTTTTGGTTTAACATCAGGAACCATTGCTTCTTCAACTTTCTTTGCAGTGACTGCCTTCTTCTCCACAGGAGGAGCCGCTTTCTTTTCTGCCATTTTTAATCTGCCTCCGGTAGGGATATTAAAGGTTCAGTTTCGCCCAAAATGAAAACGAAATCAAGGATTGTTTGGAATTGATCTCCATTTACGTTTTTGAGAGTGACAAGTAGATCTCTACGTTTTTTATTTGGCTTCTTTTCGATGGAAATAATCTTGCCAATCTGGCCAATGTTTTTTCCGCCGATTACTATTGCAGGTGCTCCTACAGTTAACTTTGTGTAATCAATAATCTCTCTATCAGTGACGCTAAGCTTTAGGACATCAAGAGTGTGATAGATGTCTTCCTCTGCATTCTGAGGATTGTCCACAGCAATCAGGAAGTTTGATCCGTCATGAAGATTGAGCTGTATATTTCCACCGTTTACGACGGTTTTGTCTTCTATTCTCCAGAGCTTGAAAACAGCATCATCAGAGCCAATTGGATGAAGAAAGAGACCCTTCCCAGAGGGCAATACCCGATAAGACTTCTTAGTGTCAACTATTGAGATGACATCCATCAAACCGACAAGAAAACGCTCGTCTCGTCTAACTTTTCCGTCAACCATTATCTTTCCTTTAGAAATTATGTTCTTGGCTTCCTTACCAGTTTTGGCGAATCCAAGAATATCCCGTACAATAAGGGCTAGCGGTAAAGAACGTGAAAGGGAATGTGGACCAGGCTTTGGCATAACAGTCCAAACAGCTTCCTTTCTATGAATAGGCCACATCTTTGGCGCAGGTTTCCTCTTCAAATGTCCGCTTTCGCCTTTTCTTCCCAACTTATGTTCCTCCAGATTGTTTAGTTACTTTACTTGTCTTTTTCTTCTTTTTTGCTTCTTTTTTCGGAGGCTCTTTTTTGGCGATTTCAGATTTCTCGCTTACAGCCTTTCTTTCCAGAGTCTTTTTTCGCCATTTGTCATCAAGATTTAGGCGCGTTATCATTACCTTTGAAGGATGAACATGAACAGGGATCGAAGTTCCATCCACCTTCTCACGAGTCGCTCCTTCAACGAATATCCTATAATTTTTCCGATCAATCTGGGTTATCTTTCCTTCTGAACCCTTACGGTCTCCCCTCATGATCATAACAGTGTCGCCGTTTCTCACCTGAACCGAATTGGTGCCGTGAGACTCCTTCAATTTAGATGAAAGAGGCGCAGAGAATCGTCTGTATCGCTCGGTAACAGGAGCCTGATACATCCTTTTTCTCTGTTTAGTAGGTTTTGTTGTCTTCATCTGTTAAATCTCCTATACGATAATACTGGCAGCGCTGGCGACTCTAGGCCACTTCTCTGCTGCCTCCTTCGCAATGGGTCCCCGAATCTCTGAGCCACGCATTTCGCCCTCAGGGGTCATTATTACAGCGGCATTATCTTCGAATTGGACCCAGACTCCGTCAACACGCCGGAACGGCTTTTTCTGCCGGACCACAACGGCGTGAAAGATTTTTTTCCTCAGGTCGGGTGTACCTTTTCTGATTGAAACGGTGATCAGGTCTCCAACAGAAGCTGACGGAACACGTCTTAATCGTCCATGGTATCCCATAACTTGAATTAGCCGAATTTCTCTTGCACCAGAGTTGTCTGCACATTTCAAGATGGAGCCGTTTGGTAATCCTCGAGAAATTTTTGGCTTCTGACCTACGACGCCTTTCGCCATAAATGCTCGAGACTTAGCTCTTGCTGCCACTAGAAGCATCCTCCAGTTTTTCGATTACAACGAACGATACGGTTTTGCTTAATGGACGGCACTCTGCTAATTTCACTTTGTCTCCTGCTTTGATTTCTAGGCAGGGAGGACTGTGTGCAGGTACGTTGCCGCGTCTTCGTTCGTATCTTTTGTATTTTGGTACATAATTTAGGTAGTCACGGCGGACTATGATGGTTTTTTCCATCTTGTTGCTGACTACAATACCTTCCAGTGCGTGTCCCCTTAGGGAAAGGGTTCCGTGAAAGGGACAATCTATATCGTCACATGTTTTCTTTGGTTTTTTTGCAGTAAGGGATGACATTTACCATAGCCTCCTAGGTCGTTTCTTAAGTCGATCTTCAGGTCGCCCAATTATGACTTTGCCGTCCATCTCTACAACCGTTCCATCTGGCAAGACAAAATCAAAAACCGAAGTTTCCTTGACGATGACTCTTTTCTTGTTATCTCGTAGGATCGTAAATGTGTTTCGGGTTTCGTCTACTACTATACCCGTGATTCCCACTATATCAGGGTTTGAACTGTTAACCACCGTAGTTTCGAGGCCAATGAATTCATCCTGAACTATGCTTGGAGTTACAGTCATTTCTTTTCGTTCCCCCGTTTTACTTCTGTTTCGATTGTTAGTAAACGAGCAACGGTTTTACGTAATTCACGTATTTGAGTGGGGTTGTCTATGGCACCGCCTGCCGCAACCATTGTTTTCAATCTTGCGAGTTCTGTGCGTAACTCGTTTATCTTTTCTGTCCGTTGATCAGAAGACATTTCGCGGATGTCTTTTAACCGTAAGATAGCCATCTTATTCGCCTACCTCTTTCTTTTCTTCAGTTGCAGATTCTTTTGTTTCGGCTACCTTCTTCTCTGTTGCAGGCTGCTTCTTTGGCAGGAGCAACAGCAGGCTCAGATGCCTTCTCTTTCGGCACCACTGTCTCTTCTACTTTCTTCTCCGCCACAGGTTTCTCTACAGGATTAGCCTCTGTCTTAACTTCCTTCGTTTCTGTTACAACTTTTGGTTCAGCAACAGCAACCACTGCTTTTTCAACTTTCTTTTCAGTTACAGCCTTCTCCACAGAAACAACTGGTTTTTCTTCAGTTACGGCTTTGTCTTCAGCAGAAGGAACAGCTGTTTTGACTGCTTTCTCGACAGACTTTGTCATTTCTGTAGAAGAAGGAACTGTAGATTCAGGTGCAGGTTCTTCAACTACCGCTGTTTCTTCAACAAGAGAAACCGCTGGTTCAGCTATTTTTTCTTCGGTTACTGCTGATTCCTCAACTATTTCTCTTTCTGATGTGCGTTCAACTTCTTCTTCAACCACTTGAACTTTTATTTGGTCTGGAAACTGTGCATCAGGAGGAAGTAGACTCACTCTTACACCCAAGGTTCCAGGTTTCAGTTGGACGTGTAACTCCGCTTTTCTAAGGTATTTTCTTGGAGGTTCCCCACTTTTAGGCAAGTAGCCTTCGCTGAATTTTTCGTAGCGAGCACGGTCAGTCCGTAACTTACCGCTTATGATAATTTCTATTCCCAGTGCTCCTGCTTCCATAGCCTGAGTTAGTCCCCAGAATCCGGCTCTTCGATAGTGAATTCCCCGTTTCAAGGCTGAGGAAATCCGCGAAGCAACAACGTATGCGTTGAGTTCTGGGACTTCGATTTCAGCCACCGAAATTTGTGGACTGGGAAGCTGGAACTTTTCTTCAAGGACGGTAGCGAGCGCTCTTATGGTTTCGCCGCCTCGTCCGATTACTAGACCGGGGCGCATGGTGTACACGACTAAGTGTGTTCCCAGAGGGGTTTTTGTGATGCTTACGCCGCCGTATCCTGCTCTCTCGAATTCATTCCGTAAAAATTCGTCAATCTCTGTCCTCTTTATTGAATCTTCTATAAAATGTTTAACTACTGACACGTTTAGTTTCCTTCCATCTCTTCCAAAACAAGCTCTACATGAGAAAGAGTGTTAAATCGCGGTGATGATTTCCCGAAGGCTCGGGGAATGAAACGTTTTATCTTCATTCCAGGGTAAGCTGAGGCATGTATTATTCGTAGTCGTTCCATTTCAAGTCCTTTATATTCGGCGTTTGCTTCAGCGCCTTCAAGCACCATTAAAATGTGTTGTGCAGCTTTAACAGGGTATCTGCCAGAGAAGCCCTTTTCTAAGCCATGGCGATGTCCTACTTTTTTGTTAAATCTCCGGAATGGAACAGGTTTTTTCTTCAGGATAACTTGACGAAGGTAGTCTTTGGCTTGACCGAGTTTCATTCCTTTTATGGTATTACACACTTCTCGCGCGTGTTTGGGTGACACTCTCATTTCGCGTCCGCTAGCTTTTGCTGTCTTCTCTAGATTCATATCGGTTATTGAGTATCCCCATTTTGTCATATCTATCGTCCAAGTCAGTAACCAGCAGGATATTTAAGCCTTTATGGCGAAGGGAAACAATTTGGCACTCAAAAACCGTCACAAAAGAATTGAAAATAATGGTTTCAAAGTATAGGCATGTACTTCAATTGTGTAACAGAAGCTTAAGGCTTTAAAGTGCTAGAAGATTGAGGCGATTCAGGGGGTTATGAAGGTAACGAAATATATCTATATATTGCGTTTAGGTTTTATTTACATCAGAAAGGCAGACAAAACTCTGTACATTCTGAGGGTGTAGAAACGGGTCTGGAAGACTTTAGTGGAATAGTGTGTAAAAGTTTGAAGATAGTAAGGTGTGAGATACTTTGATGGTTCAGAAGCAGGTGGTAGAGGCTTTGATGAAGCCTGAGGCTTACGGGGAAGAAATGGGGGAAATTGAATTGAAACAAACCCACATTTCATTTGTTTTCTTAACCAGAAATTTTGTTTACAAGGTTAAAAAGGCTGTAGATTTTGGGTTTCTAGATTTTTCGACTCTTGAGAAGAGGCGTTTCTTTTGCGAGAAAGAGTTGGAGCTAAACAGGCGGTTATGTGGAGGCATGTATCTGGAGGTTGTTCCCGTCAATAAATCAGCAGCAGATGTTATCAAAGTAAACGGTGAAGGAGAAATCATCGAATACGCCGTGAAGATGAAAAGAATTCCTGAAGAAAAGATAATGACTCGGCTTCTTGAAGAAGGCAAAGTTGACAAAAGTCTTGTTGATAAAATGGCGAAGATTATCGCTGAATTTCACTTGAAGGCAAGAACAAGCAATAGAATTTGCGAGTTTGGGTCATTGTCTATGATAGAGACGAACTGGCGAGAGAATTTTGAGCAAACCGAGAAGTTCGTCGGCGAAACGATATCTCCGGAAGGTTACAGGTTAATCCGTGAAAGAGTAGACGAGTTTATGCGGGAAAATGTGGCTTTTTTTGCGAAGAGAGTAGAGGATAACAGAATCAGAGAGTGCCATGGGGATGTTCATTCGGGTAACATCTTTGTTGCGGATAAGATTTACATTTTTGATGCGATAGAATTTAACGAAAGATTCAGGCATTGTGATGTTGCCTCGGAAATTGCTTTTTTAGCCATGGACTTGGACTTTAAAGATCGAAGTGACTTGTCTAGCTTTTTTGTTGAAAAATATGTTCAGTATTCTGGAGACAATGAGTTAGTGAGAATTCTTCAGTTCTACAAGTGTTACCGAGCGTATGTTCGCGGAAAGGTTATCAGTTTTAAATTAAACGACCCCACCGTGGGTATCAAAGAGAAGAGTGATGCAAAGAGAAGGGCCGGGGCTTATTTTGAGTTGGCTGCAGAGTATGCTAAACAGTTTTGATTGTGAAAAGGAGGTTCTATTTGAGGAATTGTTGTGCCACAAAAGCGGGGACTTTAACTGTTCCCATGATGATGGGGTTCTGGTGGCAGTCGCTTCCTCCGGTCATGATTAGTCCGTGTTTTTTTGAAAAGTTTAGGTAATGGTTTGTTGTTTCTGTGGTGTTTCTGGAGTGCCAGCATTCTATACCATCAATGTAGGGTAGCATCGATTCTTTGATTATGGTTGTTTGTTCTTGTAGTGATTTGGTTAGTTTAGTGAGTGATGTTCCGTATGGGTCGTTTGGGTGGGCTAACACGAATATTCCGCCAGCGTTTCTCAGCAAAATCGATGCTTCTTTGAGGTAAAGGGGATATTTGGGAACGTTGCATTTTAGGAGGTATTTTTCGAAGGCTTCTTTTCTGTCTGCGACGATTCCTTTGTTAATCATGTAGTCTGCTATGTGTGGTCTGCCTAGAGTGCCATCGACGGAGTTTTGGATTTTGGTTAAGTCGTTTTTTGTGAAGTTTTTGTGTCCCTCTTTTTTGAATTCTGTGTTGAGGTTTTCTAGGATTTTTGCGGCTCGTTCTTCTCTGTATTGGCTGATTTGTTCTAGTTTTTTCTGTAATGGCTTGTTGTTTATGTCAAATTGGTAGCCTAGCAGGTCTAACGAGGTGGGTTTGCCGTTGTCGAAGTCTGGGTGCGAAAAGGATATGTTTAGTTCGATGCCGTAGATGTAGCTGATTTGGTTTTTTTTGGCTAGGTTCATGGCTTTTTTTTGGCAGTCAATCGAGTCGTGGTCGGTAATCGATATTAAGTTGATGTTTCTGGCTTTGGCTTCTCTGATGATTTCTTCTACAGTCAGGTTTCCATCAGAGCAGGTTTTTGAGTGAATATGCAAATCGATTAACATACAGTCTAAGTCCGATTATTTGACTTCTTTTCCGATGATGTACCAGTCTTTGGGATTGTCATTTTCTGTGTCAACTGTTAGGTGGATTAGCTCAAGATTTGGGTGCCTCTCTTTCAGGTCGTCTAGGTTGACGGACTCAAACTTGTTCTTGTTGACGATGTAGGCTTCCTTGGTTAGGGCGTTAGATTCATAGTTTTCTTTGGTTCTCCGCAAAATTCGGTTAATGGATGCCTTTTCGGAGCAGTTGGTCTGGAGTATAACAAAGGGAATCTTGGTTTTTGCGGCGATCTCAGCGGCGCGTCCTCTTAGGTCACGGGTTACAAAGGTGGCGTCTAGGATTACGCCTTTGCCTTTTTTTGCAAGAGTTTCGGCTTGTCTAAACATTTCGTCGTAGACGAGTTGTCGTTTGTTCATGTTTCCTGCAACTTTTACGTCAAAGATGTCCTCGTTTTTTAGGACTTCTAGTCGGATTATGTCGGTTCTGAGGATTGGGTAGCCTTTGATTTTTGAGATTTCTTGTGAGGTTTCTGTTTTCCAGGTTCCTGGAAGTCCACATGTGATTAATAGGATGTTGGAACTTAGTTGGGTTTTAACAAATTTGGCGAAAGGTTCCTTCAATCTGGTGCACCCTGTAATTGTGGTGAAGTAATGAAAACATAAACTTTTGCATGATGAACATGCTGTGTGGATATTACTGCTTTATGGTTTTTTGGAGGCACTGGTTATAAATAAATTCCACGATTCTGTTCTCTGATGCAGAACAGAGAAAACAGAGCGCACAATCTTAGGTTTTGTCTTTGTTTGTTTGGGCTTGCTTAGTGTCGTTCATCATCTTCTAATCAGCGGCAGACTCTGACTTGGACGATGTGCTTAATCACGAATTATTTGAGGGAATACTTCTCACATCTAAAATTATTAGGTTTGGATAACTACCCATCAATAATCATATTTCGGGCAGTAACCACAGCCATATTTGAAGGCATACTATCAACCATCTTTACTGAGATTAAAAAAATATGTCCGAGAATAAAATTGTTAGTGAAAGAATATTGAATAATTAAAAGGGATTATTTTACTGCTTAGTATATAAACAAATTTTATTTTGACAAATGATTGAGCCGGAAGTTCCTGAAAGTGTTATCGCTTTTATTCAGTGAAGAGTTCCCCGTAGCATTGTAGGGCGGAATTAAGCAGATTATTCTCCAGAGAAACTTGAACAGATTTATAAAAAAGCAAACTTGAAAATCCTATGTTTTTCTCAGATTTCATTGTATTTAAATAATTAAAAAAAGGTATTATACAAATTTCAAACACATATCGAATTACGTAATAACAGATATATTAAGACTTAAGTTATATAGCATGTTGAGAGGACTGTGTTAGGTTATGCATATTCGAAAAAATAAAACCGTTTTTAGGGAACGAAAAAAAGAAAACTTGGAATCCACCAAAGAAACAGTGAATAAAGAAAAAGTTTCAATGGCATGCTCTCACGCTTATGGATATTTGGCAGTTCGCCCTAAGAACTCTCCAATTCCTCAAGAATGTCTTTTCTGCCTGCAATTGATCGATTGCCTATACAACACTAAAAAATAAAAATTAGATATTCTTGAGTGCAATGAGCACGCATTGTTTTTCAAGGTTAAATAGGCTGAAACTGCCTCTAAGCAGAAATTACTGAAGCAGTAAACAATAAACTCTAATAAGGATTATTTTAAATATGTAAAAGAACCAAATTGCAGGATCAAGAAAAAAAATACACCTGCGAAAATCCCAAGTGTAAACATATTTTTGATACTCCAAAGTTAGTTCAGTACTATGCATGCCCTTTATGTTCAACTAAAGTAGCAAAGGAAACGATTGAACAGGGATGTTTACATTATTTTGGCTATCTTAGGGAACGTGAAAGTGGTGAACCTATACCAAGTGAATGTATAGAATGTAAAAAGAGTGTAGAATGTATGCTAACAAATCTAACCTCAAAAGATGCGGTTGAAGAAATTCAGAAATGGTATAAATAAGCAATGCGAGCGTGTTTTGTAGGAGCCCCCCGCTGCATTTTAGGAACACATTATAGGGATTATTCTCCATAACGATTGAAAAGAATAAACGAAAAGGCTAATATGAAGGTGTTAAGTTGAGGTTTTTCTTCTTTTTTAACACTGAAATCAGAAGTGTCACTGTAACTATTGTAAATATAAAGACTGGTATAGTAAATTCAGGAACGTTCTCTATTCTATTGGATTCGATTATTACCAATGATGCAGAAGCATCCATAGAAGTTCCATTTACTAGAACGTCTGCCTCGAATGACAGTTCAGTGAGAACCCCCATTTCTTGATCCCAGAACATATCTACACTGAGATCGGAATAATCTTCCCCTGAACTAAAATTATATGAATATACAAGATGGTTAGTTTCTCGAGAACCCCAATGATACATTTGAATTATGGTTTCATTTATTCTTTCATTAATTTCTGATGCATAAAGCGAATCATTAGCATTCAAATCTGCTGAAACCAACCAATTCCTCAAATCTCCTTCACCAGTGATTAAATCTACCGAACCATTCTGGAAATGTTCTGTACCATTCTCAAAATGTACTGTAAACTGGCCTGTAACATTTATATCAGAAACATCCTGAATAGTTAGTGTAACCCATTCTCCCAGCATAAAATCAGCAAAGGGAAAATCTTCAGAAGTCATATTTAATTCTGAATCCCATTGAAAACTAAAACCGTATTTGAACCAATCGCCTTCAGAAACGCCTGCTGTTCTAACTTGAGCAAAACCTAACTGGATGAGCAATGCAGTTGATAAAAGTAAAAAAAAATAAATCAAAAAGGATTTTTTCAATTTCAAACTGAAAACCGCCTCGTAATAAATCTAGGAAATAATTTACTTTAGAAGAAATATGAGTTGTGACCTTACAATCCGTAATTATAAGATATATTGGTGCTTTCTGTGGAAAGCTCCCCCAAATCAGTACTGGGGAGGCATTATAATGACTAGAATCCTGAAAGGCTACAAAAAATCTATGAAAAAGCTAACCATGAGGGTGCTGTTTTGGTTTTTTGTAAAAAAAAGTTCTAACTACTATTTAGAGGAAATGTTATAGCTAAATTGCTCTTAAAACAGACGGGGGATGGATTTATGGATCTTGAAGAAGACGAGAATGTGATTTTAGATGAGGGCTTTTGGGGTTATAGGAAAAAGTTGGTATTAACTAATAAGCGTCTATTAGTTCAGAAAGGAAAAGGACTATTTCGGTTAACATGGAAAATTGAAAATGAAATTCCTCTTGGAGAAATTGAAGAAGCTTATGGGATGATGGAAACTTTTACATCTCTTTCACTCTTAATTTTGAAGTTAAAAAATAATGAACAATTACATTTCAATTTTAGACTAACTGACTCTCAAATGCCTAGCTTAATGGGAGGTGCTGGAGCTTTAATTCCCTTGGAGGCCAAGGCAATTACAGACAAATATGTGACTGCAATCAATCACCAAATACAAAACAGAATTGGATGTTGTGGGATTTGAATCCAGAAACATTTGAAAAAATTTCATCAAAATCACTAACTTTCATTAATGATTCAGCATTCATATATGAAAATGTATGCGGTCGTTTTTACGGTTTACTTGTGGGATTTTTTTGCTTGAATGAATGCGAAATCTAAAAGACTGGGAATTACGTAGCGAATTGCATCAAAAATTTTGTGTCGAGATCTTTATGGGAAGTCTCTTCAAAGATTGTTAACCTAAATGTAAAGCATTGTAAATTCTACAACACCAACAGTCAATGAGATTAGTGTTCCTACGAGCGTTTGTGCGAAAGTGTGGTTTTTTAGTTTTATTCTGGACCAACCTACTAAGCCTACAATCAAAGATAATGGTAGGGCATTTATGCCAAATACGAAAATAAGCGCAAAAATTGGTCCAGTTACGCCAGCACAATGAACACTGACCTTCCAGAACAAATTAACAACCATAAGAATTATTGAAACAAGTGTGTAACCTAAAGCCAATAAATACATTATTTTGGTGTTGGTAACTAAGAAAATTACAGCCGCAAATGAATAACTGGTTATAGCAATCAAGAAAAAAGGTGTTCTGGCTTTTCTTTTTGAAACGTATAAATCGCCAACATTCTTTCGATACACATAAAGTACTGATAAAAAGGGGAAGAAAGCAAAGCAGAAAAAACAGAGCAGGATGCTAAAAGGTGCAGAAAGTAAACCCAAGCCAATAGGCGACCAGAGAGAAAAAGAGACAGTTGCCACAAGGGCCAATGTTGGGGGAGCAACAAATATTGAGATGATATTTGCTAAATCATAGCCAATTTCGGTTTGAGAACTTTGGTTAGTGTGAGTCTTCTTTTTGAACACCATTCGGTTTATCTCTATTTTAGTTCATTCAATAGGTTTTTAAAATTTTATGAAAGGAAAATAAATAGTGGTAATTAGTCGTCTTCCTCATCAATAAGTGCAAAAAAATGCTTTTTTATTACTTTTTCTTTTTCACAAAATAACAGTAATATTAGATTATTTTTTTCTTGTTTATAATGACGTTATTTATACTTTTTAATAGAACAAAAACTAATTTATGAGGATGTGAAATAATCGACCTAAAACGAAAAGGAAATCCCAATGTACTCAAAGTTGTTAACAAATCAAATGTAAAAGATTTTAGAAAACTTCTAACATTGATGTCCATCACTTTTCATTTCCTTTTTGATTTATTTCAAATATTTTGGGTATTTTTCAACCACACATAGGAGAATCATCGTGATAAATCTGAATCTCAAACTTTAAATGTGTTCAGAATTGCATATTCAGATTTATAGCCCAGAGTCTACGCGGAATGAGCCACAAACTAACATCCAGCTTTAAAAACTGAAGCTACAAATTCAATGTAGGCGACAAGGTCACACACCAACAGAGACAAAGCCATAACCGCTATTTCTGCCCTGAATGCTCAGAAAAACTAAGAATATCGAAACTCTTCAACCTCAATTACAACTATGAAAACTTTGAAATAATAGGGTAGTTTGCAGCTTTCCAAGCTGTAATTCCGCCAAGAACATTATAAACTTTAGTGAAATTGTTGGAATCCAGAATTCTTGATGCATCAGAACTTCGAGCTCCAATATGACAGTAAACTACTATTTCTGTATCTTTGTATTGTAATAATTCATCAATTCTTGATTTCAGTTCTGTTACAGGCATTAAAATGGCATTGTCTAAATGTCCTTTATCATACTCGCTCTGAGTTCTCACGTCTAAAATTACTATGTTTGGATAATTGTCATCAGTAATCATATTGTGGGTAGTTATTGCATCTATATCTGTATATGGCATGTTATCAATCATATTCACGGATCTTAAAAAGAATATACATAGAATACTATCTTTAGCGTATAAACAGTATGGATAAAAGGGATTGTTTGACTGCTAAAAAGAGAAGAGCGACTAACCATTACTTCTGCTCCGACTGTGCCTCTAAATTTGGAAAGAGAAGTTATGTCTGGCACAAAAATGATGGAAAATTACTTAGATTTCTGGTAGTTAATTACTGGTAATAATAACCTCCCCAATTCAAGCTCCAATCAACAAAATGTTGTGAAACAAAAGTGGACGGGGCGGGATTTGAACCCGCGGCTTCAGCGCCAAATTTAGTACATCAAAATAAGTTAAATGATTCTGAAATTGAAGGTGCACTAGAAAAATTCAGTGAATGGTTAGAAGTTAACGAACTTAGAAAACCAAGAATTATACAACATCACACTCAATGAATTAGAAGTCTGTTAAGTGATGTGAGAATATGTCCCCCAACCAAAGAAGAATTCAGAAGTTACTTAAAAAAGGGGAAAAGAAGTTCTGGTGTTTATCATTATTCAAATACGATCAAAACGTTAAGAGTTTTCACTCGTTTTCTTGGACGTGAAGAAATAGGTAAAGTTTCAAGTTTCCAAGAATTGACAGGCCTATACTAGTTGCCAAAAATAAAAGTGAATTACAAAAGGTCTACAACGAAGGATTTTCTAATCTGGGTGATAGAGCCTTATTTCTAGTATTGGCAACATCTGGGCTTAGGCATCATGAAGCAACAGAACTAACACCAAATGATGAAAATTTAGATACGGGTATGGTTATTCCGAATAATGAACAAGCAATTATTAGGGGAACAAAAAATACTTTTGTAACTTTCATTAACTCAAGCAAAAATGGTTCTGAAGAAATTTATGGCTTCTCGAGAAAGTGGTGCGGACAGCAGAATATTCAGAAAAGGTTTTGGAAAGTCTGGGATAACGTATCGTTAGCATATAGCTTCCGAAAAGTCAGGAGTTAAGTTGATACTGAGTGATTTGCGTGATTGGTTCTGTAATGAAATGGGAAAGCGTGGAGTTGCCGATAGATATATCGATGCTTTCTGCGGTAGAGTCCCTCGTAGTATCGTGGGAAGAAATTACACGGATTATTCTCCAGAAATATTGAAAGAAATCTATGAAAATGCAAACTTGACAATAGTATCAGACTAAACAATGATTCATCCCAAAGGCCTTCTTTCTATTATAATTTTTCACATTATCTAATTAATATAAGATAAAGGTAACAATTTAAGTGACTCCGTTTAAAAAAATATAGTTTAACATAAACGCATATAAAACAAAGTTACAATTAATGTCACTAATTCTTTAACAAATCGTAGTGGATAGTGATTAAAAATATCCACAGATAAACACTATAGTAATCCAAAGAGTACTTGACTGATAGTAAAATTTTAAAGGTCTCAAACCGAGGCCTTTAGCTAATCAGTTTAAGTATTCTTTCCCTGGGATGAGAATTGGAAAGTGTCATTATCGGTGACGACATGGAGGGTTTATCATTTCCCTTCCTTCCTTTCCAATGTCTCATCCAACAATAATTAAATTGCTTAATTTAACTATTTCTGCAAAAAATTCTCCTATTTTTTAAATCAATTACTACCTCTCCTCAATAATTAACATTTAAAGGGTTTGTTTTTGACAAATGATTTGCGGAAAGTTATTGAAAGTGCCAAATATTTTATTCAGTGAAGGTTTTCCCAAAGTATTCTTGGGAAGACATTATACGGATTATTCGCCAGAAAGGTTGAAAGAAATCTATAAAAAAACAAACCTGAAAGTATTATCGGGATTTAGAAGTCGTTCTCAGGATAATTTGCCAACAACCTTAAATTATTTTCAATTATAATAGATGCATTTAGGGGAAGGAATATGGCAATAGCTTCAGAATTCTTTACTACTTTACTGCTTTGGTTTACTCGAGCATTCATTTCAAGCTTAATTTGTTTAATAATCGGGATTATTTCAATAAAAGCCCTAACTCATATCACAACTAAAATCAACGAATTCAAAAGCATTAAAGGAAATCCAATTGCGACAAGTCTGTTTGTAAGCGGTTTTCTAATCTTCGCAGGACTCGTTGTTTATGGATCGATGGTTAATCCCTTTTTTCTAGGACAATCAGTCTTGTTTGCTTCATTTTTCAATCTGCAGCGACTCTTTGTTGTCGGATTAAGTTTTTTTGTAAGTTTAATTTTTGGGTGGCTGTTTTATTTTGTATTTGCTAAATTGACTCCTTTTGGAATTGATTTGGATGATATAAACAAATCACCTATAGCTGTAGGGGTTTTTCTTTTTGGATATGAAGTGTTCTTGGGTTTACTGATCTATGGAAGCCTTATGATCCCTCTAGGATGAAAGTGGAAAATAAATGAGACTTTCTAGAAAACTAAAACTATCTACTTTTATTATTACTATTTTATTGAGCATAAATATTGCTTACGCAATCCCTAGTGGAGGAGTATACCCTCCAGAATTTATCTATAAAAATGGATATTGGTATGATAGTTGGGATTATAACAGAAACTTCTACGCGGGGGAAGATGGATTTCTACCACATGTTGCGTATGAATCGCTTGGCTCTAACAAAGAACTAGCATATGAAATTGGAGAATGGTTTGAAGAAAATTATGATAATAAAGTGGAAAGAGCTGAAGCAATTCTAAATTATGTCAAAGATGGACAGATTATGGTTATGACGAAGATAATGTTTTCAGAAATGGCGTAGCTCAAGAAGAATGGGCATGGAATGCAGACGAAATGGCTTACATGTTTGATGAAACCACATATTCAGTGGCAATCGGTGACTGTGAGGATATGGCTTTTCTATGTGCTACTTATATCTTGCTTCAAAAATTGAAGTAGCACTAGTTGAACCACCAGAACATGTTGCATTACTTATTTGGCTCCCAGAATATGATAATGCAAACTATTATTGGGATATTCCAGATGATGGAAGAGATTATGGATGGATATGGGTTGAAGCAACGAGGGAAGTTAATCCAATAGGTTGGACACCTCCGGATTATTCTGATGGAGACTGGATTTCTTACATTCTTGGATTCTCTAAATTTAGTATCGAATATTCACCAAAAAATCCGAAAGCAGAAGACGATGTAATAGTAAAGGCAACAATAGAAAGCGCAATCTCAACAATCAATACAGTTTTTCTTAATTACAAATTGGGAGCAATTCTCAGGAAATTCAAATGATTAAAAAGGGATCATACTATGAAGCAGTAATTCCAAATCAACCCGATGGAACAAAAGTAATAGGTACAGTTTATGCAATAGATTACGAAGATTTTACTTCAGAACAAAAATTCGAATACATAGTAGGGCAAGAATTTCAATTTCCTCCTTTTCTTTTCGAGGCAGGCATCATACTCTTCATAATCTTTCTATTAATTGTGGTTTTAGCACGCTCCAATAAATAAGGATGGTAACAAGTTTTGTGGTAATCCACTTAACATTTTTGAAGACATTATACTGATCATAGCCCAGAAAGATTGAAGAAAATCTATGAAAAAGCAAACAGCAAAGTATTATTTTAAATTCCTTTTCTGCTAAATAGACACAATATATAAAAATGAATATCGAAATTTACCAAAATTTAATGCAGATGCAAACTTCTATAGAATTAAGGGGGAATAAGGGAAGCGTAGGAAAGGAAAAAATGATTAACCCAACCATGCATTTGAGGGGAAAGATATCATGGACGCTTCCCTTAGCATTTAAATAAGCGTATGTAGGCGCATAAAAATTCGAGATGATAACAATCACTATAGGTACTGATTTGCACATAGTTGATAGTAATTTCTGCTTGTGAGGGCATTACACCGATTTTAGTCCAGAACGGTTGAAGGAAATTTATGAAAAGGCTAATCTAAAGATATTTGATTAGTTTTTTACTATAATTGGTGGAAGCATATTTGAAGAGAATACTTTCAATAACGTTTCTAAATTTTTTGGTTTTTGGAGGACTTGCACTAATTATTCCATTGGTTTCTTTTACGTCGTCGGGTAGGTTTAGGTATTCTAGCACTTGAGCCTAGGTTTTTGTTTTGTCAGTAGTTTTCATGATAAAAAATAATGACATCCAATAATTCAATTTAATTTTCTTCCACAATATTTAAGTTATCCCATAGAAATTTAAACAATGATTAGAAGCAGATTCTCTGGGAAAAAACATGGTTGAAGATATTGTATGGCAAAAAAGACAACTGAGTTTTTTGAAAGAAAAATGGTTTTCCGAGAAAACAGAGTTAAAAGAAGTGACGAACCTACTAAAATGTGAACAATTACGCTCTACTGTGAAAATGTTCCATCACAACCAAGATGATATGCTGATTAAAAAACATCAAGTGGAAAGAAGAAGAATCATCGCTGAAATCGAAAAACTTGAATTTGAAATCGCGGATTTAGAATCAGAGCTTGAAAATATTTCTCATTAGTAAATCGTGAAAAAATCTTTGCTTAGGAGCTCAAATCTTTGTTTCTTAGGAGAAGCAGAAAGTTAGATGTAGACTTGGGAGAGTTGAGGGATGAATGCCAAACCTTGTCCAGTTTCTTGATTTCTAAACTCAAGGCAGATGTAACTTCAAGCAACAATAAGATCTTTATTAAAACTGATTATTCATCTCCAAACGAATTAAAGAGACTAGTTAACAAGTTTATTTATCGTAGACATTTGAATTATCACTATTGGGTTGAGTTAGACGGTAATACTGTGAAAGTAAACAAGTACAAACGTTTTAAGAAAAAGGAAGAAGATGAGAAAAAAACTCGTGCCTCCAACAATTAAATATGGCTGATTGGGCTATTTTGTTATCACAATGTAGCTTTTTTCCAAGGATAAAGCCAATCAATAAACTTGAGGGTCATCTTTTCGTCATTCGATAGGGCAGGAATACGCGAAAAAATCTATGGAAGCAAACTTTCGACTCTTTTATTGAAAGTTGGCCTAAGAAGTAGATTGATTTCTTTGTTCTATTGGGTTTTGAGGTGATTGATTTTGAAGGAGTGGAAATGCGTGATAGTTGGTGATCATAAGAATGTTGGTGAAGTGATTTAAGAATGACAAAAGAAAGGCTGGCATCTCCATACTTATGCTTGTGCTGGAATTGGGGGAATGATGGCCGTAAATCATTACTTGCTATTTGAAAAAGGTGAATAGGATAAAAGCAAACTTGGTGATTCTCTAATCTGATTTCAATGAAGAAATTATGTTAATTGCATTCTCAACCATTTTTTCATATTTATTGTTAGCTTTTTCACCAAAATACACTGGAATTCTGGTTCCTCTTGGATGAATAATTCTATTTCTCTCTTTTCGAATTTGGTTGATTTGGGTAAATTCTTTATCTTTAATTTGGTGCAACGTATAAAGAAAAACGGATAGATCATTAAGGGAAAGATTATCCAATTTCTTACCAAGTTTAATTCTACGATTCTTTAGAAATTCGGATATTCTCAAAACTCCAAACTTTTCCAGATAGGCAGCTGACAATATAATCGCTGGTTTCCAATCAATTTCTTTTGTTTTAATGGCCATCTCTGAAAGAACTTCCAATTCCATCTCTTCACTATAAATAACTGTTGCATTGGACAACATGTTTGATCACATTGAAGTATCGTTCTCAATCTTAAAGAAATTTATGAAAAAGCTGATTTAAAGATGATTGGATAAGTAGGTTCAGAAAACCAAAATAACTGTTCCTATCTACAAGTAGTTAGAAACTGTTGAAGCTAAACATTTCTTCAAATGGTTTCTTCTTTCTTGGTTTTGGCTGTTCGGCAGGATAACCAAAGGTTACCAACGCAACAATTTTCCATTTATCAGGGATTTTCAGCAATTCCTTAACTTTTTCTTCGTTGCAAGCTCCTATCCAACATGAACCGATCCCTAAAGTCCACGCGGCAATAACCATGTTCTGCATTGCAATTGTAGCGTCAACAACGGCCCATTTTCCAGTCAAAAGCGATTTTATGTCTGCACACCCAACAATAGCGACGGGAGCATATTTGACAAAACGGGTAATCAAATTATCGCACAAGTTCTTTAGTATATCATGATCCTTCACAACGACGAAACGAATAGGCTGTCTATTAGCAGCTGAAGGAGCCTGTCTGCCAGCCTCAAGAATTTGCTGCAAAACCTCTTCAGGTATATCTTTGTTTTCATAGCGTCTAATGCTCCTTCGGCTGAGAATCAAATCAAGAAGAGACATAAAACCTCACATTCTTCCTAAACTCTTCTTTGTATTTCCAGCAACAACTCTTAAAAATGTTTGTGAGTAGGGCAGAATCTGGAAACGTTCTGGCTAAACACTACAATCCACATTGAATAGAGAGATTAAAAGAAATCTATGAAAAAGCGAACTTAATGATGCTTAATCAGTAATATCTGACATAATTAACATACGCATTAACCACGCCTTCTTTATAGGAATTAGACCAGCCTTCGCGACTTGCAATAAAACGATTAACAGAATCAGAATCGTCCAGATTTGTGTTTTTGGCTAACAGCTTCAATTTTTTGCTATACCCTTTAATTTTCTTTTGTAATATCCTCTATTCTTCAAATCCCATAATACCCCAAAAACGCGTCCATTACAAATATATGGGGTTCGCGCGTGGTGGACGGGGCGGGATTTGAACCCGCGGCTTCAGCGATGCCAACGCTGCGATCATTCCAGGCTGATCTACCCGCCCAATTGACATTTTAAACCATACAAGAATGCTATTAAGCGTTATGGGAAAAAGAATCCCAGGTTTCTGTATATGAACCATTACATTTTAGGCATCTAAAGAAACTGAAACTTAAATACGAGAAAAACATCCTAAAAAGGCTGTAGGGCCGGTCGTCTAGTCTGGTTAGGACATCTGCTTGACGTGCAGAAGGTCGCCGGTTCAAATCCGGTCCGGCCCACCTTTGAAATTTCTCTTTTTCTTAAAAGAGAACATTCACTAAGAGAAAATGGCTTGTTTTGGTCGCTTAAATAGCTTAAAATTTTATTTAAGGATTTTTCTGTGACTCTTGATAGATTTAAGCTTTGATCTCTGGCTTTTTTGACAAGTTTCCTATTGAGATATAGACTAATGGTCGTTTTGGTTGCAGTATTAATGGTGTTTTACTTACAATATAAGTACTTAAAAAAGGAAAAGGGGGAAAGTGTGTCTTTTTTGGTTGGATTGTGGATATATGTTTGATAGCAAGGTATTCAATGCTATTCTCGTAAGTTTGAACCGGTGTTACATAGCCTCGGGTTATTTCAAAGTATTTTCCAGAGATTTGAGGCACTAACGAATTATAGACTTTAACTCTTTCCCCAAGGTAATATATGGTTGAGAAATAATTTAAGAATTATGTTTTTTAAATAAGAAGACTGAATCACAAAGATTGATAGTATTATTTCATTTACATGCGAACCCACATAGTGAAAGATTGATGTTATGCTAACACTATGAGGTTAGCCTCTTCGTAGATTCTAAGTAATCTTTCAGAATTATAGTCAGTATAATGGCGGACCAAAACAGACGTGGCTGTACGACCACAGACCCGAACGCATAATATTTATTTCAAAATAATTGATTTGAAAAGGTATATGCGACATAATTAATATAATCAGAATGTGCATGTAATTTGAGAATAATGTGGTATTGATGGCGAGTGGTTTACTGGTTTCAATAAAAAATGGCTGCAATTTGAAACTTGAAAACGTTAATCCTGTATAAGAATTTGAAGGCTTAAAATTACGTAACAAGTATGGTTTCGATTTGGGCGGGTATACTTTGGGGGAGAAGATTCACGTTATTTTGAAGTATGTTAACAAGAGGTGAAACCAAAATTTATCTGGAGGATAATAAAATTGAGGTGGAGTCAATCATGAACAAAGTGATAAATAAAGCGGTTGAAGATTTTAGTGTTGATGAAAAAGATCAAAAAGAAATATACATCATGCTAAAGAAACATGGTTGTTGCTATTTTTAATAAGAAACTGCCTGTATGGTGTGACCCCGCAAAAAAAGAGGGGCAGTTAATCTTTCAATCTATTACTGGTCATCATTAGAACATAAAACATAAGGCTACGTAAAACAAAGGCAAGAATAAAAAGAATTGCCGTTAGCAGCAATGCGTCTGTATAGGAAACTGCACCCCATATTACTTGAGACCAAATAATAATCATTGAGATAGCTAAAATGAGTTCAATTGTCCAATTAGGAATACTCATTTTCTCCCCAAATGAACTACTCAAGAATTAGAATATTAGCATTTCCACTGCGGGAATCCTAAAAGAAGAGAAATAGGCAAGTTATTTCCTTTTGCGGAACAGCTTTAGCCCATCCATATCGGTCACATACATAAAACCCGATTGAAAAAGTTTACATAGTTTTGCGAACGTTCTAATTAGTGGATAAAATTTGCATAAATTAGTAATAGATGGGGGTTGTAAAGATGCCAAAATATTTAGTTCAAATTGAATATCAAATCAAGGCTTGGACTGCTCTGGTAAGGGAGCCTCAAGACCGCCTGGAAATTGCAGGTCCAATCGTAAAGACTCTTGGAGGAAGCATAGAATGTGCTTATTTATCATTTGGTAAGTATGACTCAATGGCAATTCTTGACATGCCCGATAACGTATCAGCATCATCCCTTTCTATGGCTCTCCTAGCAAGTGGAGTATTCAAAAGAATTAAAACCACTCCACTTTTGACATGGGAAGAAGGTGTGGAAGCCATGAAAAAAGCAAAAAAAGCAGCTTATCAACCTCCAGACGACGGTTCGGTTTATCTCGACAGATCAAGCTAAAATGGTCAAATTTGAATTCTCTTCACCCAATAAAAATCCATCCAAATTGTTGATGTCTCAATGGCAATTAAAAAATCTACAATAATTCAAAAGATCATTGTCAAGGCTTCACCCAAAGAAGTTTATGAAGCTTTAATAGATCCAAATAAACACTCCGAGTTCACGGGAAGTAAAGCTACTGGAAATCCGAATATAGGTACTAAGTTTACAGCTTGGGACGGATATATACATGGTAAGAATCTTGAACTTGTAGAAGGCAAAAAAATTGTCCAAAATTGGGTTACAACTGACTGGCCTCAAGATTTTCCTCCCTCGAGATTAGAGTTGTCATTTAAAGAGTTAGAAGATAAAACAGAAATCACAATGGTACATTCGGATGTCCCAATCACCCAAGAGGCTGATCTAAGGCAAGGGTGGATCGACTTCTACTGGGAACCATTAAAAGAGTATTTTGAAAGAAAATCATGAAAACGTGCAAATCTATTTCAGGTGGTTTATGTTTCTTTAATTGGTGCACAAAAAAATCAGTTGTTTAATTAATGTTTCTGGATTAAAGATAACCTAAGTCTGCCCGCAAAACGAAAAACTTTAAATTGCTATATATGAATTTGACATTTCAAGTTGGATGGTTGGGACTCGGAGAAAAACCCATTCTCTTTTCGTCAGGAGATTTACCAACTCTGTGGCGAACTTCGTGTTCAGCGACGTGGACCCAACCACACCAGCCCAACTTAGGCATGCATTTAAAAAACCTTCAAAGCACCAAGAACATTCTTGTAGACATAGCTTGAACTATTCAAATCTCCTAGATAATGGTGAACAGACTCAATCCTAACCTTTCCAGGATTAACTTCGTTAAAGAATCTGCAAATACAGTATACTTTTTATTAGCTGTTTTCTCTTATCTCTGCAAATCCACAATCTCAAACCCCAAAAAAACTCTAAGGACAGACTGAACGCTTGACGTGTGGAAGGTCACCGGTTCAAATCATGTCCGACCTACCATATTAGTTATGGAAAACAATTTTACTCTATACTACACAAGGGTATGGTTGTGGTCTTTGGATGTCTGGCGTTGATGTTTCGAAGGAACCAAAAGAGAATAGGTTGCTTGCGTGCGAGTCATGCATGAATACGGTTATTCAATCGTTTAGCCATTTTCAGGAGCAGATTGCACAGCTACAACGAGAGAGGATGAAGCTTCAGATGGAACTAGAGAAATCCCGGGAAGAGCAGAAGGAGCAGAAGCGGGTTTTGTTTGACGAAATCATGGCGCTGGAGAAAAAGGTGGCGGCGCTAAAGAGCGAATCATAAATTTTTGGAATACAATAGTTGCTGTTTTTTGTTTTAGTGTGAACGATATGGGTTGTCCAAAGGCAGATCTAACTGTAGAGTCATAGATAACTGGGGGAGATTGCTTGTTTGAATGTCCAGATTGTAAAGAAAATAAATTAAGTTACCTGATAATTTGTTATATTTTATTAATCCTCTAAAATATTAACAGACTATAATAGAAGGAGTTGGCTTTCATGGAGCGAGAGATTCTGGTCAAAGCAGAGAAGCTAACCAAAAAGTTTGGCGACCTCGTTGCAGTAGACGGAGTCAACTTCGAAATCTTCAAGGGCGAAAATTTTGGATTTCTTGGACCCAATGGCGCCGGAAAAACCACAACAATGAGAATGATCCAAAGCGTCTCTCCCATAACCGAGGGAAAACTAACTCTGGCGGGAATGGACGTTACAGAACATGGCAGAAGAATAAAAAGCATGGTCGGTGTTGCCCCCCAAGAAGACAATCTGGACCCCGACTTCACAGTTTTCCAGAATCTCATATTTTACGCTAGATACTTTGACATTCCAAAAGAAAAAGCAAAAACAAAAGCAGAAGATCTCCTAACCTTTCTGCAGTTAACCCAAAAAAAAGACGTCATAATAACGTCTCTCTCTGGAGGCATGAGACGCAGACTAATCCTCGCCAGAGCCTTGATGAATGACCCCCAGATACTAATTCTAGATGAACCCACAACAGGTCTAGACCCGCAGGCCCGCCACCTCATATGGACTAAAATCAGAAACCTGAAAAAACAAGGTGTCACTGTCATACTGACAACTCACTACATGGATGAGGCAGCCCAGCTCTGCGACAGAATAATAATCATGGACCACGGAAAAATCATTGAAACAGGCGAACCAGCAGAACTTGTTAAGAAACATGTAGGAGAAGAAGTTCTTGAAGTTCTCTACAGTGAAGAAGCAATGAAGTGCCTAAAAGAGACCTTTCCTGACGCTAGAATAGAAGTTGTTGGCGACAAAATTTACGTATTCGACAACAAACCCAGAGGATATTTCGCAGAAGTGCTCAAGAAAACTTCGTTTAAAGGAGCAGCTATACGAGACAGCAACCTTGAAGACGTATTCTTGAACTTGGCAGGAAGAAGCTTGAGGGACTAATAATGAATAACACTTTTACACTCTTTCGAATCCCAAAACTCAGCTACAGAGTATGGAAGGTTTGGAAGCGAAACAAAGACGTTTTCATGAAAACTTACAAAACCAATTTCATTCCCTCACTATTGGAGCCCATCCTTTACCTACTCGCTTTAGGCGTTGGACTCGGAGGTTTTGTTCAACCAATCGACGGACAACCATACATCAACTTTATTGCTCCGGCGCTGGTCGCAGTCTCAATGATGTTCTCCTCATTCTACGAATGCACATACGCCTCCTTTGTAAGAATGTACTACCAGAAAACATTTGACGCCATAATAGCCACGCCAGTCACCATCGAAGAAGTCATAACCGGCGAAATTCTATGGGGTGCAACCAAAAGTCTCATCAACTCATCAATAGTTCTAGCAGTAATAGTCACCTTTGGATTGGTTCTTTCCCCACTGTTTCTTCTGATTCCTCTAGTATCATTCCTTGTTGGACTCCTATTCTCATCCATAGCCATGTGCTTCACAGCCATCGTCCCAAACATTGACGCCTTCAATTATCCCGGATTTCTCTTCATAACTCCAATGTTCCTATTAAGCGGAACATTCTTCCCACTAACATCAATGCCCCAAATTCTACAAATGGCAGCACAAATCTTTTTCCCACTCACCAACGCTGTAACAGTAACCCGATCCTTAGCACTTGGCAACATCCAACTATCCATCATCCTGAACCTAGCATGGATACTAATACTCATACCAATCTTCTTTGTTCTGGCAATAAACCTCATGAAGAAAAGACTCATCAAATAACACAACCCATACACATTGTACGCCAAAAAATGTTGTTCGGTGAATGAACAGCAATAACAGAAAACCATGAAACTCCATCATATTCTAAAATAAACAACAGAACATTGTTAAAAACAGACTTTTTTTCCGATGTTCTCAAAAAAACCAGATCTAGGCAGTGGTATCTAGCTTTGAAAAATGTAAAAGATAAACAATCAATGAAAAAGAAGAAGAATTTACAAAAGATATAAAGGAATCATGCAACCGTTTAGGTTCATAGAATGGGCCCGTGGTCCAGTTGGTTAACTCCATTTGAGGCCAAAAGACGCTTCCCTCACGCGGAAGAGATCGCCGGTTCAAATCCGGACGGGCCCACCACCAATTCGATACCAGTTCAGAGGTTTTCCTTATTTTCTTCGCAATCTCATCCAGCTCGCTTCTTTCGGATTTATGAATCCATGTTGCCCAATCATCGCCCAGGCTCTGGAGATGGAGTCACCCCTGAATCGGGGTATAACATGAACATGAAAATGCATCACCATCTGACCTGCAGCCTTCCCATTAAGCTGAATGACACTTATTCCGTCTGCGCCAACAGTTTTCTTCACAGCAATGCTGACTCGCTTAATCACACAGCAATTTCAGCTAGTGTTTTTTCGGGAACTTCATAGATGTTTTCCCAATGTTTTCGGGGAACAACTAAAGTGTGTCCAACACTAGCAGGGTTCAGGTCCATGAATGCAATACAGTGTCGTCTTCGTAGACGATGCTTGCTGGTGCTTTGCCTGAGGCTATATTGCAGAAGGGACAAACATCGCTCATCGTTTTTCAACCCTCATTTAGGATTATTTCTTACGTGTTAATAGTTTATGGTTTATCCTCAGAGCAGATAAAAGAACGGTTTTCAAAAAGATTAAAAAACAAGTTATGATTCATGATGTGTGTCGCCGAGGTAGCTCAGCTTGGGAGAGCACTCGACTCAACACACAAAGTTGAGGGTGAAGCTGAAGACCGAGTTGTCGCCTGTTCAAATCCGGCCCTCGGCACCACCCTGCACCTTTTTTCAAAAAGCTTAAAAAACCAGTTGTTGTTCTTGTTGAGTGGCGCCGAGGTAGCTCAGTTTGGGAGAGCACTCGACTCAACAAAGTTGAGGGTGAAGCTGAAGACCGAGTTGTCGCTGGTTCAAGTCCGGCCCTCGGCACCATTACACTTTCTTTCAGAAAAGAACCTGTACTAAGAAAAACTGAGGTTTGTTTATCGTTTTGTGGTTCTAAATAGTCTAAAATGCTGATTAATGTCTGTTCTGTTATTCTACTTAAATTTAGATTGTTTTTTCTAGCCCTTTTAACTAAATTAGTGGGTAGAGTGATACCTACTGTCTTTTTCCTTATTTTCACTTTCACTCGAGTATTCTCGGGTTCATTACTCGAGTAATTATTTTTTATTGGAATCATGTTTTATTATTTCCTTTTTTTAATATATATGATTCATTTTTAACTTGAACAATATCAATTATTTTCAGTCCTTCTTTCTTTCTTTTCTCTTGTAATTTTTTTATTAAATCAATTTGAATCTGAGCGATTCCTAGTTTAAGAAGTCCTTTATCATCCAATTCCACAGGAAATTTTGATGTTTTTGATAAATCCTGCCAAAATGGCTCCATTTTCTCTATTTCTTTTTTGGTTAGGATTCTAGCATGTCCTTCTTGAGACAGATTTGCTATGGTTTCTAACCATTGTATGTTAGCTTTTTCAAGTTCATCATTTGAGTAGTTAAGAAGCAATTGTTTTCCTTTTAACTCAATGAAATATTTTCCACGTCTACCTTCTCGAGAAATATTGCCTTTTTCATATTCTTCGTTTAAATATTTGTTAATAGTTCCCCTTGAATAGCGATCTTTTCCTTCTTCAACCAATTCCTCAAAACTCATTTGTCCTTTTTTTAAAAGAGTGTTCAATATCCAAATTGGACACGCTTCTCTTGCGGATTTGCCCTGCATCCAATAAACATCCAAACTTTATACTAAATATAAACTATATACTTGTATTTTAGTTTTGTTAGTGTATAAGTGGAGCGTGTTATCGTTAAGTCCCCTGATTAAGAAAATCATCGACATTGGAGGAACAAGTAGAGGGATTATTTTACCTAAGTCTTGGTTACACTATTTTGAAAAACTCAACGGGCAACCAATCAAAAAGGTTGGCATGGAGATCAATGGGAAAATCGTGATTTGGCCGATTTTGAAGGAGTGGGAGACTTAGAGAAAGTGGTGAGTGTGTATGTTTGTGTGTTGTCGTCTGTCTTCTCTTACTTCTTATCTTCTATCTTCTATGTACTACATAATTCTCTTCATTCATATTCTACCACTCATTCACAACCCTTTCAATACACACATACAGACACACTCGCATGGAGGCTTCTAATGGTTAGAAGAGATGGAGCAGAAGTCAGAAAAGAACGCATTCAAGAGATTGCTCGACTGATTCATCGTTCTCTTCATACTCACGGAGAAATTCCTTTGTCAAAAACTCTGGCAACAATACAATACGAGTTTGGATTAACCCGAGACAAAATCCAAGATTATATAGGAATACTGGAAGGTTTAGGCCAGTTCGTTATCGAGAAAGAACAGGACAAAATCAAAAAGATAACAGATGGCTGAAAACATTGGTTTTGCTGACACTTGTTGATGGCAAAAAGGGCCCCGAAGATATTCTTGTTTTGGTGACTTCGTATAATGAACCCTTAACTTTCGCTGAATGGCTTTTTATCGGCAAGTGTTACTTAGATTCAGAAGCTAGTTATTATCCAATTAAAGAAGGGTACATTGGCCAGGCAATGTTAATTCATGCAATAAACGAGTTAGCTCTTGGAGTAGATTTTGAGCAAGTCCTGAAAAGATACAAGTTGAAACGGAAAGGAAAAAATCTCAAAGTAATTGACAAACGAAAGAGTTTGAAAACTTTAGATTACGCTAAGTATAGAGGGGGCATTGTTAATCAAGTATGAAAAATTCTCCAAATCTCAAAAGAAGCCTAAAAAACTGTTCTTCAAAATCTAATGAGGTTGTTAATCGGAATCTAATTCTCCAATGGTTAAAAGAAGACATTGAGTTTCTTCGATAGATGGCTCGATGTAAAAATCCGATAAAGAATCCAATTCGTGTCAAATTGTTAAGAGCTTCGATTTATGGTTGCTCTGTTTTGCTTTCCGGTTTGAAGGATGAAGAGTTGGAGCTAAGAGTTGTTGAGTTAGAAGAAAAACTGAAAAATGGAGTGTTAATCCCAGTTGAAAAGCGTAAATAAGAAACTAAATGAACTGGAGAATAATGTTCTCCCCGAATTACCTGAGCAAGCTAAAATTTACATAAAGAATGAGGCTGAAATCGAATTATCAAGAAACGCTCAAGCAATCCGAAATATGCTTCCTGATGTTTCAAAGATCTGGAAAAATCCAAATTTAACACTCCAAGAAAAAGAAGAGAAAACAACAGCAATCTATCAGGAACTTTCAGCTAAACAAAAACTAATACTTAGTAGAGACTCGGCATTTATGACTCGACGATTACGGGATTTAGTTGTGACGTATTTTAAAACAAGTTTTCCAGAGAACAGTGAAAAACCATTCCTGAGAGTTGAATGGTTCTTTACCGAGATGGATAAACTAGCTCATGCTGAGCATATAATAGATTCAGAATGGAATCATGATAGAGACGAGGATAACCCAGATTTTGACGATTTTATCTGGTGGGATCGAGTGGACTTGAAAATACAAGAACTTTATCCGGAAGGAATATTCACCGAAGAGAGTTGGAATAAAACACGTGAGCTATATGACAAAATACAATCAGAATATATGGTTCAATACTGGCAAGCATCATCCAGAAGAGTTTGAAAGACTAACAAAGAAACTGGAACATGTCTAACATTCACCCCAAAATAGCAATTGCATTTTTTACCAGTACCATCTCAAAGTAGAAAACAACATAGTACCTACAAAAAGAAGAATGATCATCAAATTAAGTAAAAACATACCAACATTTGGTTTAGCATTAAAGATTTTAGCATAAATCCAATATATAGGCAATATTACAATGGCGTATCTGTGCACATTTGCAACTATGGAATAAAAAAGTAAAATTATCAAATTCGCTAAAGAATAGCCATAGTATTTTGCATCTTTACTTGTTCCTTTCCAATTTAATGTGAATATAGTTAAGGCTAGATCTTTTGACAGAAAGATGAAAAAGAATGGAAGAATAACTAAACAGTATTCAATCGAAAATAATATTGCATATTCTATTTCAATGTCAGCTAATTGAATTAAGAAAAAAGATGGGGTTCCCCAATATTGTCTAGACACTATCTCACGTATTGGAAAAAGTCCAGTAGATAAATACCCATAAAGATTGAACAGCAAGTATGGTGTAAAAACAAGAAAGGCTTGAAAAATAATTTTAAGGCTACGTTCTTTAAATCCGTCATAGAGAAATGGGATAAAACTAAGAAACCCGTTACTTCTTGTTAAACCTGATAAGAAACCGAAAAGTGTTAATTTTATAATTTTTCCTTTTTCGAGAAAATAAAATGCGACTAAAGTTAAAGTCATGAATAAACTTTCTGAATATACACAAGAATAGAATAGTGAACCCGGCCAAAAAGCGAAAAAGAGTGAAGAATAGAAACCCAACTTCCTATTTCCTAATACCAACTCACTAAGTTTGTAGAACAGAATCAGATTGACAAAGAAAAGAATATTACTTATCAAAAAACCTGCCAGAATAACTGCTTGAATTGAGTTTAGTAGTCCAAAAAAAGGCTGTCCTAGAACACGCATTGAAACGGGAAATAAGGGAAACCAAGTCCAATGATGACTCAAGGGATTGATTATGGAAGGATAACCTCTGAGAGCGATTTGAGCATACCATCCGCTATCCCACCGACTGAAAAGATTTACAATGGGCATTCCTAATTCCCATAATTGCTCAGTCGGTATCTTTGGATTAACTCCAATCATAGAATCCGATACTATAGCAATAAAGAAAACTAGTGCTCTTGAAAGTAATCCTATAAAAAGAACCTTTACATAACCTGTGATTCGCCAATGGTAATCCAGTTTTTCACTGAAATTATGAAAAATTTGACTTCCCCCAAATAGCCTTTTTACTATTTAGGCATTCAATTTTTAAGTTTTAGCTAAGAATTCTCAAGTTTGCATTTTCATAAATTACTTTTAATCGTTCTGGACTATAATCCACATAATACCTCTCTAAGATACCGCTGGGTACTCTTTCACAAAAGTATCAATACGTCTATCAGAAGAACTAAGACATCTTCAAATCTGACTAATAACATAATACAAAATCTCTTAAAGTAATCATATAAAATGTTTAAATCGGATTCAATCATGTCGAGTCTTCCTGAAGAAATAAGAGAAAAAATAAAACGTTTAGTTTCAGAGACAACAGATGAGGCTTTTGATTTAATCGTTAATTTGAGTGGGAAGTACGTTAGCAAAAAGAAAATGGGTGATATTAAGAGAGAAGCTGAACTTGAAGTAGGACAAGAAATCGAGAAATCTATTGCAAAAGCTTATCAAATTGGGATTAACCTTGAAAATCAATATCAAAATATGAAGTCGGATGTGGAAACAGCTAAAGAGAATATTTATTCGATAACAGACTCTGTTTTCAAATCCTTGTATTCTGAAATCCCAGGTGATATACATGCTTTGGATTATTTTTTCCAATTTTTCGAGGAATTAGATAGAGAATTTCGTTTTGATATGTCCTATCTGTCCACAACCAAATATTCGGAATATCTGGAAGCATTGGAAGAATTAATAGTTGAATTGAAAAGAGAAAAAGCTCGGAGAAGTATTTTCGATTTTTTCCGAGTTTAGAAAATCTAACGATCTATATTATAGTTCAAGTAACTCTGCAGAAACTAATAAAATATTATGAATTTCTTCAAACCGATTATTCAATAATCAAGAAGAAGCATGTGGATAAATATTTGGAAATTTATGATGAATTATCTGGAGTTTATGAAAAACTTCTTTCTTTAATCAGAACATTAGTTCATCTTCTGAACTCTGGCTTGAATATTAAATATGAACAATTTAGGAAACAAGGACTTCATAGTAATATTAAGTATATCCATAAAACAAGATGGCGAATATTTACCTATGGATTTAATACGAATATGAGAAATGCAATTGCACATAAAACATATAAAATTGATATTTTGAAAGAAAGGATTGAGTATATCGACAGAACAAAAACTCTAATTTTAACTTTCAAAGAAACCCAAGAAAAAACCCGAGAACTAGGCACCCTGATTTTGCTATTTCCACACTTATTTATTTCGTTTTTCGTTTCAGTAGCATTCTCAATAAAAGAATCGTTACAAAGCTCGCCAAACTAATAAAATGGGGGGGATCTCTCAATTACCAAACCTTGGCAAACTGTAGAGCATGGAAGAAAAAACGTGCAGAGTTCATTAAAGGAAAGAAATAAAATAATTTATTTTCTTTTGAGGATTGAAAATATGAGTTTAGAATACAAAAAAAAGAATTATAAAAAATTCATTGAAAGTGAATCCTTTACAATTTCGACTTTTACTCAATTGTTGCTTTTCCGTCGAAATATAAATGCCTTATACCAATTAATAAACTCTGAAACTAAACTTTTAGATGACTTACTAACTTCCGAAGATAAAACTAATTCTTTTGAAAAAAATGAAAAAATTGGATTCATTCACCTGGATATTATGAGTAAAGTTATGATGATGATAGAGGGTTTATCTGCCTTACTTTTTGCTTTGAGTAAAGGAAAAAAAAGGTAGCTAAAATAATGTCCTACTATTCCCCTGCAATAGTTAGAAAACTTGTAAAATATTTTTAGATGACAATCGTGAAAACAAAGAATTGTTATGGAACTTATTGGCATTTCCTGATTTAAATCAAATAAAATCTTTAGATAGCGAAGAAAAGTGTTTAATAAAAAAATATCTTGAGCGAAACTCTTGAAATTTGGAACATAAACTTGAGATGTTTGTTAAGTTTTTACCTTTCCAACTCGATTGGATACAATAAGTTCAAACATGGATTGTCTTTTCTATTCCCAATTATTGAACTTCCATCAAATAGTATAGAAGAAATGAAAATACCAATGATATTGACGTTGCGCCGAGCAAGAGGGAGTTCCAAAAAGTGGTAATGTGTTAAAAGTTGAGGAAGATTTTTTCCCAAAAGAATTTGAATGGTTTAATACTGTTCAGTTTAATTCCAATTGGAATGAAAAATCCAAACATCTTGAAGAATCTCTCAAATCTTGCCGATTTGAACTAT
>CAVOMX010000015.1:0-46371 GCA_963697165.1 Candidatus Bathyarchaeota archaeon
TGAAGACCCGAAACTTGTCAACTTTGGGTTTTGGGCTAATTTTGATTCCTTCCTATACACCTATATTCGACCAAATATGTTATAGTAATACGTAGGATTCTCTTAGTGACGTTGGGCAAAAGGCTTGCAATGCGTTTTTGCCGTTTATTTTGATTATTCTACTAAAAATATAGAGAAAAAAATGTGAATTTGAGAGGAGGGATTTTGAATTGATTACTGGATTTGTGTTTATAAACACTGAGAAGGGTAGAACTTTGGATGTTGTTTCGAATGTGGCAAATGTTAAGGGTGTCAAAACGGCTTGTGTTATTACGGGACCTTTTGATATTGTTGTAACCTTTGAAGTGGAAGACGTTAAGGATGTTGGCGAGATGGTTGCGAGAGGAATAGATTGTGTAGACGGAGTTTCCCTAGCGCAGACAGCAATTTGTGTCAAATGTTGCTAAAAATAAGCCTCTAAAAACCCCTTTTTTTGTCATATTATTCTGAGAAGAAATGAGTAGCGGGTTACTTGGACAAAAAAATAGTTTCCGCTATTTTGTGTAGACCCTATTTGATTAAAGTGTGGCTTTTTATTCTGTTAATGGAATGCTTTTTTTATTAATTTGATTTTATTTTTGAATTCTGTGGTTTCAATTTCTGTTTTTGTGTCCTCTGTTATTTTCTTTTTTGAATTAGAGGATTTGTAAAGATGCCAGTTTGTTGTGAAGTTCATACTTTTTTCAACCTTTTTTAGTTTAATATTTTCTGACTCTTTCAATTTATATTGAATATCAAGATTTAATATATAATTATATATTACGGATTTCGATATATCAGCATTGAATGATGATAAATTAGCTAATTGGAGAAGTTGCTTCGCGAGGTTAGATTTAAAGCTAAGTATCTCCGGTTGCTGAGGTTGTGTTTCAGCAGAATAACCGGTTTTTGCGGTGATTGGGTTTGTGTGGATAAAAATTGGTTACTTTTTGTTATTTTTTGTGATTTTGGTTTTGTTTGTTGAAGGAGCTTGAGAATGGGTATGGTTATATGGGGCAGTTTTTTATTTTTTGTTGATGTTCTTTGGCGGAGGCTTCTTTGTTGTTTTTTCTTGGGCACATGACTTGGGCTTATGTTTGGGCTGTTGCTTTTGCGGGTAAACGTTGGGGTAAGCTTTTTGTTCCTGCTGTTTTGATGTTGGCAGTTTTACCGGATGTTGACTTGTTTTTAGGAGGGTTCGGAGTGGGGCATCATACGTTTATGCATTCGTTGTTTTTTTGGTTTGTTTTGTTTTTGCCTTTTTTGGTGGTTTATCGTAGATTGGTTGTTCCCTATTTTTTGGCTGTTGTGCAGCATTTTGCTTTTGGAGACTTGCTTGTGGGAGAGGTCATGCTTTTTTGGCCTTTTAGTTCCTCATATTTTGGTTTCAATGCTTGCTATGTTGTCTGTGTTTGATGTTGGTCTTGAGATAACGGGATTATTGTTAGCTGCTGGAGTTATGTATTTTAATGGAGATTTGAAGCGGCTGCTTTCAGTTAATGTCGCGTAATGTTTTGATGGTTGTTCCTTTGTTGGCTTTGGTTTCGTCGATGCTGTTTTTTGCAGTTGATGTGCCTATCAGTCCTTTAGTCTACCATATTTTGTCTAGTAGATTGTTAACAACCATATTTTTTGGGCACATAGTTCTAGTTGTATTCTTAGCTATCTCCACAGTGCAGGGATTAAGAGGACTTATACGTGATCTATTTCATTCTGGAGTAAACAAATCAGATTGATGCGTGATTACGCATATTGTATTAAATGTATGCTCAACAATATCCTTACACGCCCTTAAGAGCATTTTTGGAGCTTCTAGAACCATTATTAAAAGTGAAGAAATGAGCTTGTATAGAATATTGAGGTAAATTTTCTGTAAGATTGTTCCAGAAAATGTATTATATGAATTAATAGAATTGTTATAAAAATGGAGATTAAAACAATGAGTAAGAAAATTGTAAGCAGCATGCTGATTCTCGTTTTTGCATTAAACATTTTCGTTGCAGCCGTTAATGCTACTTGTGACCAACAATACCCACCACCAACTGACGATATATTTCCGATTGATGGCGCATACTTGTACCTATACGATGCGGGAGACAACGTGAAAGTAGAAGGCACAATTACCTATAATTATCCCCCACTTCCGCCACCACCCTGTGATTCAGAGCAGTCATCAGAAGTATATACTGCCGTAGCTAGTCTCGATTCAGAAGTAGTTCCAGCCTGGGATATAAGAGTCACTGGTGATTTTGGAAGTGCAATATTGGGTCTACCTTGGAGTGGGGTACAACCAACGGAGATGTGGCAGATTGACATTGTACCTGGTGATGTGAATTACGATGGGACAGTGAATTGTGAAGACATTAAAATCATAATCATGGCATATGGTTCTTCGCTTAATAGCCGGTCTCTGCGGTCAAGATACAATCCAGACTGTGACTTAAACGGTGACAATAGAATTAATCTGAGAGACTTATGCATTGCCCTCAAGAACTTTGGAGAAACAGCAGATTGGATGCCATTACCAAATGTGGTTGTTATTGGCAACATGATCTATGGAGAACCTGACCACTTTTCAATATTCCGTTGTCGCTAAACTTCCAATCCCCCCTTTTCTTTTTTATTTATTTTGCTATTCATGTTTTGAAACTATCAACCTGAAAGAAATTGTTTCAGTCTCCCAAAAAAACGGTTACATTTTGTGGGCGATCAATAACAGCTTGATAATTTTTAACATTAAATAAGTCAATCAACTTAGGATACATGATGGTTTAAAAATTTAAAAAGAAATATTATTTGTCTCTGATAAACGAATTGAAAATCTTTAGGGACAACACAACTAATTTAGGAAACAAAAAGGGGAAATAGAAAGAGTTAAAGCATTCGCTGGAAAATGGAAACGTGTATTTCAAGAAGATATGCTTTACCAAGATTTACATTTGTATTTTGTATTTAATGAAGGCTTTCTGTAGGGCTTCATCTCGTTGTTTGGTGAAATTTATTTCTAATACTTTTCGTAGGCGTTCGTATGTGTATTGGTCGATTATGTCGTTTTGGAGTTGAGTGTCTAGTCTTTCGAATTGTTTAGCTATGGCTTGTTTTTCTTTCACTCTTTCTTTTACGTAATTTCGTATTAGTTTTAGAGTGTTGGTTTTTGGTTCCATGGCGAAATGAAGGCCCATTTTGTCTCAACTCTTAAGATATGACGGATTATGGTTTAAAAAGAAAATTTCTATTGTGTAATGTATCGGCCTTCGTAATATGATCATATATGTTAAGTCGTAACATTCAATATGTATTGCTTGGGAAAATTTAGGAGAAGGGGTAAAAAATGGAAAATACAACAAACTGGAATCTATACACATCAGTTGCATCTGAAAAGAAATCAGAAGAGGTCCCTAATACTCAGGAAAAAAATGAGGAACTGCAAAAATTGATTCGAGTGATAAAAAAAGCATTACAGTAATAGACTTTCTTGTTTAGAAGCTGGCTACTCCTTTCTTTTCAGAATAGTCGTACCATTTCCACATTTTATTAATTGCTTCTGTGGAATATCCTCTGTCTTTGAGCATTGCACTAAAATCTTTAGAGGCCTTCATCATTTCCCGTCCAACGTACATAGTTGAGCCTTAAGAGATTTGCTAATCCTAAATCTGTATCTGTATTATTGTATAACACAAATACACTTGCCTACAAATTTCCTTTTTAGATATGTATCGCTGCTTGAAATAAGCAGTATATCTTCTGACTGACCTATGAATTACATAGTGTTGATATGCCAGAGAAGAAACGTTCAAGAGAAGATTTTGAAGCATATCTAAAAGCTATGTTAGATCAGGATTACCCCAAAGTAAAATATCAGAGTCCTGATGCATGGCATCAAAGGGCTTTCAGAAAAAATAAGACGCACTAACTCAGCAATTGCGCGCGCTCTTCGTTGCATCTTATGCATTTGCGTAATAATTATTTAAAAGCATTTGATACACTTGGTTTATCAATTACTAAAGGTACAGGTTTGAGTATGAGAAAATCTATTTGCCTAAAAGCGATTCTATCCATTTTTGTTATTTCCTTCTTCTTGACTCCTTTTATAGTAAGTGTGCAATCTGCAAGCTGGAGTTGGAACAAAGTGGAAAGCCCAATCAACGAGAGTTTTAAGTCGGTATCTATGGTTGATCCAAATAATGGATGGGCGGTAGGTTGGAATGGAGTAATAATTCGATGGGATGGAACAAGATGGAACAACGTAACCAGCCCAACCAAGGCCGATTTGAAGTCCATAGATATGGTTAATTCAGATGAAGGATATGCAATAGCCATCGTAGGCGGAGTAAGTGCGTTAAATGAATCAGTAATCCGATGGGACGGAACAAGCTGGAACAACGTAACAACCCCCCGAAGCTATTTAAGTTCTATAGATATGGTCAGCTCAACTGAGGGGTGGGCAGTAGGACCAAGTGGACGTATATTTAGATGGGATGGAACAAGCTGGAGTCGTGTAGAATGCCCAATCAATAGTCCGTTGGAATCGGTGGATATGGTCAGCTCAACTGACGGTTGGGTAGTAGGTCGGAGAGCAGCTACCTCAGGCATTAACAGCTTACTTCATTGGGATGGAACCAACTGGAACGTAGTAGAAAGCCCCAAGATTGTTGGAACTCGAACGTTATGGTCAGTTGATATGGTGAGCTCTACTGACGGGTGGGCAGTAGGTGATGGTGGGATAATAATAAGATGGGATGGATCAAATTGGCAGAATGTAACAAGCCCAACTACGAAACACTTGTTTTCGGTGGATATGATTAATTCAACTGATGGGTGGGCTGTAGGGTCTGACGGATGTATAATCCGTTGGGATGGAACAAGCTGGAACAATGTTACAAGCCCAAATACTGCATGGTTAAACTCCGTGGATATGATTAGTTCAACTGATGGGTGGATAGTAGGAGCTAATGGAAGCATATATCATTGGCAGGAAGAAAATGTTAATGTCCCTACTGAATACCTATTTATCATAGGCTCTGTTGTAGCTGTTGTGGTTGCTTGGTTTTTCCTTAGGAAAAGAAACCTGAAAAAGAAAAGTCTATAGAAATGCGCCCGCACAGTTTTCGAGTAAGTGAAGTTTAAAGGCTTCCCGAATTTTATGAAAAAAATAACATCTTTAAAATTTAAAGAAAAGCAAATCCAAAGTCCAATACATATCGGGTTAGTTTAATTGGGAGATCTGTTTTACGTATTTTTCGATGTCAAATTTGCGTCGCAAACCATTTGCATTCATGTAACGAATTTTACCAAAAATTGAACGCTCTTTCCAGGGTCGGTCGTGTTTGCCAAAACACCAAGAACACCAGTAAAACCGTTTGGGTCACGTCCATCGAGTTCATATTTATTGTTCAAATAAAGCATATACTCGTAGGCAATTTTTGGATTTTTTGTCCATTCAATAATTTTTTTACCCCAATACATTCGCATGTAACCGTGCATTTTTCCAGTAACTATCATCTGTTTTTGGGCAGCATTCCAGTAAACATCATGGGTTTTTGCATTTTCTAACTCACCTAAAGAATAAAGATAGTCTCGGGTGTCGTTTTTGTGTTCGTTCAAACTCTTTTTAGTCCACTCTGGAAGCCCATCAAAAGAGTCATAATTATTGTTGTAGAAAACAAAATTAAATGCTAATTCTCGTCTGACAATTAACTGCTCTAAATAAGCATCCATACCCGGATTGTTTGACTCTAAAACATTTAAAGCAACAAAAATCGGCGATATCTGCCCAAAATGAAAATAAGGACTCATATTGGAAAGAACATCTTTTGTTGGGTCGTTTCGTTGATTATCATACTTTTCAAGCTTTGTTTCAATAAACAAATTAAGATGCTGTTTAGCATGACTGGTGCCTCCATGAAAGGTTTTCACCCTTTTGACACTTTTATCAATGTTTAAGTTCTGAACAGCTTCGTCAAGGTCACTAATTTCAAAGGAAGAAAAATCGGTTTTTGTTTTGGTTTTTTCAAGAACCGGTTGTTTATTCAAAACTAAAAACTTTGTAACAAGCTTCATTATTTTTCGTCGGATAGTGGCTGCACTGTATTCTTCTTTAGGAGAGACCAACTCAACTGGAACTACAACATTACACTCTATTTGCACCAAAGGACAAGAAACGTAGGATGCAACATAATTTCGCCATTGTCTTTCCGTTTTTGTGTATCCGGCGTCAACTACAACCACAGAAGCATTTTTTGCAACAGCGCACACTCCAACCGCGGGAGAAATGTTTTGAATCAAAAAATGAAGGTTTTTTTCCTCAAACGATGTTTGAACTTCTTTTAGTCCCTCTAACATGAAATAGTAGTGGCGCTCATTTGCTTCAGGATAACTGTTTGTAATTGCAAAATATACGAGCAAAGGCTGATTTAACTTGTTTGCTAGCATTATTGCATAATCTAACGCTTGATTGTGTTCTGTTCTTTGTGTGACCTGCATCCAATAAACAACAAAGTCTCCTTGCTTGAGCTGTTGATTGTTCAGAACTTTAATTCGTTCTTTTTCAATTTCTGGAAACTGCTTAAACTCCAAGACTATCCCTACTTCTCAAGCTATGGCTTATTTTGTAAAAATTCTTGAAGATTTGTTTTCCCCACTTTAAGAGATGGAAAAGCAGCAATAATATCGTTAGCAATTTTTGCCAAAATCTTTTTCACACCGTCAGTTTTTTCCACGTCAATTTGTGGATAAAGCCTTACAACTAAGCCATCTTCACGTTGTGATAGCAAAACAAGAAAACTTGCTTTATTTTTAGCTTCTATTGCCATGGACTCGACCAAAATTGAGTCTTCATCTTGATTGATGAATTTATCTGAAATTTTTAGAATGTTTTTATCTTCACGGACAACAAAAGCTTCAATTTTTTCAAAGACATCACGCAAACTAATGTCTCCGGTTAAAACTACGTGTGGCAAACTTTTCCCCCTATTAGAAAGACTATAATGAATCCTTAACTAGGTTTCGACAAAGATGAGAAAAAAGCATTCAGATAAAACATCAGGAATTAGATTGGATATCCATCTTCACTTAGATAGATTGTGCTTTCTTTTATTCCAGGAAAGAGCCATACAGACCACTAGTTGATAATTTTGTTATTGAATACGTAAAGAAATTGAAAACAAAAGATTTTGAAAAAAATTACCGAAGCAAGAAACCACGAATTTTTCTAAAGCATGAAGAGTCTTCTAAACTAATTGTTGAATTAAATTCTTTCTTGGATAATAAAATAAAAAGCAAATAACACGAAAATTTGGTAAATACTCAAAAATCACAACAATAATTCGAGGAGACATAGAAAATCTAGCAAGGTTCCTTAGAAAGGATATCAAAACATGGACTCCAACAGCAGACACTTCGAGGATTAGTTCAAGTTTAAAACCCATAAAAATGAATTAGAAAAAAAATGTGAGACAATGTAAGCACATGTAAACTTCAGAGTTTATATCGCTCTTAACAATGCTGTATTTATTGCGATCATTATGACAGAACTTTTTGAGTCTAACATATCAGTTCAGTTTGTTCTTAATGTTCTTAGACAACATGAAATCGAGTTAGATCGGTTAATTGCTGAACTTGGGGTTTTAGTTGAGAAAGTAGATTATTTGGCAAATAAGATGGAACAAAGTGAAGTCTAATAATCAGTTATTCAATAGGTTTTAACTCAAGACCTGTATCCACGTCTTATGAGTTTCAAGGGTAAATTGTTCTGTAAAAAATGTTTAATGGAACTTAAAATTGGTGATCGCATAAGGCAACGAAATGGTGGAAAATCAAAATTGATATCACGCAGTTTTGCTATGTTTCTTGGGGCAGAAAATGTAGCTATTATGAGACGATTACCTAATTGATACTTTTAAGCGTTAAAGTCTAAAATTGTTTTTTGTCTTTCTTTAAAGGATCTTCTACACTTAGAATCACTCCAAAGAAAGAGAAACCATCACCAAGGGTTGTTTACAAGTTTGGCGAGCAGAGTGATGCCATCGCAGAGTTTTTAAAGGAGAGAGAACGTATCAAGCGGATTTATCGTTCAATCTACATACCTTAAAAAAATTAGGAACGGACTCTGAATCACGAGGGATTAAGAGTTTCTCAAGGGTATTTTTTAGACCATTAGGAATAATGACGCAATCGACGCAAGGAAAAAAATTGCGAGTAGGTGATTCACTGAAAATTCAAGCATTTGTACAGGAGCACAATATCTCGCATAAAAGTGGTCGTTGCAATGCACTCTGTCTCTGGGGTATGTTTTCTGTCTGTTCTCTTTTTGTTTGTAAATACGAGATATCAGTGTTGTCTGATTATCCGAAATGCGTGCGGTACTTGCAATCCCATCGGTCATCCACATTTATCAGGTTCACGATATGAGATGAAGGAATGGACATTCGCGTTATGTCTGATGGTGATCTCCGAGTGACTGTGTTTCCGTCACCGTCTGTACGAGAATCAATGTGTTGCACGTCTGTAGCTTCAGCGAACACTGGAGTCAGCGGAAATCCAGCGACGATCCCCAGCAATAAACTGAGTATTATGATTATCATTTTGCCTCTCACGATCATGACAGACCCAATCTTTATAAAAGATGCAACTCCGCTTTAAAGAATATTGGGACCACGCCAAATTATTAGTACACAATATGCATTTTCTTGCCACCCAAGGTTACCTAATGCAAAAACCAACTCCAGTACAACATTACCTAGGTAAAGTTCAAAACGAGCTAGGGAATACATAAAAAAAAGTCATAATTTAACTCTAAACCCAAAACAACACACATACAAATATTTTTCGAGCCGTCTACGTTGTCAAGTCTAAGTTCAATGCCGCATTAGAGAACAAGCAGGTATTGTAAAACTAATCCAACTTTTAGGATAACAAGGTGCACAATGTCCTTATCAGACAGCACTCACACTTGCCAAGAAATGGCTCTCATAAATCCACCGACTCGCTTTCCACATGTACCACAAAATCCTCAGTGTCATTTTTATCCCATGAATTAATACTCAACACATCGATAAAAATTGCGAATTTTAAGTCCTATTTGATATTGAATACTCCTAGCAATTCAAGAATTATATACATATGGGTGTGATAAAACATGCGAGTCGAGCGAGAGCGAGCGCAAAATCACACACGCGTGTACACGTGCAGGCGTCAATGTAAACACGTACATCTGTGTTTGGGGGTTAAATTTTAGCCCCAAACCAAACCCAAATTGGATTTTAAGCATTTAGCGGCAATGAACAATTGTTATCTTAAGATTTGTGAGCTCGGCTGTAATGTCGAATATATGTCCCAAGTCGTTTTCGTCGTATCCCCAAGTGTAGTGAGCAACTATCTGTTCATCATCATATGTTATGCTATCTAATCGATGAAGCTTTCCTTCCAGGGTTCGAACGAAAGCTGTCTCGGCAATATTTTTTGCTTCATCTTCAGTTAAGCCATTTTCCAAGTCCACTTGTATAGTTAGTTCTGGGGCTTCATTTCCGTTAAGAATTACTTCGAAGGTTGTTGAAGGAGTGGAGGCTTCCGCTTTAGTAATGGTTAATGTTTGTGTCCAAATGACTGGTGCGAAGGTCAGAATTTGTGTGTAGTTGGGGTTTCCTTTCTCGTCAAAGTTTAGGATGTACTGGGCAATAGGGACTTCAATATTGTATTGTCCGGACGTAAGTTTGCCGATGGGCACTAACACAATCGGATTAGTAAGGGCCTCAGTGACTATTACGCCTTCTCCGGGATCAGTGAAATTGAGTTGGAAAAGAAACTTTACTGGATAGGATTCTAGCCAAGCGAAGTTTTCAATTTGGATGTCGTAGCCTCCTGTTGGTTTGTCTCCGCGGGAAAGAAGGATGCTTATGAAATCTTGTTCTGTAGCTTGGGAGGTTTCGGTTTTAAGGAGCATCTTCCAGTAATCGTTTGCATTTTCGAATTCTCCAGAAAGCGTTCGAGGGTCCTGACTTGTTGCCAAGACATGTATTCCTTCGCTGAACAGGTTGACTCCCCCATAATAATCGTATACGTAATTGAGGTCTGTTGGGGTGCTTCCATTTGGAGTGGGAGCTCCAACCGTTGCGTTTGCACTTGCCGATCCTGCTGATGCTTCAACTATTACTTGGATTTCATCATTTTCTTCGAACTTTCCGGTATCAACACTCCACTGTTTGGTTTCGTTTTTGAGGATGGTTGGGTCCTCTTGGCTTCCATCTGACCATTCATACCTTTTGCCATTTACAATGACTGCCTCTATGACTTCTGGTTCGTTCTCGTTTATTGTTACATCAAAAGAAACTTGTCCATCCGGTAAAGCTGACAGGTTGTTAACTATTAATTGATTATTTGGATTAGGTGGGACAATAGAAGGGTCAGGTTGGGATGGCTCAGCTAAAGATTCAAAATATAAAATACTTCCCACTACTGATGCGATTAAAATTATCGAAACTGCAGACATCCAAATTCTACTTTTCATTATCTTTGCCACCTTATGTCTTAGTGTAATATGAATATAAAATCCCAATTGTTAGAACATCGTGTACTAATTTAAGAACAGTAATGCGTGCATCACATTTTGTCTATTATCATCATAGTCTATTGTTGAAATTAATTTTGAGCGGGTTTGTGAAGAAGATTGTATGTGTTCGGAATTTGGTACATGATGTTCTAAAACGTGGAATTTTATATTTCTTGGCTCTAGTTTATGGTGGGTGGCAGCGGATAAATGAAAAATTGTACTTGGATGTCTGTTGTTGCTTTTTTCATGAATGTTAGGGAGGATGTGAAGTGAAGCAGTTGTTGGTGTATGATTTGGATTTGATTAAACTTGAGGGAAAAGGTGATTTTGTGTGTCCTTGTTGTGGGATATTGATTTCTCCGGATGATGAGACAGAGGAGGTTTACTCTGTTTTGGAAGCTAAGGTTAGAGACAACGTTTTAGAGAATCTGATGATTCGCTGCAATAGATGTGGAAGCAAAATAGTGCTAACCGGCTTTTCTATGATGGGAACAGAATAATTTACGAATGCGCACGCAGGAGGTCCTCTACAACACTTTGTACGTGGAATAAGTCTAACGTTTAACTGCCAATTACCTTAGAAACTAGGTGCTTGATTGCGATTCTTTTCGTTTTTTGTTCCACGCACAAGTGTAATCCCGGCAGTTTTCCAATTTTTCGTCATCGTGTAACAAAAAGAATATCTGTTCAATTAATTTTCTGACCGGTTTTTCAGGATACGTAGTTTCCAGCAAATCAATTAGGCTATCATGAATATGCTCTAACTCGTAGTCTTCCATTAGTTTGTTCAGTACTTTTCGGGGATCTTCTTCTTGTTTTATGGCATCAAATGTTTCTAAGACGGGCTCAAATGTTGGGCGAACAAATTGTTTATGATAAGCCTTATCGGTCCATATCATGCCAAAATAGCCCATAAAACCCTCATGATAAAAGTTTTTTCTTAAACAGACAGTAGTAAGTCTGTCATCTAGGGTGCCGTCTTTGTTTTCAAATAGAAATTCTATATCTTCTTCTGAAAACTTTGTCGATTCATGAATATCGAACTTTTGTGGCCAAGGCTCGCTAAAAAAATATTCAGAGTAATGATCAATCAATCTCATAAAATAATTGAACCAATTAGCTGCAGGCTTACCCGATAGTTTACTGTACATTTCACAGGCAGCCAAGAATGGTTCTACAGAAGCTTTAGGAATCTTTCGTTTCTTTTTAACCAAATCTATCTTTCCTTGAAAGCAGTTAAACGCAATTTTTTGTATTCCTGTCTCCAATTTGACAAAATCATTCTCCTGGGACTTGAGACAGCTCGTCGTTTTCGAGTTCTACTGACTTCGCCTTTTTCTTTTGCAAACTTTTTTATTAACTCATCAATGCTCACGAGTAGGTTGTCTTGTTTTTCTAGTTGCATTCGTTTAGATCTTGTAATGGCTAGATCATTCATCAATGCCCGGAGGGTATTGTCTAGGCGACTTATGTAGCCGCCCCATAACATGGACTTTTCTCCTACACCTACAAACGATTCATATGTTTCAGCTCGGGCAATGCGAATCAAGTACATTGGCTACTCTTTCTACCAAAATTTGGTCGGCAACACTTTCTAGCTCAAACTCATCAATCAATTGATTAGCTAGTTTTCTAAATGCCTTCTTTTCTCTAGTTACATTCGCCTTTTGGTCGGAAATATTTGCATTCGCCATTTTGGATGCATCGGTCACAGAGCATGAATCCGACATAAAAGAATCCATGTTTTAGGGCACTCAAAGTAAAACCTGCTGTAGCTTTAACTTTTTTTGTGAATGACTTCTAGGAGATCCAAGCGCACATAGTCGCCTGCATTAACTTTTTGTAGTTCCCTTAAACGCTTAGGAATCGTAATTTTGCCGTTTTGTAAAACTCGAGCAACAAATCTCTCCATACCAAAACACAACCAATAATTGAATTCACGACTAACTAAACCAATGACAGAATATCTAAAATCATTCAAACAGGAAATAAATCGAATGGTTAATAGACTATCTACAAAGTAGAGAGAAGAGTGAAACTAAAGATTAAAAAATATGATTGCGCGGGGATCTTAGCCAAAAGGATTGGTAATGATCCTTTCGGGTAATTAATATTTAATCAGCAGGAAGATTACTTTAGATTTATGAGCGCAAGTTCATTTGCAGCTTGAACTATTTGAGAAGACAATTTACCATTTGATCGCATCCCATACATTCTTCTGGGATTTCTACAGATTCTGGGCGCTTATGCAAATATCCCAGCTGAAACTTGCATCCGGATGGAGCCTCTGATTCTTGAGGGTTCTGTTTTTTCTTATCTTTATTATGATTGGTTCTGGGTTTTTTTTGAATTCTCTGTTTGGAGATTTTGTTCTATTGTAAGTTTCGAATTCTTGAAGATACTGATTTTTCCTAGCTGAGTGCCAATAATGAGTAATGCAATAGACATCACTAATGCGATATAATTTATTGGTGTTGCTTGCATTAGTATCTTATTCCAGGTGAGAGCTTCGTAGGATATCCAATATAGAAACCATATTGTAGAAATGATGGAAACGGCAAACCATAACGTCTTTATTAGGGGTAGAGTTTTTTGATAATTCATTATTCTCTACCTCAGTTGAATTATTTTGCTTTTTCGCAAGCTTGTAATGTTTTTGAGAGCTCGTCACAGTCAAGCTTTAGGTCTGTGATTTCGGTTCTGAGTTTTTGTATGTTGCTTTTTTTGCTTTCGATTTCTTTTTGGACCTTTAGTTTTAGTTTTTCCTTCAAGGATGCTAATTTTTTCTTTTCTTGTGTCAGAGTTTCTTCTGCACGTGTTAGGTTCTGTAAAACTACGTTTGGTTCTTCTTCTATAGTTTCATTTTTTAACATGACTTGTTCCTGAGCAGCAACCACTTTATTTTCCTCTTCAAGACTACCTTTTTTGATGCAGGATAAAGTGTATCGAGTATAGTCTAGAAAAGTATTGTGAATGGCTAATTATGACTTGAACTCTGGTTACAAACAATATATTTATTGTATCGTAATATTCAATAATTAGTTTTTAATCAAAAACCAAGAAAATTCCATATAGCACCGAACAAACATACAAGAAACTCCTTTCTAGAACAAAATAGTAAAGAGAGAAATTAGATTAAGAGAATTTTATGCGAGTCCACTAGACCCGATTTATTCAATTAACATAATATTCTATGCGCGAATTGGAAAAAAAGGAATGATGGTGAATATTGGTTATTCTGTTTATTTTGTAACCTTCTTGTGACGTCGGGCAACTAAGACTACTGCGCCAATAGCAATTGCACCTACCAGAACCGCTACTCCCAAGACAGTTACGGTGTTGTCGGGTTGGGCTAGAGGAGCAATAAGTTCTTGATTATTCTCCATTTGGCTGTCATCTGGGGATAGAGGAGCAATTAGTTGTTGGTTATCCTCTGTTTGATCTTCAGCGGTGTAAATAGTTGAATTGTCGTCAGGTGTAACTGTCTTGATTTCTTCATCTCTGGTTATTGTTGAATTCTCAGAAATAGTTTCTTCGTCTCTATTTTCAGTGGCAACTAATGTAGGGTTTTCGTCCGAGGCAACAACTGTATTGTCAGTTGTGACTGTCTTGATGTCTTCATCTCTGGCTATAATTGAATCCTCTAGTGGAGTCATTTCGCCTTTATCTTCAGTAGCAATTAAAATCGGGTTGTCATCGGAGGTAACTGCAGTATCGGCTGGTAATGTTTCAATGGGAGTTGATCGCGGGATGGTTTCAGAACTTGCTAGTACCAAGTTTGCAGTTGCTGGAAACACGACAGAAATTAATAGAGTGCAGATTAATAGTCTGCTTAGGTTTAGTTTAGTTGAAAATTTTTTTTGCAACTTTTTTTCACCGACAATTCCTGAGTCGGCAATATCCTATTATGCCATGCTTTAGAACACAGTGTCTATTTTGTAGATCAAGATGTTCTAATTATTAGAACAACACAAAACCTTCTTTACTATTCGAAATCAATATTCTGGACTCGGCATTTATTTTATGGTGTAATGTTTATGTGAAATTTTTCTCTTTTTTATTCGACCGTCCAGAAACCTTCAAGGCTACGAAGAGGCTAAATGAAGTGTATGGAGTTATACTCGCCATGGAAGTTTTAAGGACGTTTCTTAGAATTCAGCAAGAGTCTGAAGGAGGGGTTTTGAGTGTTTATCGTTTATTTTTTTCTGCACTTTTTTCCAGGCTTTGACCCATTTCTTGTTTGTTTCATCCTTAATTTGTAGGATGTCTTGGTCTATGATTTCCATAGTTTTCTCTTTATAGCATGATATATATAAAATCTTATGACACAAAAATCAATATTTCAGATAAATGGAATTTTAGACTTTTTTTAGGAAATGGACTTGGTTTTAGTTGTTCGCTTTTTCTTTATTGTCATATGCGCGGGCACTTTGTTTGAGTTGGAAGCACACAGTTTAACATTATTAACCAAAATACACCTAAAAAGTCGGTCTGCATAATACATATAATTACTTTCTAGCGTTTGGATTCTCATGGATAAGTCATCAAGTTTAGCTAAAATTTCGGCTAAGAGCGGATTCAACCTATTCTGGGGAGTGGCAATCTCCTCAATAATCTCATCCTTAGGAATAATCATAATCGCCCGATTACTCTCTCCAGAAGACTATGGAATATACTCAATTGCCTTAATAGCGCCAACCCTAATCCAAATATTCAGAGACCTAGGAATAGACCAATCCACCATAAGATATACGGCAAAATACGAAGAAGAAAACCAAAGAATCATGATTCAACCAATCTGGACACTTCTCCCAACAGAAGAAGAACCAAAAACACCCAAAAACATCATAGCCAATTTCGTAATCCCCCCCCACGAATGCATCGACATCCAATCTACGCACATCAGCAACATAAGCAACGTCGAAATAGAGCTAACATTACGCCTCGACAACAAAATCAAAGAGATAGCCATAGACGTATAAAATCAAGGTTCCTCAGAATAAAGGAGCTCATCTGCCTTCCTAAGAACATCTAACAAAGTTTTACCCCGCTCAGTAATCTTGTATTTTTCATGTCCATCTGAATCAAGCATCATCTCGATGAACCCCTTCCTAAACAAATCATAAAAATACTTATTGAAACGCTCAAAATTCAAGTTTGACCTATACATTATCCTCATCTTATTACAAGGCGCTAATGTTACCTCTAAAATCTCGATAGTAATCTCTGGCCAACTACGCCTCTCCCTAATAGCAGCCACCGCCCACTTCTTCGGTGACGTCAAATAACACCCGTAACATCCCCCAGAAAACAGCATAATATCTAGAAATATATCACAATAAAAGGATTATTCCCACAGAACACCCAAAGAAACACCTTGAAGCAAAAAACACATAAAACCTAACATACACACACGATTTGTTCATAGCTTCTGAAAACGTTAAATTACTTGTAAATAAAACAGAATACAGAATAAGGTGTTTTATTGAGGAGTCTTAAAAACCGACTAAACCGACTACTAAAAAGCGACTCATACCTCAAACCATTTTCCGATCAAATTAGACACCGACTAGAGCTAATCGAAGAGACAGAACAACATCTAACACAAGATCAAAATGAGCCTTGCAGACTTTGCGTCCGGCCACGAATACTTTGGACTACATTTCCACAAAAACGAATGGATATTTCGTGAATGGGCACCAAACGCAACAGCAATTTACCTAATCGGAGACATGACTAACTGGCAAATACGCACGGAATTTGCACTAGAAAAAATCAGCAACGATGGCGTCTGGGAAATTCACCTCACCGCCGATAAACTGACACATGGGAATCTTTATCGACTCCATATTCATTGGCCTGGAGGCGAAGGCGATCGCATTCCAGCCTATACTAGACGGGTAGTTCAAGATCCAAAAACTCAGATTTTCAATGCCCAAGTATGGCAACCGCAAGAAATGTATCACTGGAAAAAACCAAATTTCAAACGACCAAAAGAAAAACCCTTCATCTATGAAGCGCATGTCGGCATGGCACAGGAAGAAGAAAAAATCGGATCCTTCCAAGAATTTACCAAAAAAGTGCTTCCGCGAATCGTCGACGCAGGTTACAACACCTTACAGTTGATGGCCATTCAAGAACATCCCTATTACGGATCCTTCGGATATCAAATATCAAGCTTTTTCGCCCCTTCATCACGGTACGGAACTCCAGAAGATTTAAAAAACCTAATCGACACGGCCCACACCGAAGGCCTCAGCGTATTCATGGATCTGATCCATTCACACTCCGTATCCAACGAAGTGGAGGGATTGAGTCGCTTCGATGGGACACTATTTCAATATTTTCATGAAGGCTTACGTGGAATACACAAGGCATGGGATTCACGATGTTTCGATTACAGTAAACATCAGGTTCTACATTTCTTGCTCTCAAATTGTCGATACTGGCTAGACGAATTCAGATTTGACGGATTTCGATTTGACGGCGTCACCAGCATGATTTATCTACAACACGGTCTCGCAAGAAACTTCATTTCATACAATGACTACTTCGACGACAGCGTAGACGAAAATGCCCTAACCTATCTGGCGCTGGCCAACCGAGTAATTCATGATATCCGACCTGACGCCGTTACCATAGCCGAAGACGTCAGCGGCATGCCAGGCTTAGCCGTTCCCCAATCAGATGGCGGATTTGGCTTTGATTATCGTTTTGCAATGGGCGTGCCAGATTACTGGATCCGTCTGATAAAAGATTACGAAGATAAAGACTGGCCAATCGGCCATCTCTGGTTCGAACTTACCAACCGAAGAAAAGATGAAAAAACCATCAGCTACGCCGAATCCCACGACCAAGCATTAGTTGGTGACCAATCAATAATTTTTCGACTAATCGGTGAAGACCATGTACAATCATATGGGAATTGATGACGACAACTCAAAGGTCGCCCGAGGAATAGCGCTGCACAAGATGATCCGCTTGATCACCTTGACCACTGCCGGCCATGGCTACCTTAACTTTATGGGAAATGAATTCGGCCACCCAGATTGGATCGATTTTCCCCGCGAAGGAAACAACTGGTCATATAAGCATGCCAGACGACAATGGCACCTCACAGACGATGTAAGCCTAAAATATAAATTGCTGGCCCAATTTGACCACGACATGATCGCATTAGCCAGGACACACCGCCTCTTTGACTCACCTAACTCACAACTCTTGCATGAAGATTCCACAAACAAAGTAATCATCTTCAAAAGAGCCGACCTAATCTTTATCTTCAATTTTAATCCCATTAATTCCTTTACTGATTACCGATTTGAAGCTCCTCCAGGAAAATACCAGATGATCCTAGACTGTGATGCACCAGAATACGGGGGACACGGTCGATTGCTACCCAAGCAGACCCACTTCACTATTGTAGGCGGTTCCAAAACACAAAGACAACACCTGCTCAGCCTATATCTGCCCGCCCGCTCAGCTTTTGTCATATGTCCAGCAACAGAAGACTCGCAACCATGAACCTTCCCAAAACAAAGAAAAAGAAGAATAGCAAAAACCGAGGCTACCTACAACCCCCCGCACGGAACGAATAATATTGTAGAGCCAAAGCCTCTACATTCTCGCAAGAAGAGAAACTGACAAACATTCCAACCTAACAATGCACCCATGAATTATCAAATTAACATTTTTTCGGCTACAGCAACAAGCCGTTTTGTTTTAACGACACTGTCTGGGTTAAGCGAGATAGAATCAATTCCATTCTCGACCAGAAATTTGGCAAAATCAGGATAATCACTGGGCGCTTGACCACATATGCCTACCTTGCGACCCGCTTTGTGAGCGGTAGTAATTAACCCAGATATCATCTTTTTAACTGCCTCATTGCGTTCATCAAACAAGTAAGAGAGCTCACTTGAATCCCGATCCACACCCAAAACAAGTTGAGTAAGATCGTTAGAACCAATAGAAAAACCATCAAAACGTTCAGCAAACTGCTCAGCCAATATTACGTTAGACGGTATCTCAACCATAACATATACTTGCAGTCCATTTTCACCACGCTTCAATCCGTTTTCACTCAACACATCCAAAACCTTGTCTGCTTCTTCAAGAGTTCGACAAAACGGAATCATAATAAGAACGTTAGATAATCCCATCTCCTCGCGGACTCGTTTGATGGCACGACACTCGAGAGCAAAACCTTCACGATACCGATCACTATAGTACCGACAGGCACCCCGAAAACCAATCATAGGATTGTCTTCCTTTGGTTCAAATTGCTTCCCACCAATAAGATTGGCATACTCATTCGTCTTAAAATCACTCATTCGCACAATAACCGGCCAAGGATACTGGGATGCAGCAATTTTTCCAATCCCCCGTGCCAGATGCTCAACAAAATACTCTGTCTTGTCTTGATAGCCTCGGGTCAATTCCTGGATTTGCTTACGCGTCTTCTCATCCTCTAAATCATCGAAACGAACCAGAGCCATAGGATGAATCTTGATGATGTTATTAATTATAAATTCCATTCTGGCAAGACCAATTCCCTCGCAAGGCAACTTCCACCACCGCAATGCTATGTCCGGACTTCCCATATTCAACATTAAAGAGGTCTGAGTCACCGGGATGTCGTCAAGACTCACTTTCGATTCCTCAAATTCAAGGATACCCCCATAAACATAGCCGGTTTCACCTTCAGCACAAGAAATAGTTATCTCTTGATCATCATTCAAAATCCTTGTTGCCTCTCGTGTTCCCACAATTGCTGGAATCCCCAACTCTCTGCTAACAATAGCAGCATGACAAGTGCGTCCACCATAATCTGTTACAATTCCCGCAGACCTTTTCATGATTGGCACCCAGTCTGGATCTGTCATTTCAGTAACTAAAATGGTACCATCTCTAAAAAGAGCAATATCACTCGCACTTTTAATCCTACAAACTTTCCCAGCGGCAATGGCATCGCCAATACTAATACCTGACAAAAGCATTTTTCCCTTCTTCGTTAGAAGATAGGTTTTCAATAAACCAACTTTCTTTCGACTTTGAACCGTTTCGGGGCGAGCCTGCACAATAAATAATTCACCAGTTTCACCATCCTTGGCCCATTCGATATCCATGGGCGTCTTGTAGTGTTTTTCAATAATACAAGCCCAACGAGCCAACTCTAAAGCTTCTCCATCTTCAAGAACAAAGGATTCACGCTCAATTTTAGAAGTATTCACATTCTTTACGGTCTTACCCTCGCCTTTGGCATATACTATCTTCCTTAATTTGTCACCCAAAGTTTTCTTGATGATGGGAGCAAAATCTTTTTTGTTCAGCAAGGGCTTAAAAACCATATATTCATCTGGCGTAACTATGCCTTGAACAACTATCTCACCAAGTCCCCAAGCAGCATTTATGACAACTACATCACGAAAACCAGTTTCTGGATCAATAGTAAAAATAACTCCAGCATAGGCCTTATCAGAACGCACCATCTTCTGCACGCCGATAGAAAGAGCGACATTTACATGATCAAATCCATGCTCTTCACGGTAAATAATTGCTCGATCAGTAAAAAGTGAGGCAAAACACTTCCGGCATGCCTTTAACAGATCTTCCTCACCTCTAACATTCAAGTAAGTATCCTGCTGACCAGCAAAACTCGCCTCAGGCAGATCTTCAGCTGTAGCACTACTTCTCACCGCCACATCCACCTCACCACTAGAGTAACGCTGACATAATTCCCGGTAGGATTTTCTTATATCCTCAGCAAGCTCTTCAGGAAAACAACCACCCAAAAAGAGATCACGTATGGATTTTCCCACAACTTTCAATTCAAGAGTCTCATCTCCACTTTTCAGGTTTTTCAAATGACCTTTAATCTTCTCCTTCAGATCGTTAAACTCTAGAAATTTCCAAAAAGCCTCTGCAGTTATAGCAAATCCATCAGGAACACGAATACCTTCATCCTTAAGAGTACGAATCATTTCCCCCAAAGAAGCATTCTTTCCTCCAACCACGAGAACATCATTAGAACTTATGTTCTCAAACCAACAAATGTATGCATTTCCTTTCATCATCACTCTCCATCTCCCTTTTATGTAAATGTCCATACAAACACTTATCATTTATGCACGAGCGCACAAAATAATTATAACATAGATATCTTTTATCATCTCCTGTGGAGAACTTGCTTTCACAGTATTGCTCAAACATGGAATAAACTGTGAAAAAACGATAATTGAACTTTCAAACAATAATATCAAAAAAATAAAGAAGATATGTTATCGCTAAGACAAACTTTACACTTAAAGTAGCAAAAACAAAGAAAAAAATCACTAACTTATTATCAACTGGTTTAGAACATGTCTGCAAAAAAGATGAATTAGCGCTCTTTAAGAAACCTAAGTAACCATTAAATAACTAGACTAACTAAACTCACAGCACAACACAATCTTCCTGCTGCTTTAATCTTCAAAATAATGGAACAAAAAAGGTGAAAAAATGAAAATAGCTGTCATGGTCTACGAATATCCCCCAAAAATTGTCGGCGGCCTAGGAACCTACGCTGCAGAAATAACACGAAAATTCGTTTTGCTTGGACACGACGTCACTGTATTCACAATGAATGATGACGAAGCAAGTTTACCCACAAGAGAGCTAATGCGGGGAATAGAAATCCATCGCCCAATCCACATCGACGTTTCCGATTCCCTACCTGACGTAGTCGCAGACGACATAAAAAAATGGGGCAGAGGAATAAAATTCTTCTCCAAAATATTAATATACAATTACCTAAGCGCCTCAAAACTAATAAACGAACTAGTTAAAGAAGAAGACTTCAAATTCGACCTAGTAGTAGCCCACGACTGGCTCTCAGTCATCGCCGGCATCACAATAAAAAAGGAACTAGGAATACCCTTAGCCTTTCATGTTCACTCAGATGAGAGAGGACGAACATTAGGCAACGGCTCAGGCGTAGTAAGCAGCATAGAAAACCGTGGAGGACAACTAGCGGACATGGTCATAACCGTTTCTTATGCAATGCAAGATGAACTAGTACAAATCGGCTTCCCTGCAGAGAAAATCAGAGTCTGCTACAATGGCGTAGACCCAAAAAAGTATAACCCCGAACAAGTAAGCAAAGAACAAATCAAAGAAATCAAAAACAAATACGGATTCAACGACGACGACATGATAATACTCTTTGTTGGAAGACTCGTATGGATCAAGGGCGTAGACAAACTCATCAGGGCAATGCCTCAAATTTTACAAAAGATCCCCAACGCAAAACTTGTAATCGTCGGCTTAGGCGACATGCAAGACTATCTAGAAGGACTAGTTCGTAACCTGCACCTTGAAAACGTTGTAAAATTCCGTTTCGAATTCATACCTGAAGAAGAACGAATAGCCCACTACGCAGCATGTGACGTTGCAGCTTTTCCTAGCCTCTATGAGCCCTTCGGAATTGTCACCATAGAGGCTATGAGCATGGAAAAACCCGTAATTGTTGGAGCCGTAGGCACAAGCGGAATGAGAGAAATCGTCAGCATAAGTGGTCCAGATCAATGCGGATTCCACATCAACCCCAATGACCCCTCAGACATCGCTTGGGGAATAATAAGCGCCACAGAAGACCCCAAGAAACGAATCGAATTAGGCCAAAACGGCAGAAAACGTGCTCTTGAACTCTTCACCTGGGAAACAGCTGCAAAAACAACAATTGAACGATATTCAGAACTCGTAAAAACAAAAAAACCTAAGGACTATACAGCCTAAACGTCTTTTGCTGGAAGAAAAAAATGGCAAGTAACGAAGTCCGAAAAGACTATTTGCTAAACAGATGGGTTGTCATCGCCAAAGAACGCAAGAAAAGACCCACAGACTTTATCCAGAAAGAGACTACAGAAAAACAGGGAGTGTGCCCCCTATGCCCCGACAACGAGCATATGACACCCCCCGCAATTTTAGCCTATCTTTCAGTTAACGGAAAACTCAAAAAAGAAAAAGACCAGAACAATCTTCGCCACAAAAACTGGCTAGTGAGAGTTATACCAAACCTGTACCCTGCATTTGCTCCTCCAACTAAAGAAAACCAAACAATCAAAGAAAGCCCTGTTCTCACAAGAGCTATAGGCCATCACGAAGTTTTTGTAGAATCCCCATGTCACAGTGAACACCCCGGAACTGCGCGGATTTCCCAACTTATTCATGTGATAAACGCTTATCTTGATCGCCTAGCAGCCCTATCCAAAAAACCCTACGTACAGCATGTGGCAATATTCAGAAACCACGGCCGCGAAGCAGGAGCATCACTTTCACATGCTCACACCCAACTAATTGCATCTCCGATTGTTCCAACTCTAATTGAAGAAGAACTTGAAGCAAGCAAAAATTACTGGAATATAAACCATGAATGCCTGCTCTGCAACGTTCTGAAAAAAGAAAAGAAAAGTCCACGTTTCATTTGGGAAAACAACAGTTTCGTAGCTTTCAATCCTTGGGCAAGCATTAACCCATTAGAGTTTTGGATATTTCCCAAAAGACATCAATCAAACATGCTAAACCTGTCTACAAACGAGATTACAGATTTAGCCGAAACAATCAGGCTCTCTTTAGGTGGTTTACGGTCTTTACTAAATGATCCACCCTATAATTTTGGCTTCCACACTGCCTTAAGCGAAGACGCAAAAGACTACTATCATTGGCATCTGGAGGTTTACCCTAGACTGGCAATATGGGCTGGATTCGAAAAGAGCACAGGAATGTTCATTAACACAATTTCGCCTGAAGATGCCGCCACAGAATTAAGGTCTGCAATTCAGGCTGAGAAGAAAGTTTTAAAATAGTATTTACAGTCTTTAGCTGTATAGACTCAACACTTTTCTGATACCATCAATAGTAAGATGATATTTGTCCTTTTCTTCTGACCGAAAATGTTGAGCGTAACCTAACTCAATCAACTTTTTAAGATGAACATCAAGCTCTGGAGTTTCCATCCGGGTCCAATCCGAAATCTGACCAATAGTTAATGCTTTAGACGATTCAGTTGCCCCAATATTATGGAGCATAATCAGAAGACGCAATTGATTGGGCTGCTCATTGTTGTATGAACGCAAAGAATTATTTTCGCTCAAAATTATTTCACCACCTTTTTATAAACCTCGACAGTCTTCATAGCAACTGCTTCCCAACTATAAGACTTGCGTAGTTCTTCTTTAGCATTTTCGGTTATCCATTTGGCATGATCGGGGTCAGACAATATTTTGCCGATTCCCCAAGCAATAGATTCTGGGCTCCTTGGATACACAAAAACTCCTGTACGATCATGATCTATTATTTCAGTTAAGCCACCCACTCGGCTAGCCACCACGGGAACGCCCGTAGCCATCCCCTCAAGGGCAACGATACCAAACGGTTCATAGATAGAAGGTACAACCAGAACATCCGCGCTGGTCATGAGGTCAATAACTTCTTTATCAGAAGCAAAACCTGTAAACTTAATCCTATCGCCATATCCACTCGCCCGGGCTTCGGCTTCTAAGACATCTCGTGACCATCCTTCCCCAACGATAACATATTTTGCTTCTGGAAAACGTCTGGCTATTGAAGGAATTGCTCTGATAAAATATTCCACTCCCTTTTGAGGAACCAAACGTCCAACACAGAGAACCAATTTTTCCTCCCACCCTACTCCATAACGTTGCCTAACTGCTCCCAGATCAGAAGATGTTTGATACATCGATGCATCTATCGCATTTGGAATAACATCAACCTTGTCATGGGGCAAGTTAAAGTGGTCACAAATTTCAGTTTTCATAGAATGACTACACACAATGACTCTATCTGCCTCATATGTTGCCCACCATTCTATTCCATTTATCGAGAATGAGTCTGGACTATGAAGACCCTGAGCTCTTCCCACCTCAGTGCTATGTACCGTGAGAACAATAGGCTTTTTCAAATAATGCTTAAACGAAATTCCTGAAAAAGCAGCCAACCAATCATGAACATGCATAACATCAAAATCAACAACTTTAGTAACATCCGCTACCCTCTTTGACAAAAAGTGATTAAACATCAAAACCCACGTGAGAAAGTTAGGATGCCCCAATTCTGTCGAGGCCCGATATACTTTGATTCCATCCATTTCTTCATAGCTTGGTGATCCCGGAAAATCCAAAGAAAAAATATGAACATCATGCTTTTGTTGAACAAGAGCTTTGGCTAAACCTTCACAGGCTCGGGCTATTCCACCTACAACTCTTGGCGGAAACTCCCAAGTTAGCATGCCCACTTTCATCATATTTCACCAACTACTTTAGTTAATGGTAAATTGCGTTAATATGTTCTTCAGTTGTTATTGTGAATTGAATGTTGCTATTTACTTATACGAATCTGTAATATTGTCACTTAATATAATTTTCTTTTCATTTTAACAAAAAGTTGATATTTATTAGGTGCGAAGTAACTAAACTTTCAAACTTGGGATTGATGTATTCAATGAAAGTATTGTTTGTCTGCACAGGAAATGCCTGCAGGAGCCCCTTAGCTGATGCATTGCTAAAGAAGTTTAGATCAGACATTATTGTTGATTCTGCCGGAACCTATCCCTACTACAAGGTTGTGGATTTGACAAGAAGATATGCAGAGCAAGAAGGAGCCAGCGAATTCTTAAAGACAGTTCCTGACAGTTTGGAATCAAAAAATCTAAACGATTACAATTTAATAGTAGCCATGGAAACAGAGCATGAACAAGCTATTCTTAGGCAGTCGCCAGATTGCGTCGACAACGTTGTTGTTTGGCACATAAATGACCCATACCAGCTACCCTACAAGCAAGCCTCACATGAGTTTGAAAAAATAAAAAGCAAAGTTGTGCACCTAGCAAAATCGCTATAGCATGCACAATATTTGCTTCATCGGAAAATACATGGACTTTTTTGTCGCAGTCAAGACAGTTGGACTAACTCCTTCAGATAACAGATAAACTGTATGCATACATAGAACAAGAAACAGCATGTCATATTCAGAGCTACAAATATAAACAAAAGGATGGTTCTATATGCAGTCAAGCTCTTCCTCAAAGCAGAAAACGGGATGTTATAATCTGTGAGTAAATCACTAAATCTAGCCAAAGTTTCAGCCAAAGGCGGTTTTAATCTGCTTTGGGGACTTGTAATCTCCGCAATAATCTCATCAATTGGCGTAATAGTTGTTGCAAGACTACTCTCTGAAGCAGAATTTGCTATAGTATCAATTGCACTAATTGGTCCAACCATAATAACTTATTTCAGAGACTTAGGAATCGATCAGGCGACAATAAAGTATACAACACAATACAGGACAGAACAAAATACAAAAAAACTAAAAAACGTAATAATAACAAGCACTCTTTTTGAAGTTATACTTGGAATCGTATTCACTGTCCTTTCTTTTCTTCTGTCAGACTTTATGGCAAACATACTGGAACGCCCAACAATAGGAAATCTAATACAGATAGCTTCTTTCACCATTCTCGCAGGTGCTCTACTAAGAGCCGCACAATCAGCCTTCATTGGCTACGACAAAATGAAACTTCACAGCGTCACTCTGGTACTGCAATCAATCTTCAAGACTGCGTTAATGGCGGTTCTTGTTTATCTGCAATTTGGCGAATACGGAGCAACAATTGGAAATGCAGTATCTTATATGGGAGCCGGATTGGTTGGCATCGCACTTCTTGTACATAGTGATAATTAAGAAACTGCAACAAGAAAAAGATGGCAACTTGCAGATTCTGTCCACACTCAAAACATTGCTAAAGTTTGGAATACCCCTTTCGATAGCGACAATGCTTGTTGGAGTTTTATCTCAATACTACATTTCTCTACTTGCTATCAATACCTCTGACGTGATTTATGGGCAACTACCAAGTGGCACTGAGTTTTGCAATGCTGGTTTCCCTTTTTGCCTCATCCGTAGCTACAATGCTGTTTCCAACATTTTCTAAAGTCAAAGGGCACGAAGACCAAAAAACATTAAGCAACATCTTCCAGTATTCAGTGAAATACACTTCACTTTTAATTGTGCCCGCAACCTTTGCAGTCATAGCTTTATCGCAGCCAGGAGTACAAACACTCTTTCAAAGCAAATACGAACACACTCCACTTTTTCTGTCTCTGTATGTTACCACTTTTCTGTATTCAGCAATCGGAAACCTCAGCGCAGGGGCACTTATAAACAGCCAAGGACAAACCCAATTTAACCTAAAAATTACTGTGATAACATTCATAATAGGAATGATTTCAAGCCTACTTCTGATTCCCCCATTCGGAGTTTTAGGTTTACTTGCTGTACACATATCAGTTGGAGTACCAGGAATGCTCATCAGTTTATGGTGGATAAACAAACACTACAAAGCAACTGTTGACTGGAAATCATCAAGCAAAATCATTGTTGCATCTGCATTCTCTGGTATTTTGACTTACCTGATAACTACTCAGTTGAACTTGGCTAGCTGGTTAGCGCTATTGTTGGGTACAGCAGTTTTTCTGTCAAGTTACATGATTGCTGCACCGTTGATTGGTGCAATAAACTATGCTGACACACAAAATCTGAAAGCAATGGTAAGCACTTTAGGTCCCTTGGCTCCTGTAATAAATACGTTGCTTGTTCCTCTCGAAAAGATTACTGCACGCGTACAAAAAGAGTAATGATTTAGTTCTTGTTGAAAATGGCTAGCGATTGGGATTCTTAGGCAAACATTATTTGGATGACATTTTTACCTTTGTTTTTAAAAGATCCATTATTGCATATATATTATGACCTGCAAGGTGAGTAATGATATGGTTACTATTTTGGATCAACAGGATAAAATAAGGAAAATTGACAAGAGTGACATGCTCCGCGATTTGGCCAAGACAGCTGATTATTGCCGCGACGCGATAAAGAGAACAAAGCCAATAATTGTACCTGAAAATGTAAATCCCAAAAACATTCTGGTGGTTGGGATGGGAGGCTCAGCCATAGGCGGAGAACTCCTACAAGGCTGGCTCCGAGATGAACTTTCCATTCCCATACAAGTCTGCAGAGACTACACTCTTCCAGCATACATAAACAAAGACACCCTAGTCTTCGTGAACAGCTACTCGGGAAACACAGAAGAAACCCTAACCGCCTTCCTCACAGCAATCCAAAGAAAATGTACAGTATTAGCAATAACTTCGGGAGGACAACTCGAAGCATTCTGCAAGAAACTTCAGGTACCCCACGTGGTAGTTCCCTCCGATCTGCAGCCCCGCGTCGCCATTCCCTATATGTTCTTTCCTCTTCCTATTCTCATGGAAAAGCTGGGAATACTCTCCAACATAGACGATGAACTAGAAGAAACAATACATATCCTAGAAACTGTAGCCAAGACAAACGCTCCAGACATACCCACAAAAGACAACAGGGCAAAACAGCTTGCCACAGAAATAATGGGAACCATCCCCGTGATTTACGGTTTCAGACAATACATTTCCGTCGCTCATCGCCTAAAAGCACAATTCAACGAAAACAGCAAAGTCCCAAGCAAATCCGACGCCTTCCCCGAACTGAACCACAACGAAACTGTGGGCTATGACGCCCCAGAAGCACTCACAAAAATTCAGTCAATTATCCTAATCCGAGACACACAGGAGCCTCCTGAAATCCGAAACAGAATAGAAACAACTACCGCTCTAGTATTCAAAAGAGCCAAAACTGTAATCGAAATAGAGACAAAAGGAAAAAGAAAACTATCAAAGATGTTCTCTGTCTTATGCACTGGCGACTTTGCAAGCGTCTACCTTGCCATATTACAGAATAAGGATCCAACGCCCGTGAAAATTATTGACAAAGTAAAAAGCGAGTTATCCAAAAAAAGCAACATGAAAGAAAAGTTTGAGGCAGAACTGGCAAAACTAAAATGAAACCAACGTTTTTGAACGCTGTTCTTGAGCTAAATTACTGCCTACATGTTACTTGCAGATGTACATTGTATTTTTATTCCTGAACTACTCTAGGTCAGTAGAATCCCAATTATTCAATCGGAGCGCAAAAACAGTGAAAGAGAAAGACAAATACGAAATCGTAAGCGAGATGGCAAAGCGTCGAGGCTACTTCTGGCCCTCCTACGAAATATACGGAGGCGTCAGCGGATTCCTAACTTTTGGTCCCCTTGGCTCATTACTCAAAAAAAGATTAGAAGAAAAATTCAGACGCTTCTATCTCCAACCTTTAGCTATCCTTGAAATCGAAACGTCAGTGATTATGCCCGGCAATGTTCTGGAAGCCTCTGGTCACGTAGAAAACTTCAAGGAACCTACAGTAGAATGCATTAAATGCAAACGCAAGTTCCGAGCCGATCATCTACTTCAAGAGTTCGGAAAAATGACCGACACAGAAACCGAGAAACTAGCTCTTCAAGATGTTGTGGATGAACTTAAAAACCGCAAAATCCGTTGCCCAGAATGTGGCGGAGACTTCAACAAGGCTGAACAGTTCATGACCATGTTCACAACCACTATTGGACCCTACTCTGACTCAATCGGTTATGGACGTCCTGAAGCAGCCCAAGGAATCTTTGTCGAGTTCAAACGCATCTTCGAAAGCGCCCGTGGACGTCTTCCTTTAGGCGTTGCCCAGATTGGTCACGCCCTCAGAAACGAGATTTCTCCACGACAAGGTCCAATACGACTTAGAGAATTCACAATAATAGACATCGAATTCTTCTTTGACCCAGAAGACAAAAAATGCTTGATTATCAACGAAGTGGAAGATGAAACATTACGGCTGGTACTCGCAGAAAACAAACTGAAGGGCATAACTGAACCTGTAACCGTTACCGTAAAGGATGCACTAAGCAAAGGCATAATCAATGAGGAGTGGCAAGCCTACTTCATGGCATTAGCCAAAAGATTTCTGGTCGAAATAGGTGTCCCAGAGGAAAAGCAGCGGTTCATCGAGAAACTAGACTATGAACGAGCCCACTATTCCCTGCAAGGTTTTGATCAAGAAGTGTATCTAGAGCGATGGGGCTGGACAGAAGTTTCCGGTCACAACTACCGAACAGACTATGACCTGAGCCGCCACATGAAAGCCAGCGGCGTAGACTTGACCGCATTTAAGGAATCTGAGGATGGTGGAAGAAGATTTGTTCCCCACGTTATCGAACCCAGTTTTGGGTTAGACCGGCTAGTCTATGTTGCCTTAGAGTACGCTTACACAAAACAAGGTAAACGAACAGTCCTGAGTTTGTCCCGTGACCTTGCCCCAACACAAGTTAGTGTTTTTCCTTTGATGAATAAAGACGGCATGCTTGAGAAGGCTGACGAGGTCTACCACATGTTAACCAATGAAGGTTTCACTGTGGACTGGGACTCGTCAGGTTCCATCGGAAGAAGATATGCACGAGCCGATGAAGTGGGAACGCTTCTAGGAATAACCATCGACTATCAAACTGTCGAAGATGGCACCGTTACATTGCGAGACCGTGACAGTTGGAAGCAGGTTCGAAGTAAGCTTTCTGAACTCCCATGTTTGCTGCACGAATACTTCAAAAACAAAATAGACTTTGCAGCTTTGGGGCAACTGATCGAACGCTGAAGCAATTAAGACCTGAAAAGCTAACTCTTTTTAAGAGCATCCAATCTATTAATTAGTGTTATAACTTGGACATTTATGGTGCAACAATATGGTATTTCCAGTAGAGACTGAAGAACGGGTAAAACGAAGAGCGCTCAACGTTTCAAGAGATCATCTCAGAGAAGTAGTGGATACTTCGCGCAAAATTTCGCAGTTGGTCTCCGCTTTCGTGGATGGCAACAAAGCCTCGGCTCAGGAGTTGTTCGAAGACATCAAGAAGCTTCAGACCAAAGTAGATATTGCAGAACGAAATGTTTCACGAGAGCTCGCCGAGATAGGAGCCATATTAATGAGCCGCGAAGACTTTCTACGTTTCACTAACCTAGCAAGTGACATATCTGACTACAGCGAAGGAATAGCCTTTCGACTGCTTCAGATTATGGAAAGAGGCTGGAAAGTTCCAAAGCAAATAAAGGAAGACCTTGTTAAACTTTCGGATGCCGTCTTCGACACTGTATCCAAGCTTAGAGAAACCGTTATGACACTAAATTATGGGGTCACTAAAACATTAGAAAAGACCAGAGAAGTTGACACTGCAGAACGGATAGTAGACGATCTTTATCGTCAACTGGAAGTAGACATCATAGATAGCAAAATGGATTTTCCACCAATGTTTCTGTTATTGATTGTAGTTCAGCATCTGGAGGAAGCCACAGACAAAGCTAAAGCCGCCTCGGACGCTGCCCGCATACTTGCTCTCACAATTTAGAGTGAAGTTGTATGCCCGAGAAGATTGAAACCGAACTCCTAGACAATTTTCTTGTAGTTTGGAATCCTGAGGAAGGGTCTACGCTCTATAAGCTCGGGTATTACGGCAAGCCCATCGGTATTCCTAAGCCAAAGATTCCTGAATTTGATGTTCCCCTGATTCTTGACCTCATGGAAGGCGTTTATCTTGTTGAGAATGGAAAAATCAGAGTTTATGGAGGACCAGAAAGAAAAGACGTCAGTATTTCAAAGCTACGGAGAAGAGCAAGAAAGCTGTACGAGGATTTCGATGCAAAATATGCGGTTTATCGTGACCTGCGGGGTCAGGAGCTTATTGTTACGCCTGGCATAAAATATGGCTGCGATTTTGCGATTTACAATCAGGGACCTGGTGTTGATCATGCACCTTACATGGTTTCTGTGAAAAAGGCTAGTGATGAAGTTACAGCAACGGATGTTGTTAAAGCGGGAAGATTGGCTACAACAGTTCGTAAAAGGTTCATAATAGCCATACCTGACCTAGAAGCCGAGGATATACGTTATCTTATCTTCAAATGGTTCAAAGCCTAGCTTTCATCTTTGAAGTTTTTCTCTTATTTCAGGCAAGGCTTCTTCTTGGAACCGTTTTATTCCAAGCGTCGTAATTTTGTAGTTTCCCTCTTCAGTTTTTGCTGCTAACCCTTCTCGGATAAGTTCACCAAGTCTTGTGCTTGTTATTTTTGCAGTTTTTCCAAGCCCAGTTTGCAGCTCTTCTTTTGTTAGAATGTCTTTTGGTTGTCCGAGTTTGCTGCCGATGTATGTCGCTAGAAGATGTAATGTAAGGGTTTCGCTGTCTGTTAGTTTCTGTTTTAAAAGTAGCAGAACCGGTCCTTCAGGGGCAATGGCGATTATGTTTTTGCAATCTTCAATTAGGCCTTCTAGATCAACAGTGAGAAGCGCTTTCTTTACTGTCTCGAGGGCGGGTATCATTTCGCTAAAGAATCTGTTGATGCTCCTCCAAACTTGGTTTGCGTCACCAGTGAATGTCTGTTCCGTTTCCTGATATTTTATCTGGACAGTAACTGATTCTTTGATCAACCTGTTGCGCCTCGAAGCTTCGAAAGCACTTCTTCTTCAACCCATCTTTCGCCTTGAGTGGTCAACTTGAATTCGGATCTTGCGGGGTCGGGTTTGAAGACGATTCCCCTTTTTGTCATCTCGTTGAGGCGAGCAGGAACCATGGATCTGATTCCGCTTGAAGCCAATAATCGTTTAATCAGGGTAGCTGTGCTCGAGTTTTGGTCTGAAGCAAACAGAATTAGGGCAATGGATTCATAGTGGGTAAGTTTCTCTCGGGTGGTTATGATTGGTCCTTCAGTTGTGAGTTCTATTACTCCGTCTAACTGTGTTTTTATTGAGGGCGTCAGATTTGTAGAGATTAATCCGCCTACCTCATTCACGAACTGAGGCGACATGGTTTTTAGTGTTTTGAGTATTTCTTGGGCACTTTCTCCCTCGATAACGATTTCTCCGAAGGGCGCCTTAACTCTCACCCGTATCTTTCCCATTCTAGTTTCGTCCTCCAGCTAAAAACATACACATAACCTTATCAGTCTTCCACCTCTTTATCTTATTTTTCCTAACAAGCAACGACAATAAACAACTATCAATCGAAACTGTTCAACTTTGTAGTCTAATAATACTTCATTGTTGAAAACAACACTTTACAAGACTAAAAAGTAAGAACTCTTCAATTCTTTGAAGTGCCAGCTATGTTCAGGTAACCTTTGCGCCAAGATCCGGTATCAAGGTTAAAGACGGAAGTTTCTCCGTGAAGTCGTATCGTTCGATGAGACTGCACCCAACGGCAACGGCATTGCTGCATACACCAATTGTTAGTCTAATGGCAACTTATCTCGCAGCAAGGCTACTGCAGGCAAGAAAGCTATCCGCAGAAGACTCAAACCAAAAGCCACAGTCAGATTCACGTATCTTTTTCCGTACAGAAATGCTCCTAACATGAAAACAGCCACCGCAGACGTGGTGCCCCCTGTCATATGCAAAAAAGTAGACACCTGAGAAGGAATCTCCACCTCAATAATCGAAATCAAGATACCTGCTCCAATCGAAACAATTAATGGGTTTCTTGCAAGTCGCGTAGCAACCTGTTTTAGCCCCTCAATCTTCGAAGACTCCCCAAGCTTATACAACTCAAGAATCGTGATGGAGACTGCGATTGCCACAATGCCAATAGTAGATGCTGCCAAAGTAGCTAAACGCTCGGTCTGTTCTGAGGGGAAAGCAAAAGTTATGAAGGGAATACCAAAGAATGCAAAACTGCCAAAGATTGTGCTTAAAGTGAGTAGATAAAACGTATTCCTCGAGAACCTGAAAACTGCATAGAGCAAACCGTAAATCGTTATCACCACAAACACTGGAATAATCCCCGCGAAAATGAAATTCAATGTCTCTGCGACAAAGCGTGTTTCCGCCAAATCAATCAAGAAGAGGGCAGGTAACGCAAAATAGTACACATAGGCGCTGAGCACCCGCTAATCTCCCAGCTTCAGAATTCCAATCTTTCTTGAAAGAAATCCTATGCCCATCAGCAAGAGAATAGGAACAGCCGTTCCTATCAGTGCGTCAGCCATACCTGTTCCTCTAGTCTACTTGGCTTTCTTGATAAGATAAATGTTGCAACTATTTCTGGAGATTTTCGAGAACACAGGAACCGAATCCCCCGTAGCCTCGAATATCTACACACGAGACAACTTCTACACAATCTCATTATTCAAGAAAAGGAAAACCTTCGAGAAAGTCCGTTGAGAACTACGTTTGCATTAGAAGCTAGCTGCAACTTCAATGTTAGTCGTTGTTTAGTTTGCTTTTCAGGACCTCGTTGACTACTTTGGCTTTAACTCGTCCTCGCGCCTTCTTCATAACGATTCCCATTAATGCTCCAAAAGCGCCCTTTCCCCGCAACTCAATAAACTCAGAGTTCTTCTCTATAACATCATCCACCAGATCCTCAAGCTCTTTTCGCGAAATCATCGAAAGCCCCAAACTCTCAAGAGCATCCTTAACCGTGGATTCCTCGTTACTTGCAAGCCAAGTTAATACCTCAGGAATGCTCTCCTTCGTAGTCTTTCCTGAGCCAATCATCCTAAACATTTCCCTGAACTGCTCATCAGTAACTGCCTCAACATTTATTCCATCCCGCTTAAGCGCCTTCAACGTCTCCGTCAATGCAACAGCAATAACCGTCTCAGAAACCTTCGTCTCCTTTGCCAAAGACTCAAAAAGCTCAAGGTAATCAGAATCCAAAATCTGCTTGACAAGCTTCCGATTAAGCTTATACTCATCCATCAGCCGTTTCGTCATCTGCTCAGGCAACTCAGGAAGACGACCACTCAACTCGTCCAGATACTCCTTGGTTAACTGAATCGGCGGCACATCCGTCTCAGGATACATTCGAGCCGCTCCAGGTCTAGGGCGCATATACTTTGTAGTTCCATCAGAGTTCGCTGAGCGGGTCTCCTCGGGAACACCCTTCAAGGCTAATCTAGCCCGCCAAGTCACCGCCCTCAATGCATCAGTTGCATTTTCTGGCGTATCCGCCACAAAAACCAGTGCGTCCTGCGGATTTTTCTTTAGCAGTTTTCCAAGCTGGTTTAGTTCTTCCTCGGTTACATCATAGGCTGGCATCTCGTCTGTGTGAAATATACCTCCAACTCTTCCCCAGAAGCGAGCCATCCCCGCCAACTCAGACCCAAGCCTCATGCCTGTGGCAAGCTCTTTTTTGAGAAACCCAGCAAATCCAGAAAGCCTAACCGCTAAGACCGGATTGTTCTGTTTAATCGCCTTCGCGATAACTTTACACTTTGTATTCTTGAAAATTTGGGTAACGTCAACAAAATCTTCGGTGATATCTGCCTCTTTTACTCCAAGTTTCTTCAATTCATCCCTAATCTGCAGGAGACTTAGTTGTCGTTGAACCTCGTTTTCGATTACTTTGGAAACTAATTCTAGTTCCTGAACGCCCTTAATCTCTATCAAAGCCCCATCACGGATGGAAACGTTCACGTCTTGACGAATAGTTCCTAAACCCCGTCTGACCCTGCGGGTCGCCCTCAGTATTCTTCCAATAGCATAGGCTGTCTCTTGCGCCTCCTCTGGAGAATAGATGACTGGCGCAGTGGTAACTTCGATGAGCGGTATTCCAAGACGGTCAATACGGTAACGTATTAGCTGCCCATCCTTTCCCGTCTTCCTAGCGGCATCCTCTTCGAGGCTCACCTGCGAAATAGCAACTTTCTTACCTTTAATGTCAATCTCACCATTCAATGCCACAACACATGTCCGCTGAAAACCGCTCGTGTTTGAACCATCAATAACCGTCTTGCGCATAACATGAACCTCATCCACCGGCTTCATCTTCATCATAAGCGACGCTAATACTAAAATCTCCACAGCCTCCCTGTTCAAGTCATGGGGAGGCTCCTCATCCATCTCCACCAAACACGTTGTATCATTGTTTGCCTCATACAGAATCTTTGTTTCCTTCTTAAACTCAAAAAGAGCCGCTGAATCAACCTGACCCAACTCACTCTGTGTCGGTCTCAATCTTCTGATAAACGTGAACTCGGGTTCTTCCTTGAACAGGTTGGGTTCACAGGAACAGAAAAGCTTCTCTCTAGTATCTAACTGCTGATGAATCTCAAGTCCTGCCTTCAAACCAACCTTCGAATATTTGCTGCTCATACCCTTTTTTCCTCAATATCCTATTTTTTCATATAATGTCCTAGCCGAATACTCGTTAGCTATGTTCTCTTTGAGAAGCCTTTTTGCCTCTTCAGTTTTGGTTATTTGACCAAGAACCCACCTGAGTTTCACATACGCTGTCTCAGGAAGCATATCATCGAGGGAAATAACGCCCATTGATAGAAGGTCTCTGCCCTGATCGTAAACGTTCATGTTTAATCTTCCCCAAATACACTGAGAAGTCATGCATACAATCACACCCTTCTCATTGGCTCTTCGAATTGCCGAAAAAAGGTAATCCCCAACATGTCCAAGCCCTGTTCCTTCCAGTACGATTCCCCTGTAGCCCTTATCAACATACCAATCAATCACCTCTGGATTCAGGTCTGGATATGCCTTAATGAGAGCCACCTTCTCGTCAAAGTTTGGATTCAGCTTGAGTTTTCGTGTAACATCACGTTTCCTGTAACTTTTCGTCAACATTCTAATCTTATCATCTTCGATTCTAGCAAGAGGCGAAGCATTTACGGACTTGAAGGTGTCTCTGCGGCTCGTGTGACACTTTCTTACCTTTGTTCCACGGTGAAAAACGATTGACGTATCCGAAACCGTTTCATGCATGGCAATCACAACCTCCGCGAAAGGAGCGGAAACCGCCGCTCTGACAGCGCCAACCAAGTTAGTTGCAGCATCCGAACTCGGACGATCAGCCGACCTCTGAGAAGCAACCATTACAACAGGCACAGGCAAATCCTGAAGCGCAAAACTCAAACCCGCGGCACTATACCCCAAAGTATCCGTTCCATGAGCAACAACAACTCCAGCTACGCCATTTTCGATATGCTTAGCAACAGCTTTCGCGGTTACAATCCAATGCTTAGCCGTGATGTTCTCGCTGAAAGTGCTAAACAGAATCTCCGTATCCACAACCGCGATCTCTGAGAGCTCTGGAACCACACTGTAGAGTTCGCTGGCAGAGAGTGCTGGTCGTACACCTCCTGTTCTGTAGTCAACGTGGCTGGCGATTGTGCCCCCTGTGCTAACGATGGCTACCCTAGGCAAACTTGTGTTCTGTTCTGGAAGGGGCGGAGACGTAAATGTTGGCTTAACTCCCTCCCCAACCTTCTCGACCTGCGCTGTGGAATCAATGCGGACTCCAACATTGTAGCCGCTCTTCATCTTAAGTATAATATGATGCTCATCTCCAATCTCTGAGCGGGGAATAAGTATGCCCTCCCAGTTTTCACCGTCTTTAGTTACGCGAATAACATCGCCGATTTCGGCTCCCGCACTCTTCAAAAACTTTAATGCTTGTCCCCTGTAACCCGGAAAATCTTCACTCAAGCCCACCCACTCCTATCTTTATCTCCTCAACTAAACTCGCTGAAAACATCTTTTCATTACTTCGACCCGTTTATTAAGGATTCATTTAAGATTTTTAGAAACGTATGGACCATCATAACTGTAGCCAAACTGCCTGTAATACTGTTTTGTTCCAAGAGCGCTTGTTACAACAACTTTTGTTCGGCTGTAATCTTCGATCGCTATTCGTTCAGCCTCAGACAAAAGAATGCCTCCATAGCCTCTGTGCTGCCACGCACCCGCTAAATGTTTGCCGACTGGAACCAATTGACCGTAAACTCTGAGTTCGCGAACTATCGCTGTTTTTTCAGGAACTATCTCAGGTCTAGTTGCCTTTTCTGAGGGAACCCGCAATCTCACATAACCGACCAAAACATCGTTAACTGGGTCCTCAGCAGAAATAAACAGTTCCAGTCCACCCGAAGCCTCTTCCCTTATTGTTCGTATCTCAATCTTGTCCTGGTCAGGCTTCACTTTATCTCTTAGCCATCTGTGTCCCACTTCCCTGCATCGTATACAGCGGCATTTGCCTCCTTCCGCCCCAAGCTTCTCCAATGCTATCTGCCTTAGGTTGCTCAGTTTTACTCCCGCCTCAATCAACGATGCTGGTATGTCCCTTTGAACCCTCATAATCCTAACCCACGGAGGAACAAACTTCTTCAATTCCGCGATTAGCTGAGCCGCCTCATCTGTTGTGTAGGGACTGTATTCTCCCTTCTTCCACCAATCATAAACTTTTGTTCCCTTAATTACCAAGCAGGGATAAATCTTGATCATGTCCGGCTTAAACTGAGGACTCGTAAATATTTTCCTGAAGCCCTCAATGTCCCGTTCAAAGCTTGAATTCGGTAAACCGGGCATGAGATGATAAACCACCTTTAAACCTGCAGTCCTTCATTATGCGAGTGGCTTCTATGACATCCTGAACTCGGTGACCCCTGTTAACCCGCTTGTAAATGTCGTCATAAATATTCTGGACACCAAGCTCCACTCGTGTCACGCCCATAGAAAGCATCTGAGTAACTTGTTCCTCTTTTGCCCAGTCAGGTCTGGTTTCCACAGTGATTCCAACGTTACGAACTCGGCTGGTCTCCGCCACCTTTTTTGCTTCATCCAGAGAACTGGATTTTGTTTCTGCGATGGCATCCAAGCATTGTTTAACAAAATCTTCCTGATATTCTGGGGGTGTGCTGGGAAATGTTCCACCCATAATGATGAGTTCCACCTTGTCAACCTTGTGCCCTATAGCAATCAACTGTTCGATACGGTTTCTAACCTGCGCGTATGGACTGTAACTGTTTTGGGCGCCTCTCAGGGCAGCGGGTTCTTGACCCGTGTAGCTTTGGGGAACACCATTGGCTGGTCCTCCGGGGCAGTAGGCACAGGGTTCTTCTTGGGGGCAAGGCGAAGGCTTCGTCATCACGGCAACCACAGTTACTCCTGATATGGTGCGGACAACCTTTCTTCGAAGAATATTGAGCAGTTTAGCGTTTTCTTCAGGTTTAAGATGCTGTATTATTTCCGCGTTAGAGGGAACCTTGTTTAGGATATGTTTTCCTGCAACCTTCATCTTAACATTTTCTAAATCCTTCTTTGTAGGGTTATCCATGTCCATTAATCGTTGAATAATCTCGCGGTATGCTTCGTTGCTCATCAGGTTTCATCTACAAAATATAAACAAAAGCTTTCAGATAAGGGAAACAGTTTACTGGAGTTTATGATGTGCAATCTTACCGTTTTACCCTACTATATATGTCAGAGAATGATGAGCTTAATCAACTAAATAGTAAAATAAAACATTTTGAGTTCCAATTTTATCCTATATTATGAACAAAAAAGATGATAATCGGAGAAACCTTATATTACGAACAGCAAATATTATTACTCGTTGATGAGTGTAGGTCGATTCAACCTTCAATCTCAGACAACAAATCGAACGTGATTCGAGGGGAAAATCAAAGATTTCAATTGCAATCCATTGCATAAAGAGAGTCAGTTCCAATAATTGGCTCCTATTTTTCTATGATGCCTTTCAATTTAGCAGTAGCCCTATTTTCTATCATTCATTGAAGGCGACCCGAACTCAACTACAAAAAGAAAAAAAGAAAAAATAGAAGGAAAAAAAATGAATATTTCAATAAACAAAACCAAATTAACAGCAACAATCGTTATAACAATATTAATGATTTCGGCTTTTACGCTGATGACAAATCAGATTAGAGCTCAAGATGTCGAAGTTGAAGTACCTATTAGCGGACCTATACCAGCAGGCCAGAATGCTACTATTCTTATTAGCCCCACAGCACATCTTAGTTTTAGACCTAATCCAGTGGGTCAAAACCAAATATTCTTGGTCAATATCTGGACTACCCCTGGACTCTATTCTGGTCGATATCAGCCAGACTACAAGGTTACAATCACAAAACCAAGCGGACAACAGCACGTAGTCACATTGGATTCTTACTATGCAGACGCCACGGCATGGTTCGAATGGATTGCCGATGAAATCGGCGACTGGACTATCCGATTCGACTTCCAAGGCACCTACTTCCGCAGAAGGATATTATGAGGGCATAGGATTCTTTGGAGGAGGCATGACTTATCTTGACTCGGCATACTATGAACCAGCAACCTCTGGAGACTGGACACTTACATGTACAAGAAGACATAGTGTATTCTTGGCCTGAACCTGGACCTACAGATGAGTATTGGGCAACGACCTGTTGCGGTGGAACACAGAGACTGGTGGCCAATTCTAGGTGCCTGGCCTGGAACAGGCTATGTAGGCACAGTCGATCCAAACTGGGACACAACCTATCCTGACACCAACACACGCTGGAGTTCTCAACACAAGTTTACTCCATGGGTACAGGGACCAAACAGCGCGCACATAGTATGGAAAAGACCAGATGGCACAGCAGGTATGATCGGAGGCCAAGCAACACAATACGGAAACACTGCAGGAGGCAGGATTAGGGTGGCAGTTTGGGCTAGTCCCGATATAATCTATGCTGGAAGATGCTATGACACATACGAAAGAACCTGGAACCGGTGGAACAACATACTGGAGATGCTATGATATACGAACCGGAGAAGTGTATTGGGAAATGATACCACCGTTGGTACAAGTCCAAGGCTTCTTCTTCGGAACGACATTAGCTGGGTCTAGTCCCTGATACGATTGAGTATACTCCTCCATCATTTGAAGAAGTACCCGGTGCAGCAGACAGCTGGAACCTATTCAGTAAGTCTTATGACAATACAAGGTGGACGGCTGTATAAGTGGGATCCATGGTCCGGAGAAATGACGACTAATGCTACTCTTGATGTTACCTCTGCTACATTCTACAAGAACACAGTAGGCCGTGACACTGGTTCATATGCGTTGAGCATACAGAATCTTGGTAACTCTCTGCCCGTTGAGGAAAGATACCGTTTGATTAACTGGACCACTGGAGGATCAAGCAGCAACTTCGCAAACAGAATAGTGAGCAACACATCCTATGCACGAAGCAGCCTACCTAGTAGAATTGACTGGGAAGCGGTATAGGTGCAAACACAGCAGGTATCTCTCTAGATCAAGTGTTTGTTGGACAAAGAATCACTGCTTATGACCTATATACTGGTGTGGAACTGTGGACAAAAGAAATTATGGGTGAACCTCTATACAGTGGAAGTTGTTCAATTGCTGACCACGGAAAAATTGCGATATTATCAGCCAGAGGCTATTATTTAGCTTATGATCTTGCGACAGGAAACTTGGCATGGAAAGGTGAATCTATGGATTATCCTTGGGCACAAGCTGGTTTCGGAGCTTACTCTGCAATGTCTGCTTATGGGATGATATTCAGAGAAGCTATGGATGGCATCTACGCTTATGACTGGGATGACGGAAGCATAGTCTGGAAGTATGAAGCGCCGGCAAAGTCAGTCTATGAAACTCCATACACTTCAAGTAATAATGGAACGGTTATGCCCTTCTACTCTTTCGGTGTAGGCGGTATTATTGCTGATGGCAAATTCTTCACTTGGAACTATGAGCACACAGAAAGCTGGCCAGTTTCAAGGGGATGCGAGTCTTCATGCCATTGACGTCTTTACAGGCGAAGCTGTATGGGACATGATGGGATGCACAACTCCTTATGCTATAGCAGATGGTTATCTCGTAGCGGGTAATGCATATCTCGGATATGTTTACAGTTACGGAAAGGGTAAGAGCGAAACCACTGTTACTGCACCTGATGTCGCAGTACCCAAAGGAACAGCGTTTACAATAAAGGGAACCGTGCTTGATTTGTCACCTGCTCAGCCAGGAACTCCGTGTGTATCTGCAGATTCTATGGATACTCAGATGGAGTACTTGCATATGCAGATGCCAATCGGCGGACTTGGGGTGACGAAATCGATTGCTGGAGTTCCAGTGACTCTAACTGCTATAGCTCAAGATGGATCATATGTTGATATAGGAACGGTTACAACCGATGGCTACTCGGGCACCTTTGGTCATGCATGGACTACCAACAGCAGAAGGCACCTACAAGATCATTGCCTCATTTGAGGGAGACGTTTCCTATGGCAGCTCATCAGCTACAACATGGGTAACAGTGGGTCCAGCACCATCACCATCAACACCAATAGAACCTGAACCAACACCGGAGCCTACACCTGCACCAACGCCTACACCTGAGCCTACACCTGAACCAACGCCTTCGCCAGAGCCAACACCTGAACCAACGCCTACACCTGAGCCTACACCTGAACCATCGTCCTACAGCCATGAACCAACACCTGAAACATCTTTGATAACCACTGAAGTAGCAATCATCGCGGCAGTCGCAATCAGCCAGCATAATTGGCGTAGTCAGCTTTTGGGCACTCAGAAAACGAAAATAAACCACAATTTTCCCTCCTTTTTTTGGGAGTTAAAGATTATAGGAAGGGACTGAAATGGCTAAAACACAGGACGACTGAAACATGATTCTCCTCTATTCGGTACGGAGATTGTTTCATCATTCATCAACAACTGTGTTAAAGCCTCAGGAAACCCTTCTTTCTTCATTATTTTTCTTTCTTGTTTCGTGTAGACAAAATCAGATTCTCCTGTTCTCCTTCTAGACTCAAATGTTAAAAGCAAATTCGTAAGACTTCATTGATTTTATGGATTTGGGTCTACAAGCTTGTAGAAAAAAGTTGGGTTTTACAATTAACCGTTTTCCCTAAATTGTGATGGAAAGTTAATTGTAATCCTGTCAGGATAAATTCTACAGTTTTTGCTCATATGTTCATGCATATCGCAACGTGTCCTTTCAGTCGCTGATTCGTATCTAAAGTGACAACTTTCAATTGTGCACTCTCAAGTAGGGCAGCAAAGCTTTCTGACGTAAATTTCTTTTTTAGTCCAGTTACTGCAAACATGGCTTGGGATTTGCTTGATCGTTTCATTTCTGTGATTGTTTTTGTTGGGTCAGGCATGTTTTGGAGGACAGTTATAGCAAAGATTTTATCGAAGATGTGGTCGGGGAAGGGCATGTTGTCTGCATCTGCGCGAACAAGAACTATGTTTTGCATATTTTTTGTGCGCTTTTTTGCTTCTTGAAGAGCCTTCTGGGACACGTCTAATCCCACAAGACGCCCAACTTTTTCTGTGATTGCTTGAAGAGAAAACCTGTTCCGCATCCGAGGTCTAAAACCAGTTCTTTTGAGCCAAGTCTCATGCTTTTTATGACTGTCCTCTATTTTGGCGTTTTGTTCCCCCAAGTATTGCACATTATAGATTGTTGCTTGGCGGTCGTAATGTTGCATTGTTAGACGTTTTTCTTTCCATTCCCGCATGCTTCTCAGAAGTTTTATTTACCTTCACTCTTCTAAACATTGTCGGCGTTTCACATGTCCAACCGAGAACCCGTGAATACTCTAGAAAATCCAACAGTTGAAAATGCAGCGGAGTTCATCAAAACTGCTGTCTCAGAGCATAAAGCCGTAATTCTGGTAGGTAACTGCTGGGTAGAGTACAAGGGACGAGCAAGCTCAAAACTGGAACCCGGAGAACGCATCATCATAATTAAAGAAGACGGATCACTTCTGGTTCACCGGCCCTCAGGATACGAGCCTGTAAACTGGCAACCCTCCGGATGCATCTTCCAAACTAGTGTCAGAGGAGAAACTTTGCGGGTTCGAGCTACCCGTCGTAAACCATCCGAGTCTGTCAGCATTTCGTTTGATCAACTTTATCTTCTTTCTGTTATGCGCTTGGTTGACCGAGGAGAATTTAGTTTGCACGCAAGTGAAGCAGACATGCAGAAGGCAATTTTACTCGATCCATCCCTTTTGGAAGATGGCTTCAATCCTATATCATATGAGAAGAAAGTTGAACCCGGGTTTGTTGATGTATATGGTGTTGACGCAGACGGGAAGCTGGTTGTGGTTGAACTAAAGAGACGGACGGCAGGGCGGGATGCAGCGTTACAATTGGCGAAGTATGTTGACTTTGTGAAGACTGTAGCTAATAGAGAGCTTAGGGGAATTCTTGTGGCGCCTCGTTTAGCTAAAGGCCTACAGACGCTCATGGACGGTTTAGGACTGGAATTCAAAGCTTTGGAACCCAAGAAGTGTGCAGATATTTTGCGGATGTCAGAAACCCGAAAGCTTGCGGATTTTTTTGAGAAGAAACAGCCTTAATGTTGCATGTTTTTGTTATCTTACGTAGTATGGCTTTTCCTCTTTTTTCAGCTTATTCATGATGTTGATTAACGTATAGTCGAAGTCTTTACCCCATAGGAGCCATCGCAGGCCGTGGTAGAAACGTAAAAACTCCAGTCCTTTGTTTGTGGTTCGGTAAAAGTTCTCGGTCTCTTTCTCTACGTTTACAAGCTTCAGAATCATCATGACTGGAATGTATTTTTCGAAGCTGCTACGATCTAGGTCGCATCCGGTTATAAGCTCTGATTCTTTTGAGCCCACAGCAGCTACCCGTAAGATGTCGGCGACAACATCAAACTCCTTTTTATCATTTGTCATAAACGTATCCCCAAAGCATCATAAATTGTCTTCAAGCAACTTTAACGCTTGTTTCAAAAGTGGTAATATGTCAAAGCTGATAGCAGACGTCTCTAGTAATGGAAGTCATCATCTTTGTTTCCTCGTTTGGTTTAGTGCCAAAAGAAAATGATGCATGTTTTTAGCTCACATAAAAAGGAGATTGTTCCTTCCCTTTCATCTGTTCCAGAAGACCCATCAGCATGAAGTCGTTGTCCTTGCCAAATAGAAGCCATCTGAGCCGATGATAAGTATTTAGGAATTCTAATCCCTTTTTGGTTGTTTGATATTGTCCTTCATTTTCATCGTTTATCGTGAGCATGCTTAATTCTGCCAATGCTGATAGATAATTTTCTATTGACATAGAATCCAATTTACATCGGTCCATTATTTCTCCTTCGTTAGAGCCTTTGGCTGCTGTTCGCAAGATCTCTGCTACAACTTTGACTTCATTTTTTTTCTTCGTATTTATACACCGCCAGAGCAAGATTGTTTATTTAACTGATGTTTGCTGTGGGAGCATTTTAATGCTTATTTCATTACTGTCAATAGGTAACTAACAGATAGTAAAATATTCTAGTATAAACTCCACTCCCGAAATAACATACTATCATGGAAAAAGAGTGAAAACAGCAACACCCCTTCTTTACGTTCTCAAAGCGAAGAGGTTGACTAAACGAAGAAAAGCTAGTCTATGATGCACTGGCTAGGCATGCAGTAGCGGCGTTGCTCATTTATTGTGTAATTAAACAAAAACAAATCTTCTATGAGGCATCATAAAACGGAATCGAAAACTTTAAAGAAATAAATAATCTGTTATAATTTCTGTTCAGCGCATAAGAACCTAGAGCATACGGAACTAAAAACTATGTTTATCTCTTCAAAATTAAAACAAGTTGGGTTTTTTCTTTTTTTATTCTAACTCAAGTCTTCCGTGTGAGGTAATAGTCACGTGATAAAATTTGAAAGGATTAGTTCCCAATGTTTTCCTTGTTTTTACTCGATCTCTTGTCTCAAGTATCTCAACAGCATCATTGATGTCAGCTGGATCAAGACCTGATACTCCCTGCAATTCTTTACCTGAAATCCAAGCATCCCCCATTGCGTTTCTTTTGACTTTTGAAAGAGCTACAAGAACTATTTGCATATTTTTTTTGATTGATATTTTCCCCACTTCCCTGAAAAAAAGTAAAACAATTTCAATACGATGTTACCGTTCTAATTGATAATATAAGTTTTTGTATGATTTGTTCATCTCTAAATTTCTTGGAGCTAAGATTCAGCAACTGGTAAAATCAAAAAGAATATGCTAGTTGCAGATACTTAGAATAGAAGATCGACTTTTAAATGAGTCAAGTAACCCAAAATCGCATAGAGTGGTACACAAAAAGCCTCTATTAATCCCCCAATCGAAATCGGAAAAGCTGACAAAATAAGAAAACCTGTCACAAAAAGAAAGCCTCCATAGATTGCTAGAGACCTGAAATTATGAAATGTCTCAGTTGTCCTCCAGTTTACCTTTATCCCACAGAACAAGAAAATAATAAACAATGGAGCAAACACCAGGAGTGCATATGTTTTATACCACGATAAATTCTCATGTAATGTATCTCTTTCGTCTCGGTAAATCCTTCTTCGAAAAATAGCGGGCAAATCTGGCACGAAATTACTGTATAAAAACAACATAATGCCAACCAACATAGTGTCCAAAGCGTTTTGCCCAAAAAAACAGAACTCTACAAAAACATACAGAATGCTTAAGGGAAAAACAATCCATTTGAAAACTTTAGTCAGCAGATGCACATGCTCAAAAGTCTCAATTTTCATAAACCTATAACCAATTTTTGCCCTAACTTTTCGATTAATTCTTGTGAAATAGCCGAACACTAACCCGTAAAGGTCTTCATACAGAGATCGAGACACAGAACGAGAAAACCTTTTCATTCCTGGATAAGTTAACTTTCGCCTAAAAAATGGATAAGCCTTTTTTCGTAGAACATAATCAAGAAAAGGTATCCATACAAAAAACAACACAATAAGAGTAATGTTAATATATTTTCCACCACCCCAAACATGATACGGCAGCGGACTTCCTACTTCTTGGGCACCAACCAATTCACAATATTTTTCATATTCTTGGAGTGAAGAATAAACTGGACCAATCCAAATCCCTGTTCCTCCTATAAGGAGCACAATACCAAGAAAAATCAGGAGATTTTTCATCACTATTATCTTCTATCTGCTTTGATGTTTATACTGAAATTGACTTTTAGCTTTTGGCGTTGATCTGAAACCGTTTAACCCGGATGTTTTTGCAT
>CAVOMX010000016.1:0-57240 GCA_963697165.1 Candidatus Bathyarchaeota archaeon
GGGATGCAGCGTTACAATTGGCGAAGTATGTTGACTTTGTGAAGACTGTAGCTAATAGAGAGCTTAGGGGAATTCTTGTGGCTCCTCGTTTAGCCAAAGGTGTACAGAAGCTCTTGGACGGTTTGGGACTGGAATTCAAAGCTTTGGAACCCAAGAAGTGTGCAGATATTTTGCGGATGTCAGAAACCCGAAAGCTTGCGGATTTTTTTGAGAAGAAACAGCCTTAATGCTGCATGTTTTTGTTATCTTACGTAGTATGGCTTTTCCTCTTTTTTCAGCTTATTCATGATGTTGATTAACGTATAGTCAAAGTCTTTACCCCATAGGAGCCATCGCAGGCCGTGGTAGAAACGTAAAAACTCCAGTCCTTTGTTTGTAGTTCGGTAAAAGTTCTCGGTCTCTTTCTCTACGTTTACAAGCTTCAGAATCATCATGACTGGAATGTATTTTTCGAAGCTGCTGCGATCTAGGTCACATCCGGTTATTAGCTCTGCTTCTTTTGAGCCCAATGCAGCTACCCGTAAGATGTCGGCGACAACATCAAACTCTTTTTTCTCCTCTGTCATAAACGTATCCCCAAGGCATCATACAGATTTGTCTTCAAGCAACATTAACGTTTGTTTCAAAAGTGGTAATATGTCAAGCTGATAGCAGACGTCTCTAGTAATTGAAGTCAGTCTTTGTTTCCTCGTTTGGTTGAGCGCCAAAAGAAAATGATGCATGTTTTTAACTCACATAAAAAGGAGATTGTTCCTTCCCTTTCATCTTTTCCAGAAGACCCATCAGCATGAAGTCGTTGTCCTTGCCAAATAGAAGCCATCTGAGCCGATGATAAGTATTTAGGAATTCTAATCCCTTTTTGGTTGTTTGATATTGTCCTTCATTTTCATCGTTTATCGTGAGCATGCTTAATTCTGCCAATGCTGATAGATAATTTTCTATTGACATAGAATCCAATTTACATCGGTCCATGATTTCTCCTTCGTTAGAGCCTTTGGCTGCTGTTCGCAAGATCTCTGCTACAACTTTGACTTCATTTTTTTTCTTCGTATTTATACACCGCCAGAGCAAGATTGTTTATTTAACTGATGTTTGCTGTGGGAGCATTTTAATGCTTATTTCAATACTGTCAATAGGTAACTAACAGATAGTAAAATATTCTAGTATAAACTCCACCCCGAAATAACATACTATCATGGAAAAAGAGTGAAAACAGCAACACCCCTTCTTTACCTTCTCAAAGCGAAGGGTTGACTAAACGAAGAAAAGCTAGTCTATGATGCACTGGCTAGGCATGCAGTAGCAGCTTTGCTCATTTATTGTGTAATTAAACAAAAACAAATCTTCTATGAGGTATCACAAAACGGAATCGAAAACTTCAAAGAAATAAGTAATCTGTTATAATTTCTGTCCAGAGCAAAAGAACCTAGAGCATACGGAACTAAAAACTATGTTTATCTCTTCAAAATTAAAACAAGTTGGGTTTTTTCTTTTTTTATTCTAACTCAAGTCTTCCGTGTGAGGTAATAGTCACGTGATAAAATTTGAAAGGATTAGTTCCCAACGTTTTCCTTGTTTTTACTCGATCTCTTGTCTCAAGAATTTCAACAGCATCATTGATGTCCGCTGGATCAAGACCTGATACTCCCTGCAATTCTTTCCCTGAAATCCAAGCATCCCCCATTGCGTTTCTTTTGACTTTTGAAAGAGCTACAAGAATTATTTGCATATTTTTTTAATTGATATTTTCCCCACTTCCCTGAAAAAAAGTAAAACAATTTCAATACGATGTTACCGTTCTAATTGGTAATATAAGTTTCTGTACGATTTGTTCACCTCTAAATTTCTTAGATCTAAAATTCAGCAACTGGTAAAATCAAAAAGAATATGCTAGTTGCAGATGCTTAGAATAGAAGATCGACTTTTAGATGAGTCAAGTAACCCAAAATCGCATAGAGTGGTACACAAAAAGCCTCTATTAATCCCCCAATCGAAATCGGAAAAGCTGACAAAATATGAAAACCTGTCACAAAAAGAAAGCTTCCATAGATTGCTAGAGACTTGAAATTATGAAATGTCTCAGTTGTCCTCCAGTTTACCTTTATCCCACAGAACAAGAAAATAATAAACAATGGAGCAAACGCTAGGAGTGCATATGTTTTATACCACGATAAATTCTCATGGAATGTATCTCTTTCGTCTCGGCAAATCCTTCTTCGAAAAATAGCGGGCAAATCTGGCACGAAATTACTGTATAAAAACAACATAATGCCAACCAACATAGTGTCGAAAGCGTTTTGCCCAAAAAAACAGAACTCTACAAAAACATACAGAATGCTTAAGGGAAAAACAATCCATTTGAAAACTTTGGTCAATAGATGCACATGCTCAAAAGTCTCATTTTTCATAAACCTATAACCAATTTTTGCCCTAACTTTTCGATTAACTCTTGTGAAATAGCCAAACACTAACCCATAAAGGTCTTCATATAGAGATCGAGACGCAGAACGAGAAAACCTTTTCATTCCTGGATAAGTTAACTTTCGCCTAAAAAATGGATAAGCCTTTTTTCGTAGAGCATAATCAAGAAAAGGTATCCATACAAAAAACAACACAATAAGAGTAATGTTAGTGTATTTTCCACCACCCCAAACATGATACGGCAGCGGATTTCCTACTTCTTGGGCACCAACCAATTCACAATATTTTTTCATATTCTTGGAGTGAAGAATAAATGGTACTAATCCAAATCCCTGTCCCTCCTATAAGGAGCACAAAACCAAGAAAAATCAGAAGATTTTTCATCACTATTATCTTCTATCTGCTTTGGAGTTTATACTGAAATTGACTTTTAGCTTTTGGCGTTGATTTGAAACCATTTAACCCGGATGTTTTTGCATCTTTTTTCAGTTTGAATATACTCATTTGGAGTTAAGTATAAATTATCTGTATGCGCGCGCCGAAACTTACCCGTAACCCCAAACCTATCCCTAACTTTCATCTCTCACTGATTTCTCGTCTGGGGTAGCAAAAGCTGAGACGAAGCGAAAGGGGAGTAAACTAACCCCATAATGTCGTCAGTTGGCGGAGAGGTCTCCGCCGAAAAAATCTTGAGCGAGCTTCGAGGCTACCATCGTTGGTTGGTTAAATTTTACCCCATCTCTGTTTCTGTGTACTACACATTGATTTCTTAAAAGAGCCTGTTTATTTGGTCTGATCAAATGCATTAATAATTACTTTATAGAATTATTTATTTTTGTTAATGTTGATTTTCAATAATTATTTCTGCTACCCTCTTTCTGGATATTGCTGCTGGTCACATTAACCCTTTTATATGAAATATTCTACATTAAATAATATGATATGTCATAATATAGACCTATTGTATAGTTGTAAAACAAAACAACAATAAGAATAGACCCAAAGAGGAATAAGAATTGAACTCACAGGAAATAAAAAAAATTGGCAAACAACTTACTAAAGGCGTTCTAGACCTAGTTGTTCTTGGTTTTTTGAGATCAGAACCTATGCATGGCTATAAAATTATTACAAGCATACGTAGAAACTTTGGAATATATTTCGGTCCCAGTACAATCTACCCTTTTCTTAACGATCTGGAAGAGAAAGGTTATATTAAAAGCCAATGGGATCTAAAGAGTGATCGCCCCAGAAAAGTCTACTCCCTGACTCCTGACGGTAACAACATCTTAACAGGAAGCGAACAGTCCTTTAACACCATATGTTTACAACTGAACCGAATAGGAATAAACAGATTTTCTAGTATTGACAACCGAAATAACGTCAATATCAATCATGTTGGTTTGCAATAGATGTCTTCAAACAGACTTTCGCGAACAGAATTTAAACTGCTAATTCAAGCTTTGTTCGCTAATGAAAAACTTGAAGTAAAATATCAAAACCCCACCGCATGGAGAGGATATTAAAGATTATTAATAGAAGAGTTATTCTCAAGTTTGTTAGCCGAGTGGGTTTTGAAGTTAAATGTAACCCCAAAACTACACAAATTTTTTCTTCTTATTGCTTGCGAATCTTAAAGTAAACCAGCAGACCAATACCCAATGCGGCAACTGCTGTCACTGTGGCGACAATTCCTAAAATGACTGCTAACTGTTCCATTTGATAAGATTCATCGTTGGTTGTTTTATCGCCAGATGTTGTTGGCTCGTCGGGTGTTGTAGGGTCACTCGCCTCAATAGTTACTGTTCGTGTATCATTCCAACCGCTTGTTTCACCAGTAAAAACCCAAGGCGCCATAGCTCCGTCAACAACTCGATGGGTAAAACCTATCATTGCCTCCACTTGGAATTTTAGAGTATTAGTATCGATTCTCCATAAGTACACTCCAAGGTTACTGTCAGCCTTTTCTCGTATATTGTATGAGATTGTCGTGTTTTGTGAACCTGACTGAACCGGATATCCATCTGAATAACGGTAAAGCTCCTTTCCATTTAAACGAACGTTATAGTAGAAAACAATATTCCAGCCATTATCATCATAATAGGAGACAAAGGGTTGATTATTAATTGTCAGGCTTACTCTCCTACCGTCAACATCCACCGTAAATTCTGGGACAGATGGTTTGGGTATACCACCATCATTTGAAGCTTGAACTATTCCAAAACACATAATACATGCTAAAATTAATCCTCCAAGAATTGTGGCTGTACAGAATACACAAAAGAGTGACTTCTTTTTCACAGGAATCCAAATATACATTACATTGAATTCGCATTTAGCGTTTATTCTTGAAACGTATTAAGCTAAATTTTAATCTCAAACCCAAACTTATTCGTACACGTGTCTACGTATTTTTTCTCCCTTGTTCTTGCTCCCATTCTAATTCTCATTCTCTCACTTACTCCTCCTAACGTGTGAAACCCGCACGCACGCACAAAAAAAATTTATTATATTGAAAAAAGTTTTTTAGGATTTAAAAGGCATCAAGAAATATGGATAGCTTTCTCTGGAATATTTAGGAGAGGTAGTTTTTAGTCTACTCCAATAATCGTGCTTCTGCGTTAAACTGTACATTGTCGTACTGGACTTCTGCAGTGAGGCAGTTTTCTGATTTTACTATACCAACATCAACACGATTGATTGTGAAGTAAATTACTGGGTTAAAACCATGCGGATGAAGATTTTCCAAATGTGCTCCATTTGAACTTATACTTGTGTAACAATCGAAAGCTCCCCAACTATAATCAAATGGTGACCACTCAACACTGTAGAATTGTATGAAGAAATCTATGGCGACCTAAAACCTGAAAATTACGTTTGCGAAACAGCATCAACTGCTAAAGAGGCAAAGATACTCATTGAACAAGGATTCCATTACGTATTCGAAATTGACGGAGAAAAACTATTCAAAAAACCAAAGTAATCATTTATTTTCTAATAATCTGTGATTCTTCTTTGAAACAGGGCATTCTTTAACAGCATACTTTTTTCTATCCACTGCCTCAACGGAATCTGAAACTGGCTGCCAATACGGGCTAAAGCCTCCTCCATTGTATTGTATTTTAGAGGCTTCTGCCGTAGGGCATTCCTCACGTTCTCTCTCACCTGCCAAACTCCCACTGGCATGATGTATCCGGGGTGGGCTTCCCTCAAAACAGCAACCGACGCCTGTTTTCGTTCCTTCATAAGCAATTCTCCTACCGCTAAACGAGCAGCATAATAGCAGCCTCCAATGCTGGCGTAGGTGTTACGACCATCAAAATCTTCCCAGTCTGAAAACAGGACTACATTTCTGCTATTTGTATTCCAAATTGTTCCCGGATACCAAGCCTCCATGGCTTCATAGCTCCAAACCTGTGGTATCATCAATATCTCAAATTTGTTGTCTAGGTAGCAGGACTCGTAGATTCGATATTCGTTGATTTCAGGAAACCTTTTAATGTTTTTCATCATCTCTTTTGAGATAATGCTGTCCACAGCGGTTATGCTCCAGCGGGTGGGAACTAAACGTCTTTGCTCCTTCATCCCAAAGGCGCCGACGCTAAAGGCACGTTGAATCTTCGTAACAAGCGTTCCCTTCTGGAATAAAGTTGTAACTGCTTCTGAGGCATTCAGGTCATCGTCGAAGTAAACTTTCTGGATGTGGTGATCCCAACGAGAGTTTGTGATTCGCATCTTGTTAAGCGGGGCTGAGGGTCCAAAGGGCTGAATTTGGTCATCAAGAACAAGGGCTGCGGCGGGCTTCTTTTTGAGGGACAACTCAACATCAACGGGTTTAACTGACAATGCTAAATCGATGGTTTGATCCATAATTTTTCCTGAATCCTCAAACTTTTTCACGTGAACTCTATGTTTTCCTCTTACGAGCAATGAGCGGAAACCCACTATTTCATCGATGGATTTTCCAAACCATGATTCTGGCTGGTCATAAGTGCTTGTGTCTTCATGGATGGGCGGAACAAGAGGTCCTGCATAAACGTGAGGGTAGCCGATTCGACCCACAAAGACTCCGGGTGGGCAAGCTCCATCCAAGTCAGTGCCCTGTACCAGTGACGATGATTTGAAGTAAGAGCTGAATCTAACAACAAGAGGGCATCTGGTTTTGCCGCAGAGAAACTTGCCGCCTTTACATGCTACACATAGGCTATTTCCTCGCGTCTTAGTCACTAACTGGTGTTTGCTGTAGTTCAGGTCTGCGGCGAGACTGGGGTCATCTAGAAGCTGGAGAACCCATGGGTTATCCTGCAGAGATGTCTTAGATTTTCTCACTTGCTCTATGACTTTGCCGTTTCTTTTTCCTCCAGTTAGTCTCCTCATCTTTACTCCGCCGCAAGATCAGGCAGTAAATCTGTTAACGAAGTTAGATAGATTTTCCTATTTTCTAGACACGGTTTGGCGATTTTCCAAAAGTCTTAAAACCCTTGGTTATCGAGTTTGGTTTATGTCTAACAGAACTTTGAAGCTAGTAGCGTTAGTAGCTGTTTTCGCTGTCATATTCTCTGCTTTTAACACCTATTTGATACTTGACAGTATTCGTGCTCAAGAACAACTCATTGCACAAGAGGAACGTATTAACGAACTAGAAGCTTCTCTTGAGCAGTTCAGTACCCCGAGCGAACAGATTGAGGAACTACAAGGTGCTCTTGATGTAGGAGAAGAACGGCTTAATGATCTGCAAACTGCCCTAGACAATGTTGTCGTTCAGGCTGGACAGATTGATGCTCAGGAAGAACAGATTAGTGAACTACAAACCGCCTTAGACCAAGCAAAAAATAACATTGAAGAAGCCACATTAGCCCTGTCAAATCTGACAGATCAAATAGGCGCCCTCAATCAAAGCACATCTACAAGCTTGGCTGACATCACAACCACCGTTGAAACCATCGAAGGACTCGTATCCGAAATTTCGGGTCTGGAAGAACTTGTTGACCAATTGCTCAGACTGACACCAGCTGAAGTATACGCGGCTACATACAGATCAGTTGTGGTAATCAGAACTCCCATCGGACAGGGTTCAGGATTCATGTTCAATACTTCAAACATAATAGTCACTAATTATCATGTAGTTGCAGATGAAATAGACATTGAAATTGAGTTCTTCGACAGAACCAGAACACAGGCAACTTTGATAGGCTCTGACGCTTACTCAGACGTTGCAGTTTTAGCAGTATCTACCGCTCCAGCTGAGGCTGAGCCCTTGACTCTAAGTGACCAATCTGTAAACATCGGACAGCAGGTTATAGCAATAGGTAACCCTCTTGGTCTTACAGAGAGCCTTTCAGTCGGATTCGTAAGTCAGGTCAACAGGCTCCTTGACCTTGAACCTATAATCGTGCCTGTGCTACAGTTGGACTTGACTATTGCCCCTGGCAGCTCAGGTGGACCTTTATTTGATCTTTATGGAAACGTTGTCGGAATAACAAATGCGGGTACAGAAGTAGGTTTCAATTTTGCGGTTCCAATGAACATCTTGAAGCGAGTGATTCCCTCCATTATAAGTGAAGGTGGTTACAAGCATCCATTTGTAGGTGTTTCTTTGCTGGTGTTGACTCCTGAGGTTATAAGTTCACTGAATATTCTAAATGTTGACCTTTACCAAACTGGGCTTCTAGTAATGGATGTGTTTCAAAATTATCCAGCGGATCAGGCTGGATTAAACCCTGCTATAAACGGGACTCAAAGTTACACTGCCGTGGATATTATTTTAGCTGTTGATGGACATCCTGCTTTTTCTCTTGAAGATTGGGTTGCATACATGGAAGTGGAAGTATCGCCTAATCAAGTTGTCACTTTGATTCTTTGGCGGTCTGGGGTAACTGCTTCAATCACTCTTACTTCTACGGAACGACCGCCATACGAAGGCTAGTTAATTTTGTTTCTTTATGCTTTGCATTTCAGACTTGACAAAATGGTTCGTTCTAAACTTGAACCAAAATCTAGATGTAAAAATGGGAAACATTAATTTCCGTTAGTAGTGGCGATGTCACTACATCTCTCGTCCTTCCCTTTTTTTGGGAGTAAGTGAGTGTAGGAATAAGGGTCTGAAAAGGAGATAAATGCGGGAAAAAAGACTGGTTAAAAAAATGAATATGGCAGTCTAGAATTTCCATGTTTTCTCTCTCGTAATTTCCCGTGTTTAAGCCTCAGAAAACCCTTCTTCCTATATTATTTTTCTTTATCGTGTTCGTCTAGACAAAATTTGTCCAGAATATTCCCGCCAGTTATTCGTCAAATAGCACAGAAACAGCAGACGTTACAGCTTTAGAAGAAAAATATAGAAACTTGCTACACTCCATACTCTACATTAATATCTCTTATTAGTCATTTAACATATTTTATACGCCAAAGAAACTTAACAAAAAACCTTTTATCGTTAACCGGAGAATGGTCGAACTATGAGTGATGAAAAGAGCTATTCAATATTGATGATTTTGGTGACGCTTTCAATAGTTGGTGGTTTACTTTCCATTGCCTTTTGGGATGCTGCACCGGATATGCGTAATACCTTAGTTGTTGATTACAACGAAGCCATCATAGCTGCAGCAGTAGTTGCCATTCTAAATGTAGTAGCGTTAATTAGTCTAAAAATGAAGATGAAATGGGGACCACTATTAGTTATTGCAATTGTAGTACCTAACAGAATCTTGGGTTTCTTCCATTTTGAGGTAGCAGCTGGACAAGTTCCTTTTATCGCTTGGTCAGCGATTATTATTATCTTTGCACTGCTAGAATACAAACAAAAAACCAGGACTATTACGCACCATAAACTGTTAATGATTATAGTATCTTTAGCAATAATCGGTGAAGTTGCTTCAATAATTCTATGGACTGCTAACCCATCTATCGGAAGCACAAACGCGGCACGTTTTACTCTAGCAGTTGATTATACAATCGCAGTTTTGAACGCAGCTGTTATGGTTGCACTAAATCTTATGGCGCTGTTCTTGATCAGAAAAAGAAACAAATGGGGACCACTCTTCTTGATTGCTATTTCAATAGGTAACAGAGTCGCATCACACCCTATTTTCATAGGTGGCACACATGGAGTATTCATAACTTGGACCGCAATATTGGTAATCTTCTCTTACTTAGAATATAGACAACTGAGCAACTGATTTGGCTTAGGGAAAAAGGGTCAAATTTTAACCCCAATCCCAAACGTGCTCCTGTTCACGTTTACGTATTTTCTCCCTGACTTTTTCTTGTTCTCCCCCATTCTCTCTAACTACCCTCACATGCAAACACCACACACACGCGCGCACACACGCGCACGCATTGCAATATTTCTGATTTGCTTTTGGGGTAAAATATTATGAACCCTAAAAGTAATTATTCTTAAATATGAAAATGAAGGCGATTGGATGGACAGAATACGGGCCTCCGGATTTTCTTCAGCTAAAAGAGGTAGAAAAACCTACTCCCGAGGACAATCAATTACTGATAAGGATATTTGCGACAACAGTAACCGCAGGGGATTGTGAACGGCGAAGTCTCAAATTGCCCTTCTGGCACGCATGACTTTCAAACAAACAGTTCCAGCTACAAAACTAAGGTCCATTAAGAGTTTTTGTGTAAACCAAAATTAGCACCATCCGTTTTTTCATAAGTTATATTCAATGGTTCAATCGAAAGTTTTCTATTACAGGACGGACATTTTCCCTCAGTTCTTTTTCGTAGCCTATAGATTGGAATCATGTCTCTTCCTTCATAGAGGATTTTTCTACATTCATGACAAACTAACCTCAAAGCCATTTACTATACACCAATTTCTAAAACTACATATCTAAATTTAGAAGTTGAGTCCAAAAGAAAAGTTACAGACTAGAGAGCAAACCGAAACTAAAGGACACGTTCTACTTCCGCAAAATCCACTTTTTCATTATCTGATCAATTTAGCAAAGATATATGTAAACGGTTACAAGAATAGTATTAGGGGATATTGTTGTCCATTTTTAAGAAGATTTTGGTTCCCTTAGATGGATCTGATCATTCGCTAAGCGCTTTAGAAAAAGCTCTCCAAATAGCAAAAAAGTTTGATGGAAAAATTATGTTGATTAACGTATATTCTGTCAATTCATTTAGAATAACTCCCTCACAGGTCTTTGCTTATGTTCTGGAAATCCGTAAATCTGGTGAATCAATTTTGGCGGAAGGTGAAAAAATAGCCAAGGCTGAAGGGATTCAGGTTGAAACACTGTTAAAAGAGGGACATATTGTTGAAGAGATACTCAAAAAGGCTAGAGAGGGTAATTTCGATTTAATTGTTATTGGTTCGAGGGGAATAAGTAAAATGAAAGAAATTCTCATTGGAAGCGTAAGCCACGGAGTGACAACGCACGCTCCCTGCCCAGTGCTAGTAGTAAAATAGTTCAAAACGTTAAGGGAATGGCTGTTCGTCTTCCCATCGGTAACGTTTCTTCTTGCTCTTCATTTTTTCTAAACCGCAACTATAGCATATTCCGTTATGGCAACAGATTACTTCTCCACAATCAGGGCATTCCCCTTTTTTCTTTTCAGTTTCCAAAAATTTTGCCAAACCGTGTTCTTTAATATACCGAAGATTGTCAACCATATTCATACGGTAATGTATTTCATAACTTTTGGCAAGGTTTTTTACGAGTTCGCAGGGAAACTCGTTGCATTCATAGCAGAATTCCACCTTGTTATTCAGAAGCTTTTCGCATTTTTTCTTAAGAAAAGAGCACTTCTTGTCTCTGGGGCGGCAACCTTTGCAGTAAGGCAGTTTGACTCCTTTAGCTTTAGTATCGTTTTCTAAAGCAAGATAGTTGCTACACACGTTACAGTTCATACCACACGGTGCAATCAGTTCCGCTTTCAAGTTATCAACCCCCAAAGCTAACATTTATGGGTGTTCTTTGAACAGTTACCTTAGTTTAGCTTTTACTTTTTGCGCCTTTTTATCTTAAACTCTAGGGCTAATTTTTAATATCATATTGAATATATTTGGTTAACATGAAAGAAGAAGACATACCGAAGCTGTCAAACGAAGAGATTCAAAAAATTGAACGCATTACAGAAGCATTCAAAAAGAGGGAAGAGGCTAAAAAAAACAGGTTAGATGCTGAAGCTAATTTGGAATCACAGAAAAGTTGGCGAACAGTATTTGAAAGCGCACCGAAAGAAACTGTCCCTTTTATCATTTATGTTGTTTATTGTATAGCTTTGGTTCTAAGTGTTCTTCTTATCATTATACAATACACAGATGTGAGACTTTGGGTAGGTGCATCTATACTAATTATTGGATTGGTTGCTCCATTGTTTGTGCTCCCAAACATAAGCTGGAAAAATCTCTTTAAGTATTTAAAAAACAAAATTACAGGTAAGAACAAGGAAACGTTACCTATTACGTAGGCTCGCTATGTAAAAAGCCTAGTAAAAGCACACATATTGGTTGATTCTTAACGAGATGCAAAAGAAGAAATAGCCACAAATAAAGAAAGTAATGCTAAACCTCAATAAGAGAGAATAAACAACCATGAACGAATATGAATTAATATCTAAAGCTTTTTGGCACGGTCTATTGCAAATACGATATGGTGAAAAGGAGATAGAGATTTTCAGTAGGAATCGAAGAAAATCAATAGTTGTACCTATTCAAAAGCATCATGTGCCGATTATTAAACAAGTTTTAGGTTCGACAGAGCCTTTAGATATTAAAAACTTTTACAAAGTGACTAATTCTATTTTCAGAATTATTGATGCTATGGGCACAGTAGATTTTGGAGATTCTACTCCAAGAGAAATAGAATTGAAGATAGAAGCAGCTAAAAAATATTTTCAAGATAAACAGCAAAATAAAGAGTAGCTGCTGTTGTAGTTGTTGGCATAATCGGATATAGAACTAAGTTTTTGCTTAACAACCGTTTACAATCTCAAAAGACATGAAAAAGAAAATTGAAGAAAAAAATAAGAGACTAAAAGACAAATTTACAAAAATGGAAAAAGAAAACTCAGATACGAAGAACGAAATGCATCAACTTAGTTTAACGGTTAAAGCTTCTATAGAGAAACTGGAGACACTAACAGAGAGTAAGCCTTCCGTTTTCTCTTTTTTTAGTATCAAAGAAACTCATAAAAATTCTGCAAAGTTTACCCAAAATAGAGAACCAAAAAATAGTGTTTCCTAAAAAAGCACGAATTACCAGATTGTCCAGCTTTAGAAGAAAAATAAAGAAACTTGCTGGACTATACAATGATCCTAGATTGCTTGAAATACACTTTCATACCTTTCGACACTGCAAAGCACTCCGAGAATACCATAACAAAATCAATCTTACACGTTAGAAGAATCTTAGGTCATATTTCAAATATTGACAACCCAAAATTATGTTGAGCTCTACGAAGAAATTTATGTCAACAAACCAGTAGAATATTTCTGTGAAATTGCGTCAAATATTCAGGAAGCAAAGAAACTGCTAGAGCAAGGATTCAGGTATAAAACAGGAGAGTATATTGATGGTGGAAAGCTGTTCAGAAAAGTTAGGGAAACAGTGTAACTATATAAATAAAGTGTGGGAAACATTAATTTCCGGCACTAAATCTTTAAGTTCCTCAGGTGTAGATGTAAGCGGCGAATCCTGATGACAAATCTCAAAATTCCCATAATTCTTGTCAACTATAAAACATATTCTGAAGCTACCGGAAAAAAAGCTGTTAAACTGTCTAAAATCGCAGAAGATGTAAGCATGGAAACAGGGGTGAACGTTAGCGTAGCTCCCCAATTGGCAGACATAGCATCCGTTTGTGATGCTGTTTCAATTCCCGTTTTTGCGCAGCATATTGACCCAATATTTCCGGGCAGTTCTACAGGTCATGTTCTTCTTGAATCTGTGAAAGAGGCTGGAGCCATTGGAACATTAATCAACCATTCAGAACGGCGACTAAAACTGTGCGACATTGAAGCCATAGTTGCAAGGACGCGTGAAGCTAATATGATTTCTGTAGTGTGCACTAACAATGCTCCGGTGAGCGAGGCTGCGGCTGCACTTAAGCCTGATATAGTTTCTTTGGAGCCACCTGAGTTGATAGGAACTGGAATTCCAGTTTCTAAATCTAAGCCTGAGGTGGTCACTGAGACTGTTGCACTTGTTAAACATGTAAACCCTGATATAGTGACTCTTTGTGGTGCAGGAATAACCAAGGGCGATGATGTAGCTGCTGCATTGAAACTTGGCACTATGGGCGTTTTGGTTGCCAGCGGAATAGTGAAAGCCAAAGACCCCCGTAAAGTGATAATGGAATTTGCAGAAGCCATAAACGAATCGTTGAGTGATTCATAACAACTGTGCATAACTGCATAATGCTCAACATCCTTTGATGAGACACCTGATTCTGGCTGTAGCTTTTGTGGTTTAGGCGTGATTAATAATTGAATGTTGACCTCAGATGTATTTCATGTATTCTCAATCGTGGCTACCTGCAAATCCAAGAAGCCACAGACGACAAAGCTCTCCAATTCAAAACTTTGTCAGCAATCCTAAGTTTCTTGGCTGAAGAATTCAAGCCAACAGCAAATCCCGCACATTTAGGCACAAAACGTGACCGGCTGATACGAGAGATAACCGGTAACCCTGACCTACACAACCAAAAGAAACAGATCAGCAACCAAAAGGCACTAGAAGTTTTGCCTCTAGCACATAGTATAGTCTTGAAGGAAACTAAACCGGAGCTACGTTTTAGGAAAGCTTGTCTCTCAGCCATTGTCGGCAATATCATGGAGTTTGATCTTCCCGACAACCCCTTCAAGTTCGCTGACCTTGAGAATCTGATTCAACTGGCAGAAAGTGACCTAGCAGTAGATGAGATTCCCCAAATCTTCAACAAAGCAAAGAATGCAAAAGCTGTTCTATACTTGACAGACAACGCTGGAGAAATAGCCCTCGATACACTGCTTGTTCAAGAGCTGAAAAATCTTGGAGCCCATGTTACAGTAGCGGTTAAAGACGGTCCGATACTCAACGATGCCACGTTGGAAGACGCAAAAATTGTTGGAATGGACAAAATAGCAGACGAGATAATTACTACAGGATCAGACGCCGTTGGTTTATTTCCCGAAGAATGCTCAGAAGTGTTCCTTGAGCTTTACCGTTCGGTGGATTTTGTGGTTGCAAAGGGCATGGGTCACGCTGAAACCCTCACAGAACTTCAGCTTCCAGTTCCTCATGCTCTGCTGTTGCGGAGTAAATGTATTACAGTAGCCAACCACTTCAATGTGGATACAGGAAAAAACATAGCTAAGCTATTACATTAATCCTGATAGGATGTCACAAAAAGTGGACTTACCCAAAATAAGTCTTGGGCGAAGCGTTCTCTCAAACGTCAACGAGGCTCTAGACCGAGAATGGCTGGTAACCAACGGGTTAGGAGGATACGCTTCCTCAACAGTTTTGGGAATCAACACCCGAAAATATCACGGTCTCCTTGTTGCAGCTTTTAATCCACCAGTGAACCGCTGGGTTCTATTATCAAAACTTGACGAGAATCTGCAGATTGGTAATGAAAACTATGATCTCGGCGCAAACGAGTTCCAAGACGTTATGCACCCTAAGGGCTACCAGTTTCTCTCAGAATTTATGATTGATCCCCTTCCCACATTTAAGTATGTCATGCATGGTGTTAGCCTCCAGAAGACAATCTTTATGCCATACATGAAAAACGCGACGATAGTAATCTACGAAGTCAGTAATCCATTGGAAGAAAAAGTAACTATCCGAGTTTCACCACTCATAAATTCGAGGCACATCTACAAAACAACAGATAAGAATAACTTATCGTGGAGATTTATCCAGAAACGTCACGATGAAGGCGTTTTAATTGGGCCATCAGATTCGTTTTCCTCCATGATTCTGTCCTCAAGCAATGACGGCTCTTTTAAAGAGGAGAGCTGGTGGGTTGAGAAAATCTTCTTCAGAGTTGATGCATCCCGAAGTGAAAGCAGCACCGACGACTATTTTCGACCCGGATTCTTCAAGTTTTCTGTTGATCCTAAAGAAAAGAAAAAATTTTATGTCCTCGCAGCAGCTGGAAAAAATGAGGAAAAAACTCAGAGCCTCTTTTCAACTTTAGGAAAAGGCATAGAAGATATTGAACTGTTGCATCGTGAAGAGTTAACTCGGCGAAAAGGCTTGTTGCAAATGTTTAGGGGACGCAACCCTGGCTTAGAGCTTGAAGACTGGTTAAAGTGGCTTATTCAAGCGGCAGATTCGTTCATTGTATCTAGGGCTTCAACTGGAACGAAGTCGGTGATCGCCGGCTACACTTGGTTTGATGATTGGGGAAGAGACGCCCTCATTTCTCTGCCAGGATTGACTCTTGTCACAGGAAGATTTGAAGATTCACAAGAAATCTTGTTGACTTTTGAGCGCTATTGTCATAAAGGTATTATTCCGAACCGTTTTTCGGACAAGGCTGGGGACATTCCACTTTACAATACAGTGGATGCCACCTTGTGGTTCTTCAACGCGATTCTTCAATACCTAAAGTATACTGGCGACTTTGATTTTGTTCAAGAAAAATTGTGGAAAACCATGAATGAGATAATTGACTATCATGTTCAGGGTACCATCTTTGGTATTCACATGGAAGAAGACGGTCTGATCGCTCATGGTCCCCAACTTACTTGGATGGACGCTACCACCATTGACCGGTTTGTTACACCTAGAGACGGAAAGGCAGTTGAGATTCAAGCCTTATGGTATAATGCCCTGAAAACTATGCAGCTCTTAGCGAAACGTTTCAACCAAGGGGACAAAGCAGAAAAGTATTGTGGCATGGCTGAAAAGGTTAAAGAGAGCTTTTCAGAGAAGTTTTGGAATCACCAAAAAGGATTTCTCTTTGATGTTGTGAATCGTGAGGGAACTGACTCGACGTTACGCCCAAATCAGTTGATTGCTGCATCGTTGGATTTTCCCATACTTGACAGGGAGAGAATGAAGAAGATTGTTGGAACAGTCTGGTGCAATTTGTGGGGAACATATGGACTAAAAACACTTTCCAACAATGACTCACAATACAGTGGAAAATATCTTGGTGACTGGGGACATCGCGATAGTGCGTATCACAATGGAACTGTTTGGGCATGGCTTCTAGGACCCTTCATTACAGCATTCTTGAAGACAAAGTATCATGAAGAATCTTGGCGGCAATTTGCTTTCAAGAACTTTTTAGAGCCCCTTTTCCAAGTGCAACTATCCCAAGCGGGATTAGGAACTATCAGCGAAATATTTGATGGTGATGAACCTCATCTTCCCCGTGGCTGTATCGCTCAGGCTTGGAGCGTGGCTGAACCTTTACGTGCATACGTTGAGGAAGTAGTTTTGAAGAGACCTCCCCATGAAAGAGAAGTCCTAGAGACTCTTAATTATTGGTAGATAAGAAATTATAAAAGGGAAAGAGAACCACTTTGCTCTTTGGAAGCCTATTTCCCTTTAGCTTTAGTGGTAAACCATGACAGACGTTTGTTTAATGTTCGAGGTTCATCAGCCATTCAGACTGAACCGAAATTTTCACTCAGACCTATTGTCTAAGGGAAAAGTTGCAACAAAGGATCTTTTTGACCTATATTTTGACAATGAACTAAACCGTTACGTTTTCGAGAGAGCCGCAAGAAAATGCTACTTTCCAGCAAACAAAATAATCTTGGAAGCAGATCGATAAAAGCAAGAGCGAAGGAAAACCATTCAAGGTAACCTATGGTATATCAGGCGTCTTTCTTGAACAATGCGAACTGTGGAAACCCAGAACTCATCGAATCCTTCAAGCAGCTCGCCGAAACTGGCTGTGTCGAATTCATGGAAGAAACCTATTACCATTCCCTAGCCAGTCTCTACGGAACTGACCGTTCAGAGTTTATGGAACAGGTGAAAATGCACCGGCAACTCATGAAAGACCTCTTAGATTATGAGCCAAAGTTTATCGAAAACACTGAACTGCTATACAACAATGCCATAGCCAAGACCATGGAGGAACTGGGCTACAAGGGCACAGTCACAGAAGGTATCGACAAGACTCTCATGGGACGAAGCCCCAATTATGTTTACAAAGCCAAAGACTCTGACCTCCGCGTGTTGCTCCGCAATTACCGCCTCTCCGACGACATGGGATTCCGTTTCTCCTCGACCGGACTGGAACGAGTATCCTCTAGACGCAACCAAATATGCCCGATGGCTAGCCGGAACCCAAGGACAGGTGATCGTAATCTTTGTTGACTACGAAACCTTTGGGGAACATCACTGGCCAGAAGGCGGAATCCACGAGTTCCTAAGAGCACTACCCGATGAAGTGAACAAATGGCATCACCTGAATTGGCGAACTCCCTCTGAAGTCATTGAACTGCACGATCCAGTCGGCGAGGTTGACGTTCACGAATACAACACGGTTTCATGGGCTGACATTGAACGAGACCCCAGCGCATGGATCGGAAATCCAATGCAGAACATCTGCTACGATTCTCTGAAGGAACTGGAACCATTGGTGAAGGGAATAGGCGACAAAGACCTGATTCGGCTGTGGCGTTACCTCCAAGTGAGCGACCACCTCTATTACCTCAGCATAAAGGGTGGAGGACCCGGAGACGTGCACAACTACTTCAGTTCCATGGGCAGCCCAGTGGAAGCCTTCGCCGTCTACTCAAGAATTCTGTCAGACCTTGAAGCGCGGGTCCGTGTAGAACTTGAGAAACCAGAACTTGCAGCAAAAAGGTTACTGAGGCGTCTTCCCGCTGGCATGGGATTCACCTTCTCCTACGAGTTTGCCCGTTCATCTGGCTTAACCGTTCACAGTTTAAACGAATTCTGTTCAGCGTTGAAGACCATTGAAGTAAGCTCTATTCAGTATCATATAGAACGTGGAGATTTTGAGCGGTGGCTAAGCCAAGTTGTCGGCGATGATAAGCTAGCTGACCAGATAGCAACGGTTAACAGCTCAAAAAGAAAGTTGAAAGGCGAGGCTCTGCGCAAGAAGGTTCTTGCCATAACTGAAAGAAGATTAAAACAATTGAAGAAAATTACTGATGTAGACTCTACAAGATTAAAGAAGAAGGAAAACCTAAGAATAGTGTATGCCAATTTGAGTCGAGAGGTTTTTGGTTATGATTAGAGACCCTGTCTGCGGATTGCCTTTAACTGAACCGAAGGAAGAATTCAAGGCTGAAGTCAGGGGAAAAACTTACCATTTCTGCGGCGAATACTGTAAACGTTCTTTCTTGCGGGGAAAAAAAATAGCGTATTTTTCTATGGAAATCGGGTTGGACAATGACATTCACACCTACAGCGGAGGTTTAGGCGTATTAGCTGGCGACGTGATCAAGTCCAGCGCAGACCTTAAGATTCCGTTGGTGGGCGTTACTCTTGTCAGCAGGAAGGGCTACCTGAGGCAGGAACTCAGGGACGGAAAACAGATCGACCATCCTGACGATTGGACGCCCTCCAGCATTGATGACTGAGTTGCCAAACCAAGTTGAGTTGAAGATACAGAATCGGACAGTCAAAGTGAAGGCTTGGCTCTACGATTACCAGAGTCCTACAGGCGGATTGGTTTCTGTCCTGTTTCTTGACACCGATGTAGAAGGCAACTCTCCAGAGGATAGAGAGATCACCTGTTTCCTGTATGGCGGCGACAGAGAGTACCGGCTGAAGCAGGAGATCGTCTTGGGAATTGGCGGCGTGAAGATGCTTGAAGCCGCAGGATTTCAGATAGGAAAATATCACATGAACGAAGGACATTCTGGTCTTCTCACGTTGGAGTTGCTGACAAAGAACGGAAATGATCTGGATAGCGTAAGGGACCTTTGCATATTTACCACTCACACTCCGGTGGAGGCGGGGCACGACAAATTCTCGTATGAGCCTTGTCCAAAACATGTTGGGCGAAATAATTCCTCTAGAAACCCTGAAGAAGCTTGGGGGAGACGATCAGCTGAATATGACCCGTCTGGCTCTGAACACCAGCAAGTATGTGAATGGGGTAGCAAAAAGGCACAAGGAGTTCTCGTTGACCCTGTTTCCGGGCTATAATATCTCGGCTATAACTAATGGTGTCCACTCTTTCACTTGGACTTGCGAATGCTTCAGAATGCTTTATGACAAGTATTTGCCTGGATGGGCAAACGAGCCTGAGTTGCTGGTCCGAGTAGACAGCATCCCAGATGAGGAGATTTGGCGCGCCCACATTGAAGCAAAAGAAAAGCTGATACGTTATGTCCGTGAACATGTCAGGCGTCCAGCTTGACCCTAATGTGCTTACGTTGGGTTTTGCGCGCAGATTCACTGGCTATAAACGTGCAACTTTGCTGTTTTCGAACCTGAAAAGGCTTGAGGAAATCAACAGTGTGGGCAAGATTCAGGTCGTCTTTGCGGGCAAGGCTCATCAGCGGGACTGGATGGGAAAACGGTTAATCGAAGAGATTCATGAAATGAAAGACCATCTGAAGGACGTAATGAAGATCGTGTACCTGGAGAATTATGATCTACAGATGGCGGCGAAGCTCACTTCTGGCGTGGACGTCTGGTTGAACACTCCTATTCCACCGTTTGAGGCTTCTGGCACAAGCGGAATGAAGGCGGCGCATAATGGGGTGATCAACTTCAGTGTTTTGGATGGCTGGTGGGTGGAGGGCTGTATTGAGGGCGTCACAGGCTGGGCTATTGGTCCTTCGCCGAAAGAGAACTTGGAGGAGTCTGAGCGGAGGCGCCGGGAGATTACGCAGTTGTACGACAAGCTGGAGTATCTGATTATTCCAACATTCTACAGGAAACGTGACGATTGGATACGGATGATGGAGAACTCGGTTGGAAAGGTTGCATACTACTTTAACAGCCACAGGATGATGCGCAGGTACGCCACAGAAGCCTACCTGTAGTTGTGCACAAAAAATTTTAGAAGAATAGGCGCCCTTTTTTTGGGTTATTTTACGAATTTGTCTCTGTTCTTTTTGAATCGTTTTTTGCATTTTACGCTGCAGAAGTAGTATGTTTCGTTTTCGTGTCGTATGTGGAATTTGGCTGTGGCTGTTTGTTTTGTTGACCGATGGCTTTATATGAAGGATAATACATATGAAGAATCATTCATTAAAATGTTGTGGATGTGAAAACAAAATGAGCGAAAAAATGTTCTGTTTCCAATGCGAACAAACCGCCAACGAAAAAGGATGCACACAATTTGGTGTCTGCGGAAAAAGCCCAGAAGTTGCAGCACTACAAGACCTGCTAATCTACGCACTAAAGGGTCTTTCACAAGTAGCGATAGAAGCCAGAAAACATGAAATAACAACTGAAGACGAGGACATATTCACATGCAAAGCACTCTTCTCCACCCTCACAAACGTAAATTTTGACCCAAACCGTTTCGTGGACACTAATCAAAAAAACTGTGCAACATCGAGACTCGCTACGGAAGAAGGTTGAAAACGCTGGAGGAACCATAACGTCTGCTGGTCCCGCAGGTTTTGTTCCAAAGAATACAGTCAATGAGCTGGTTGAGCAGGGCAGATTGGTGGGCATCAAATCTGATCCAACTTTAGACCCTGACGTTCATTCTCTTCAGTGGCTTCTCATCTACGGAATCAAGGGTGTAGCAGCATACGCCGACCATGCATACATTCTTGGACAGAAAGACCCCAAAGTGTTCGCCTTCATCCATGAGGCTCTCGCGGCTACCCTAGACAAATCCCTTACCGTAAACGACCTCGTCGGGTTAGTTCTGAAATGTGGCAAAATAAACCTCAGAGCCATGGAACTGTTAGACGCAGCAAACACGGGAACATACGGTCATCCAGTGCCAACCAAAGTTCCGCTTGGCGCAAAGAAAGGCAAAGCAATCCTCGTTTCTGGACACGACCTCCAAGACTTAGAAGCGATCCTCAAACAGACTGCAGGCAAAGGAATCTACGTTTACACGCACGGAGAAATGCTGCCCGCCCACGGCTATCCAGAACTAAAAAAGTACCCGCACTTCTATGGACACTATGGAACTGCGTGGCAAAACCAGCAAAAAGAATTCAGGGCTTTTCCTGGAGCAATCCTGATGACAACAAACTGCATTCAACGCCCTCTCGAAAACTATCAGGGCAACATCTTCACCACAGGACTTGTTGGCTGGCCAAACGTAACCCACATCGCTGACAAGGATTTTAGCTCCAGTAATCGAGAAGGCGCTGGAGATGCCCGGATTCCAGGAAGACACCGACGGAAAAACGGTGATGGTTGGGTTCGCCCGAAACACTATCCTGAGTGTAGCCGACAAGGTTGTTGAGGCAGTAAAAAACAAGAGCCTTCGGCATATCCTCTTGGTTGGAGGCTGTGACGGGGCAAAGCCAGGAAGAAACTACTACACTGAATTGGTTGAGAAGGCTCCGGCGGACACGATTGTTCTTACTTTGGCGTGTGGAAAATTCAGGTTCTTCGACAAGGACTTGGGCACGCTCGGCGGGTTGCCTAGGCTTCTTGATGTGGGACAATGCAACGATGCCTACTCTGCGATCAAGGTGGCTGTGGCGCTGGCGGACGTGTTTGGCGTAGGAGTAAACGATCTTCCTCTCTCGTTGGTGCTGTCTTGGTATGAGCAGAAAGCTGTGGCTATACTGCTGACGCTACTCTATCTGGGAATCAAGAATATCCGTTTAGGACCAAGCTTGCCCGCATTCATCACACCCAACATACTAGACGTTCTGGTGAAGAACTTCAACATCATGCCAATAACATCGGCAGAGAAAGACCTTAAAGCAATACTGGACTAAAAACAGACGTTGGATTAAGTATGAAGAAAGGGTTAAGCGAAACATGCTACAGGTTCTTCGTGAATCTGGCAAATCCTACACGATTAGCTGTGCTGGAGCAGTTGATGAAACAGCCGATGAGCGTCAACTGAGCTCGCAGAAGCCCTTGGGCAGGAACAGAGCATGATTTCGCATAACCTTAAACCTCTTCTTGAATGCAATTTTGTTTACATCCAGCGAGAAGGAAAGAAGCGGATCTATTCAGTCAACGAAGAAACTATTGGTGCACTCTTCAAGGCGGTTGAGAATCATGCTGAAAAGTTTTGTCCAACAGGCGGAAAGTGCCACCTGAAAGAAAACTGATTTAATCATATCGATGGAGAGGTGAAAAAATGGTGAAAGAAAACAAAACAGAGAATGTTGAGGCTGTTTCTGCTAAACCCGTAAGGCTTGCTGATTTGATTGATTATCAAGAGGGCTCAGTGGTTAGCCGAACAATAGTTGACAAGGAGGCTGGAACTGTTACCCTGTTCGCTTTTGATGAGGGTCAGGGATTGAGTGAGCACACTGCGCCCTTCGATGCTCTGGTTTACAATTTGGATGGCGAAGTTGAAGTAACCATATCTGGAAAAGCGGTTCAGCTGAAGAAAGGAGAAATGGTGATAATGCCCGCCAACAAGCCCCACGCGCTGAAGGCAACTAAACGGTTCAAGATGCTTCTGACAATGATAAAATAATCTTAATATTTTCATTTTAGAAAAAGTAAAGAGAACAAGGGATTTTCTGAGACGTAACTTTGGGAAAACAGTTTGTTAAAAGTCGAGAGATGAAAACCACTGACCGCTTTAATATTAGTGGATTCTTCACCATTCCCATAGTTAAACATCTTTTCAGCCCCTCATTCTCAATTAACTTGTTTACTCCCAAAAAAAAGGGAGGGAAAATTTTGGTTTATTTTCGCTTTCTGAGTACCAAGTATGCCGACTGCGGCTACGACTGCAACAGCGACTACAGCTATTGCTATGGCTACTTCAGTGCTGATTAGTGGTGTGTTTCGGTTGCGGTTCTATTTGATCTCTTCAGGTGAAGCTGCTGGACCGACGGTAACGAAGGTTGATGCTCCCGAGCTGCCATATGAATCGTCTCCTGGAAATGAGGCAACAATCTCATAGGTTCCTTCTGCTGTTGGAGTCCACGCAAAACCGAAAGTGCCATAGTAGCCGCTGGTTGTTGTTGTGCCAATGTCTACACACTCTGAGCCGTCTGAACTTAATAGCCGTCAAAGTAACAGGAACACCAGTCAATTGTTTCGTTACCCCAAAGTCCATCTATAGGTTGCTGGAAATGCAAATACTCCATTTGTGTAGCCATTGATTCTTTGGATACGCAAGGAGTGCCTGGCTGAGCTGGAGACATATCAAGCACTGTGCCCTTTATTGTCAATAGCTGTTCCTTTTGGTACTGCAACATCAGGTGCTGTAACTGTTGTGGCGCTTTTGCCTTTGCCGAAAACGTAAGTGTATCCATCATAATCGCAGTCAGCTGTTAAGTATACCATCTGCTATATGCACCAGGAGTCATCTGCGAAGTTATATTCCATATTCCTTCACCTGTGAGTGCGTCAATGCAGTGTAGTCCCCAACCTCTTGTATATAGGTTGAGTTGGTGTGTGTTCATCGTTTTCGCCAAAATACCTTTCCGTCAGCAATTTGGACTCCTACCGTTCCAAGAGTATACTGTAACGCCATTTTCGTCAACGTATGGAGTTTCGTACTGGCTTAGAGCTATTTGCTTATACTTCCATACTATTGCACCTGTATCCCAGTCAAAGGCGTAAACTCCACCATAACCTCCTCGATAGAACATTCCATAAGCAGAAGCTATGTTGTAAGCGCCAAATCCTGGTTCATCCCATGGATAATCCATTGTTTCAGATTTGGTAAAGGAAATGCTCCTGTTCTTGAATTATAGAAGTTGAAGTATCCTTTTCGCATTAGTATGTGCAACTTTTCCGTTTTCTGCGATGTGACAAGATTGACTGTATGGCATCTGAGCAGCACTGTAAGGTTCGTCGTCATATGTGTTGTTGTATAGCCATTGCACCTGTTAGTAGATCGGCTGCAATCACTCGGAATCCATGTCGTATTCCTGTTGCACCATCGATTGTAATGTCTACGTATGGAAATCCGCTTATTGGTTTCAAACCATTAGGATCCCATGCGTTTGTTTCTCTAAATACAAAACATACCATTGCATTGTAATCACGTGACTGACCTAAGGTGTCCATTGGAAAGCTTATGTTACTTACCACTCTGGAAGCGAAATTGTTGCTAGTTCCAAAAGTAGTCCAGTTGATTAAACGGAAGATTTTGTCTTCATCGCTAATTACTTGTGTACTCAAAACGTAACCGTTTCGATAGTATTCAGTGGACCTAAATGCATGGAATTTCGCGGTCTAAAGTCATATCTCCTGTTGCCTGGATTGAATTTTTGGAGTCTATTGCCTCCTATGCGTAAGAGACTTACAGTAACACCTACTGATGCTTCTGCGCCAGGAACTGATTCTGAACCTTCCTGATATTCAATGTATGAGGGAGCAGATACATCTGTCCTTTCCCAATAGACTTTACCAGTACGAAGATCGGTACAAGTCCATACGCTCTGAGTTTCTCCAGCATACACTCTTGTTTTTGAGTCGTAGCATCTTCCAGCATAGATTATGCTTGGAGTATTGCCCCCTTGAGTCTGGGATTTGGCGCCGTAGTCTCCTCCCATGATTCCTGCTATGTTTTCTAGTCGTCTCCATACTACGTGAGCATGTTTCGGGTGCTTGGACGTAAGGAGTGAACATTTGACGAGAGTTCCATACTGTGTTGGTGTCTGCAGGCCAATTAGCACCTCCTTCGCTGGGTCCATCGCCATGGATAGTTGCCTAGAATTGGATACCAATGTCTGTTTTCTGGCGATACAGGTCTTGTCCAATAGTCTGTGGGAAGTCCAGGTTCAGGCCAGGAATAGACTATGTCTTCTTGTACCGTAAGTGTTTGCCATTCAGTAGAATCGGGCAGATAGTAAACTGATTTTGTGTATTCTTCTACATACCCTTCTCGACCTCCGGATGGTACTCTATATTCTCCTGGTGGGAAGTAACCTCCTAGGAAACTCAAATTTGATTTTCCATTCACCAATTTGGTTTGCGATGTATTCGAACCATGCTGTGCCGTCTGCTGGATAAGAATCAATTAACAACTACTTCGGTGGATCCGTCAGGTCTCATTAATGATACTTTATAGTCTCTCAAGACTCGGGCATATGAAGGTCCAGGATCATTCCACAGGTTAACCAAGAATATCTGATTGACTCCAACTGGATTTGGTCTAAAACTTAGATAGATGTCGGTCTTAATCGTTACGTCGGGAGTAACTCCAGCAGGAAGCGGTACCGAACGGGTATCTTCATCTACAGTATGCGTTCCTTGAGCGTTGAACTAGTAACATTAGTCATCAGCGTAAAGGCAGAAATTATTAACAAAGCTGAAATGATTGTTGCTGTTAGTTTTGTTTTGTTTTTTGATTTTTGCATTTTTTTCATCCTTTTTTCATTTTTCATTTTTTATTGTTTTTAGGAAAAAGAATTAAGCAAAAAAGCTTGTTCTTTCCCCATAGAATGATCTCTTGTATCAAAGTAGTATTTAACATTAAGAGTGTCAGCCCCTGACTGACAATTTATGAATCATTAATGTATTTCTAAACAAATGTAGGATTGCAGGAAGCACAATTGAGCTTAACAGTACATTTGTCATTAGTGTAAAGGCAGAAATTATTAACAATGCTAAAATAATTGTTGCTGTTAATTTTGTTTTGTTTATTGATTTTTTCATTTTTTCACCTTTTTACATTTTTTTATTGTTTTTTGGGAAAAAGAATTAAGCTGAAAATGCTAACTCAGTCCCCATAGAATATTATTTTGTAACAAAACATATTTAATACTAAGTTTGCCACCCCCTGACTGACAACTTATGAATCATAAATACCTTCTAAATTAGAGGGTAATAAACAAATTTTGAAGGCAAAGTTTTCGAGGCTGGTATTTTCTTACTGATTAGAAAAGATAGGTCTGGCTAAATATAAGGCGGGTTACAACCAACATACCTTTTCATCGTGAAAAGCTTCCAGAAACTTCATTTTCCCACGAAGAGTCATTGAATATAAGTTGCAATAACAGTGCAATTTACGATTATTTTAATAAAAATTAGGCACTAACTCTTTAGTAAACTCTTACTAACAATGATCAGACAATAAACTTCATTTTGTCAAATAGCTACTGCAATAATAATCAATAGTCTAATCTGCTGTTTCTAAGATTCAGTTTAATTGAATGGAAATATTACTGAACTACTTCAACTTTCTTAATTTCTGGCACTTTTTTCTTTATGCAGTTTACGACGCCCCATTGTAAAGTCATAGCTGACATTGGGCATCCATTGCATGCACCCTTAAGTTTCACTTTTGCTATGCCATTCTCTACGTCTACAAGTTCTATGTCTCCGCCGTCCGCCTGCAACTGGGGTCTAACTTCTTCAATGCATTGTGCTACCTGTTCTTTGATTGTCTTTGTCATGTAAATTACCCTACATAGACAAGTGACCGCTGAATCTAATAAAGTTGATGTGATAATTAGAGCCTCTTCAGGGATATTCTGTATGCTATAGCTCCTATGATGAACAGAATCAGACCTGAAGCAGTCAAGTAGAGGATTTCTCGCATAATGGCATCAAAGGGCAAGTTTCTTGTCATTATAGTCCTTTCATAGTATTAACCAGTTTTTTGAGTGGAAGAACTTCACCAAATACTCGGGCAGCTTCTGGCATCATTTCGAGAGGAAAGAATGCACCGATGAAGAACTAGATTGTATCGTTCTCCTTTTTCGGGAATCTGGAATGTTTGATTGCACTTGATGTTTTCCTATTAGGTCAGACCAGAAAGTGTGACTAAATGGTAATTTTAGTAAATGTAGCTTATGCAAATACACTTTTGATGCTTCGTGAAAAAGTTCAATGGCTTGCAAAGATTTTTTTTCAGTTGCAAACACCGAACATATTAATAATCTGGATGGTCGATACTTTTTTGGGAACGTGTTAAAGATGAGTGCGGGCAAAATTAGGGGAAAAATTTTGTTGGATTTGTGGGTTGCTGGAAACCCAATCACCCTACAAGCATTAGCCGAAAAAATTGGATTAGACCCTTCATCGACAAGGGGCTACTTGTTAGGGCTCATAAAGGCAAAATATGTTTCTGTTCCCCAGAAACACTACTGCGCCATAACTAATCAGGGCAAAGAAGCAATAGGGCTACCGCAAGTAGACAAGAACTTAGCCCTGAAAATTCTGAGTCCCCTACCCATTGGAAAAAGCCTTCCACTTCTACTATGATATTGACCAGCATTCGGGCGTTCACGCTGACAGCCTCAAAGATTTTGTTGACAAAATCCAAACCGTCGACTTGAAGTCCATCGAATTTCATATTCCACGAAAAGACTTTGAATGTTGGGTCAGTTCACTTGGCGACATAGAATTATCCAAGAAACTGGGACTGCTACGAATGCAAACCTGTCTGGAGAAAACCTCCGAAAAGAACTCTACGAAACCGTAAATTCTAGATGCGAAGAACTGAAGAAGCTCACAGTCTAAAGCCACGAAATACTGAAGAAAAATTCAAAAGCACTCAATCTACTACAAATTGAGCACACATCTTATCAGAGCCAATCTCCAAAAGGAGGAAACCTGAAATGAAAATCATATTCTCCGAAAAATGTCTCGAGTACAACTGGCCTGGACACATAGAAAGACCAGAAAGAGTTAGACAAGCCCTTGGAATACTCAGAGAAAGACACGATTTTTTGGAGCCTGAACCAGCTTCACGGGAAGACCTGCTGACTGTTCACAGCAGAGAATACGTTGACAGGATCAAAAATGCGGAATCCGGAAGCTATCTGGACGGGGACACGCCTGCGCCTCGAAACATCTACGAATATGCCCTGCTTTCTGCCGGCGCAGCAATACTGGCTGCAAAAGAAAAAGTTTTTTCGTTCATGAGACCTCCGGGTCATCACGCGGGCAGAAACGGCAGAGCCATGGGAGCATCAACCTTGGGCTTCTGCTACTTCAACAACATCGCCATAGCAGTCAAAAAACTGGACCAGTCAACCTTGATTCTGGACATTGACGGGCATCATGGAAACGGGACTCAGGAGATTTTTCAAGGACGACCCAAAGGTCTCATTTATCTCATTGCACAGGCACCCGACATACCCGGGAACTGGTCTGGTTTCTCAGGGCAACTGCCTAAATTTTCCTTTACCCTACTCTGCTGGGGACTCTTTGTATCTGAAGACGTTAGAGAAGGCGTTGAGCCAAGTTGAAATCTCTAACATTGATGTAGTTGCTATTTCAGCGGGTTTCGATGCTCACCAAGGAGACTTGGCTTCATTGGGCTTGACCTCTAATTGTTACCGAGAGATTGGACGAATAGTAGGAGCACTGAAAAAGCCAGTTTTTGGCGTGCTGGAAGGCGGCTACATAGGCGAATACGTCGGCAGAGACACCCACGAACTAATCACAGGCATACAAGAAACCCAATAACTAATCTCGCGCATTCATATTAGAGAGCTACGTTCTAAACTCAGACTTTCTTTGTCTCCCGATTTTGTGCGTTTAAAACGCAAGTGTGCGGAGATTGTTTTGTGTGCCCATTTCTTTCACCAAAAAAGTCCAAAAAACGTCTCTTTTTTGATTATTTAAGCGTTGCGAAACAGCTTTTTCAAATATTCCATCCATTTGTGATTAGTTTTGGAGTTTCCTTCATAAAATCTATATAGAAAGCTATTGCTGACAGATTTCTAATATTTGAATTTGAACGATTTACGAAAAAATTAGACTATGCTATATGAATATAAAACTAGAACCAAAATCAGAATTATTATAACACAACAAACTTCGAATTTCCAATTTGTAGGATATATTTTCAGTTCCATTTAATTCCCTCCCAAACATAAACGAAAATCTGGACATATTACGGTCTCTAAATGCTATATGATAAGAAGTTTATGAATGGAGAATCTTTTAAAAAAAGAGTTTGAATCGTCTAAAACTGTTTGTAACCTAAATTTTTTGAGGAATGGTGGGGTCGCCCGGATTTGAACCGGAGTCCCGAGAGTCCAAGTCTCAGAGCCTGGACCATGCTAGCCGACGACCCCTCTCTCTGTAACAACAGAAAAACAGATTTCACAATCCAGTAAGATTATGATGAACACAAATTCACTATACTCAAGAGGAGTATTTTCAGAGAAAATTTTGTCAAGAATGTGGAACCTTTCTAAGTCCAAGAGTTGAATATATCTCAAAAAATAAAAAGAACTTTGCATTCATCTAAAATCCTTCGCCCACAAAAACAATATGCAGATTTTTTTAAAACCCAGCCTTCCAAACCCAAATCACAATCCTACAAAAATGATGACGAGATACTACAAGAAAGTGACAATCTAGGTTTGGTAAGTTATTCAGACCCAAGAAACATTAGGAGCCTAATTCAGGAAAAACATTTCTCCTCCTTTGAACGCTTCAAATTGAATTTGATAGCCCAAGAAATCAAATTAAATCGAGGCTTCGACAAACTTATAGCATTAGACATTATTCGCACAAAAATAAATGCGCACCCTTACCAAATGGATGTAGCTAAAACTGTTTTACAGGATATGAATTCTAATGCCATTTTAGGAGACGAAGTTGGTTTAGGAAAAACCATTGAAGCGGGAATAATAATGAAAGAACTCCTGGTTAGGGGGACGATTAATTCTGTTTTAATTGTGGTACCAAAAAGTTTGATGGAACAATGGAAAGTTGAGATGAGAGAGAAATTCGGAGAGGATTTCCTAATAGCAAATGATTCCAGTGAAATGGTTGATTTCAATTCGGACAATAGAATTATTTGTTCTTCTGGTTTGTTCTTACATAGATATAATATAATCAATAAACGAGACTTGGGATCTAGTAATAGTTGACGAAGCGCATAAATATCGAAATACAAAAAGGAAAGGCAGAAAGTTACTTGCTGAATTATCAAGAAAAAACCTTCTACTCTTAACTGCTACACCTCTTTGTAATAAAATAACCGATCTTTACAGTTTAATTGATCTAGTATATCCTGGTCGATTAAGAACCGAAAGCTCCTTCATTTCCAGGTACGCCGCAGATTCAAAATGTCGAGTAGTTAATCAAAATCGAGTAGACCATCTAAGAAATATCGTCTCCGAAGTAATGTGCAGAACAAGAAGAATAGACACCAACATTCCTTTCACTAATAGATTCGTCGAATCTAGACGAATAGAAGCGGAGAATATTGAATATGAATTCATTGAAAAAGCAACACAATATCTAAAAGACATATGTGATAACCGATTCAAGCCAATTGAACAACTCAAAGAAGAAAACCCTGTTTCTACAGCCAAACGGACAGAAAGCTTAGGCATTCTTATTTTTAGGGCTATTAGTATGCAACAATCACTTTCAAGTTCCCCTTACGCTGCAATTGAAATGTTAGAAAAACGCTATAACAACTATCCATCTGAAAGAGAAGCAATTTCAGAGTTAATCAAACTAGCCAAACAGATAGAACCCGCAAAAATCAAACTATTGAAAAAAGTTTTAAAAGAAATAAAAAATGAACAGGCAATAATCTTTTGTTTAAGAAGAGCGACAGTAGAAAAAATTAAAAACATTCTCAATGAAGAATTTGGTCCAGCTGAGATTTATTGGGGAAGCACTACTTTCAGAGAAAGAGAAGAATTACTTGAAAAGTTCAAAGAAGGAAAAATAAAATACTTAGTAGCTACAGATGCGGCAGCTGAAGGACTCAATTTACAGAACTGTAATGTGCTATTCAATTATGATTTACATTGGAACCCGATGAAAATAGAACAAAGAATTGGACGCGTTCACAGATTAGGTCAAGAACGTGATGTAACCATCTTCAATTTGAGTATTAAAGACACAATAGATGACTACGTTCTTCATGTACTTTATCAAAAGATCAATCTTTTCACCTTAACAATCGGAGGAATGGAGACGATCCTAGCTGAGGTTCAGGAAGGCACTGAAGATATCGAAAAAGCCATTATGGAAATACTCTTGCGTAGTAAAGATCGAAGAAATATCAAAGAAGAAATAGAAAAGCTTTCAGAAAATATCGCATATGCCCAAAAGAAACAAGAATTAGCCTCACAATTTACCAAAGGAGTTCTTGGCTAGTAATGAAATATTCCAAAGAACCAATTCATCAACTAATAAGATCCTTTGCAGAAGTTGAAGGCGGCGAAGTTATTGATGTCTGTGAAGAACACTTTACTATTAAACTTCCTAATCTTCGAGATCCGCTTAAACTCACTTACCAACCTGTTGTTTCCAGAGAAAAGGAAATCGATCTTATAGCCACAGGCAGTCAAGCTTTGGAGTCGATTATAAAAAAAAGTCTTCAAAAGGGAACTGTTTGTTCCTTGTCTTTAACACTTAAAGAGGATCTCAGTAAGCTTATAAGAAAATATTTCAAAGATTCAGAATATAGTTGTGATTTTTGTGAAAAGGTCATCATAGGAGAAAAAGAGTTTTCTTTTTGTGTTAAGAATCCACGATGCTATCATCAAATTAATAACGCCAAAATTCAATCAATAAAAGTTGTAAAATCTGAGAAAATCCAACTTCTCCAATTTTACTTCTCGGTTTTCTTTAGAAATAAGTTAAAAAAAACCGAAGAAATAATAAAAATACTTCTTGATCAAACAGGGAAATTATATGATTATGATATTCTTGAAAATGTAGATGCGAATTTTGTCGATTCTGAGGAAAAAATTGACTTAACATCTTTTGATTCCTTAAAACTTATTGCATATGAGAAATTAGACACCTTATTGAAAAATAAGAAGAATGTTTTTGATATAGTGCTAAAAAAAGAAATTTCAAACCGATTACACAAAATTGAGGAAAAACTTGAAGAAGAAAAATTACAACAATCTATCTCTAAGAAAGCTCACCTTTTCAATGAAGAAAACTGGAAACAAAAAAAGGCTAAAGCTATTGAAAGAGAGGAGCAGTCCCTAGGAACTCGAATTTCTATTAAATTCGTTAATCTATTAATAGTGACAACAAACAAAATTAATTTCGAGATTGTATTAACAAACAACTCCAAAATAACTTCTTCTTTAATTGTCGGAATTTCTGATAAATTTGAAATTGCTTGCCCCTCATGTAAAAAAAACTTTGAAACCGGATACGCCACAGCTGATGGGTTCTACCTTTGTGAAGATTGCATTAACCAATCAATAGAAACAGGAAATATATACTCAAACGATTTCCAGTTAAGCCTTGATAATACAACAAAAGAATTCATTGAGATGAATACCGGATTTGTTTGTTCTGTATGTGGAACGTTAAATTCAAGAAATTTCGAATACAGATGCAACCACGACCAATCACCTATTTGCTATAAATGCTATGACTTTTGCTCAAAATGTGAAAAAATATTTTCATCGCATAATATTGAGACATGCATGGAATCTGGTAACAAATACTGTAATCAGCACATAGTTCACTGCTATAATTGTGGAAATCCAGTTGGGATCGACCAATACAGGTTATGTAAAGCATCAGGAAAAAAACTGTGTTCCTGTACCCAATTTCAAAAATGCGATCTATGTGAAAATGAATACTCTTTAGGATCCCTTGAAAACCAGAAATGCCCTGGGTGCAACAATTTGTCTATTCCAGACGATGAATCATTTGTATTCCCTATTATTAAATTCAATTCGAACTATAAGGGGAAAAAAAATTGGTTAATGGGTAAGAATGCAAAAAATTTGATAATAATATCTAAGGGAAGATTTTCAGACACATTATTTGTAATAGAAGACGAGAAGGTAATTTCTTCAAGAAAATTGTCATTATTCCAAAAAATGAAAGGATATTAAAAATGTTACAAAAATTCTCAGCTCTTCTAAAAGAAATCGTAAACACTTATCCTGAAGATTTATCTCGATTTCTTGAACAAAAGCTGCAAATCCCCGAAAACAAAGCGAAAGAATTAGCTCAACGAATAGAAAACAATTTTAATCTAAAAATCAACCATGAAATTCGAAAAAAACTTTTAGAATTTTCATCATATCCCCAAGTGATTGAAGAAAACGACCAAAAAAAATTCAACATATATTCTTTAGACAATCTTTCGGGAAAAGAATTTGAACAATTTCTAAAATGGTTCTTGGAAGAATTAGGATATCAAGTAAGATTAACCAAGTTGACTGTTGACTCTGGAGTTGACCTAGTTATATTAAACAACGGAGAAAAGATTGCAGTACAAGCCAAGAGATATAAAAGAAGCAGCAAAGTCCCAAACTCTGTTATTCTAAAAACGCGGGGCGGTCAAGCAATTTATGGTTGCGACCGTTCGTTAGTAATAACAACTTCATTTTTTACCCAACAAGCCATAAAAGAAGCAAAGCAACTGAATATTGAATTATGGGACAGAAATTTTCTGTCTGCAAGAATTGACCAAATTGATCAAGAAATAAGTGAATCTAAAAAAGGTATATCATTTCCTCCTTACGCAGCCTCACTCTTAAGTTCCCTTCTAACTTTAGATCAAACAGGTATCTTCTATATCAAACACCTAAAAAACGAAAGGTATCATATTTATAGACATGGAATAAAACATCCATTGATTTCTTTCCATACAAATTACAGAACAGTAAAATCTTTAGATTTTAGAATAGAAAACAATGAACCCGTCCCTATTGACAAAAGCCACTCTCTAATATATAGTGACTCTCATTATACTTATGGTCCAAGTGGTGCGGTAGCATACGAACAGATAAAAAATTACTTGTCACAATTCTTAGTCTCCTATGTAAATGACGTTTTTGGGATTTTTTGTTTCCACTTCCTACTAGTGCTTGGAGTAACCCTTTAGGTTTGGGTTTCAATCGATCTAAAACTATATTGTCAAAGTAATTTTGGAGATTAAACTTTTTGAGATTTTGTTCAACTTGTTCTTTTGGAGTTTGTGAAACAACTCCTAGCTTAATTGAATCGTGTTTTTTTAGTTTCTCTAATGTGGGAATTACGTCAGAGAATTTAATTATCAATGAACCGTAATTCATGTATGCGTTTTTCCAAAAATAAATTGCGTCTTCTATCTCTTTGAAGCCTTTTTCTGATAGAAAATCTGGATAAGGCAGCTTGAAATCTTCTCTGAATTGGATCAAAGATGGAGGTTTCGTATTATATTTCTTGCAAAGATCGACATATCCATTGTATCCGGCTAAAAGATCATTAACTAGAGTACCACTAAGATCAAAGAGAATCGCTTCAGCTTCATCTAAATATAAATTATTCACTTTATCCAACCTTTCAAACCAAAACTTTAGTGTTTACTATAAATGCGGTTTTCCTGAAGTACGTAAGTCCGTCGTTGTCTTGTCCAATCCACTCAAACCCTGATTTTATCACTGTTTAAGTTTGTCAGCCGCGAACTCCTTGGAAAGCTCCTGGATTAGCTTTCTTTCCTTAGGCGTCAGCTTCTCGGGAGTTCGCACGTTTACATTAACAAGTTCGTCTCCCCTACCAAATCTACTTTTTATCCCTTCTCCTCTTAGTCGGAGCACTGTGCCATTTTGTGTCCCAGGTGGCATCTTGACTAATGTTTTGCTAGATAGTGTCGGTACTTCTATCTCAGCACCTAAAGTGGCTTGGGCAAAATTCACATTGGCCTCATACAAGAGGTCTAGACCCTTCCTATTCAGATAGGGGTGGGGTTTTACTCTTATCGTCACGTATAAATCTCCTGGTGGCCCATTATACGGGCATATTCGCCTTGCCCTCGAAGAACTAGACGATCGCCGTCATCGATACCGGCTGGCACTTTAACCTCAAGTCGTGCCTTGCTTTCTTCAAGCCCATTGCCTCCACACGTCTTACACTTTTTCTGAGCTACTTCTCCTCTACCATTGCAACGGTCACAAGAAACGACTATCTGGCCGAAATCTGAATTTGATCTGATTCTTTGCGCAATTCTTCCAGAACCTTGACATTTTGGACAAGTCACCAAACTACTGCCAGGCTCAACACCTAAACCACCACATCTAGTGCACTTTTTCATTCTTGGTAAAGTAATTTCTAACTTAGTTCCGAAAGCGGCCTGCTCTAGCGTAATCTCCAATTGGGCATCTAAGTTGCGACCAGGACGAAGCTCACGCTGACCTTGATTGAAATTGAAACCGCCACCGAAGATTCGATTGAAGAGATCGTTACCATTAAAACCAAATTCTGAAAAGATATCTTGGAAGTTCTCGCGGTTGTAGATGTCTTCTTGCTTGTATTGCTGCTTTATTCCTTCTAAGCCTGAAGCATCGTATTGGCGCCTCTTTTTTGGGTCAGAGAGTACGGCGTAAGCCTCTGAGGCCTCCTTGAATTTCTCTTCAGCATTAGGTATCTTGCTCCTATCTGGATGATATTTGAAAGCTAGTTTTCGAAATGCACGCTTAATTTCTTTTTGAGACGCATCCTTATTGACACCTAATGCATCGTAATAATCCAACCCACTCGTCAAATTAAGCGATCACCCGAATTTTCATAGTATATCAAAAGTAAAAAACGCTATTTTTTCTACTCGTCCACAACCTTGTACTCTGCATCAACAGTCTTCTTTTCATGTTGTTCTTCTTTAGGGGGTGCATTTTCTTGGCTTGCTTGTTGTTGAGCTCTTTGAGACGCAGCTTGCTGATAAACTGTTGCCCCTGCTTCTTGAGCTAACCTTTTTAGTTCTTCGACCTTGGCGCTTATTTCAGCTAATCCTCCCGCTTTCAATGTGTCCTTCAATCCCTGAATGGCCTCTTGAATCGCCGTCTTCTGCTCGACAGATATTTTATCTGAGATCTCGTTTAACGTTTTTTCAGTCGTGTAAATCAAGGAATCGGCGGTGTTTCGAATTTCAGCCTCCTTTTTTACGCGTTTGTCTTGTTCAGCAAACTGTTCTGCCTCCTTTATCATTTGATTTTTCTCTGTTTGGCTAAGCTTGGTGGAGGCAGTAATCTTGATTCCCATCTGATTGCCAGTTCCTAAATCTTTTGCAGCAACATTCAGAACTCCATCTGCGTTAATGTCGAATGTCACATCAATTTGTGGGATACCTCTAGGTGCTGATGGAATTCCAGTGAGGTTAAATTGACCTAAGCTTATGTCGTCCTTGGCCATGCTACGTTCCCCTTGGAGCACGTGTACTGTAACGGCTGTCTGGCCGTCAGCAGCTGTGGAAAAAGTTTGGCTTTGTTTAACAGGTATTGTTGTGTTCCGTTCGATGATCTTCGTGAAGACGCCACCTAGAGTTTCTATCCCAAGGGAAAGAGGAGTTACGTCGAGGAGCACTATATCCGAGATCTCTCCTGTGAGGACTCCTCCTTGAATGGCAGCACCTATGGCCACACACTCCATCGGGTCTATGCCTCTCTCAGGCTTCTTACCAATTATGTCCTCGATGAATTGCTGAACAAGTGGCATCTTTGTCTGTCCACCCATCAGGATTATCTTGTCGATTTGTACTTGGGTCAACTTCGTTTCAGACAAGGTTCTAAGGATTGGCTCTCTAATCTTCTCTACAATGGGTCTAGTTAGTTGTTCAAGTTTTGCTCTTGTTAGAGTTATGTGAAGATTCTTCGGACCCGTAGCATCTGAAGTAATGTATGGGAGATCTATGTCTGTAGTTATCAGATTTGATAGTTCTATCTTGGCTGTTTCGGCTGCATCCTTCAAACGAGCCAAAGCTTTTGCATCTCCCTTGAGATCAATTCCTGTTTCGCGCTTGAACTCTGAAATAGTATAATCCATAACAGCTTGGTCGAGATCTGCTCCACCTGTTTTTGTATCTCCACTGGTGGCTAAAACTTCGAAGACACCTTCACCAAAGTCCATAATAGTGGTGTCGTTTGTGCCGCCACCAAAACTGAAGACCAGAATTTTCATTTCTTGACCAGCTTTATCCAATCCATAGGCTAGGGCTGCTGCAGTTGGCTCGTTCACAATTCTTGTTACTTTTAAGCCTGCAATCTCACCAGCGTCTATTGTTGCTTGACGCTGATTATCGTTGAAATGTGCGGGAACTGTTATTACTGCCTTCGTTATCTTCTCGCCAAGATAGGTTTCAGAATCGCGAAGAATCTTCTGTAGAATTAATGCTGAGATTTGTTGCGGTGTGTACTCTTTCCCGTAAACCTTGACTTTATAGTCCGTACCCATTTTTCGCTTAATTTCACGTATGGTTCCCTCTGGGTTGGTAATAGCTTGTCTTCTTGCAGGTTCACCCACAAGTAGCTGTTCCATCCTTAGTAAAAGCTACGACGGATGGAAACATCTTTCCCGCTACTGTTGCTCCCTCAGCACTTGGAATTATGGTAGGTTTACCTCCGATAATTACAGCTGCGGCTGAATTTGTTGTTCCGAGATCGATTCCTAATATTCTTTCAATTTTTTCATTACTCATGTTTATCATTTCCATTTTAACTTTATCAGAGTCTAGAAGAGCATGCTACTTTCACCAAGCAGGGTCGAAAAACTTTTCCGTTTAATAGGTAACCTTTTTTGATTTCCTCTACAATCATGCCTTCAGGGTAGTCACATGTTTCAACTTCTTGAACCGCTTCGTGAACGTTCGGATCGAAGGGTTTTCCGATAGCCTCTATTGGGTAAAGCCCCTCACAACTGATCACTTTCCACAGTTTTTTCCTTATCATCTCCATCCCTTCTAGGAGAATGGGATTCTTTGCTTTCTTCGCTTCGTTCAGAACAATGTCCGCTTCCTCAGCGACTGTTAATATTTGTAGGATTAGCTTCGCTTTTTCTCGAGTTACTCCTTCATCAACACACCTTTGTACGTGTTTCTGAAGGTTTTCAAGATCAGCTCGTGCGTATTTGAGCTGGTTAAGATAGGTTTCCTCAAGTTTGGTCTTCTCCTTTAGCGAAGCCTCTAGCTTTGCCACTTTTCTTTTACATTTCGCTTCTATTCCCACGTTGATTTCTTTGTCATCATGCTTGGACGACATTTTACCCTTTTCAGACCCCTATTGAACTAATCTATTGACTTCAGATAAGTTATACTTTTTGTTTATAATTGTCTTGCTCCTCATGATCTTGGAATTCATAGAATTCTTGAACTCTGTTATCTTCAAACCGTAATTTGCACTTCTGATACATACTGGAGCTGAGTAGTTTTGGCAACACATATTGTCAAGTTCAATCTTTGAGATTATTCTTCTCTTCTAATTGAGGCTGTCTTCCTGCATAATAGAATGTAAGTTTCTGTTGCACGTAATACTGTGTATCCTTGACCTGCTAAAACGTTTAATCTTTCATTGAACTTTGCCCATGTTTCTGCGTCATTAGTCTCAGGTACTCTCTCTATTTGTATTGCTTTTGGTTTCAAAGTCAATAATTTTCACCCCCTAATATTTTAGTGCATCCACGTCAAGGTCTACTAAAAGAACATTTAACCATTACAAAATAATTTGCTTTCCCACTTTTTAGTAAACATTTGTTTTCCAGCGATTAAACGGACATTGACGCCAACAATAAGTGGTAGACTTGTAAATACAACATCCACATTCAGCCCCACTAAATTGATTTGACCTACCCATTTTATACTTGTTTCTAATATACAATGAATTAAACCCCCAAATAAATTATCTATAGTCGTTGTGTGGAGGGCTTGAAGTTATTGGAAAAAATGTAACTATTGTTTTTCTTCTTTCTAATACGCATCTATTTTTATTTGGTGACCCATTTTATTATGGCTTCTTCGACTGCTTTTGATAAGTCTCCCTTTTTCCCGCCAAATCTCTCGATTGTCTTGAATCTAAGCTTCTTTTCCAATTCTTCAGAGAGTGCTACACTTATTCGACCCATTTTAATTACCGACCACACAAATTTTTATTGTCTCTATTTTTTTGCAAGCCCCTAAGGCTAGATGTTTTTCCAATAAGCAAATTGTCCTATGTCAACTATCCGTTTTATTTTTATAATCAATTTTTGTTCACCTTGATTTGCTTATTCCTATAAGATATTATGTGCTTACACGCTTATAAGGTTATTGGCTTAATCATTTAAACATTAAAGATATGATCTGGAAATATAAACGACATTCGCACACGCCTGATAAGCCGTTCATCAAACTCTTCTGATCCATCAGGACCCTCACCCCCTCAAAAAAAACAGAGAAACGACAGTAAAATCTTGATTAATCCAAAAAGAAGCATACCTTTATCGGCTACAAGACCTAATAACTCGTAGGGAGATAATTATGGCATATTTAACACAAACCCAGTCTGGACAACCTGTGCTTATTTTGAAGGAAGGAACATCTAGGAGTAGAGGGAAGGAGGCACAGAGAAACAATATAATGGCAGCTAAAATTATTGCTGAAGCCATAAGATCTACGCTTGGACCACGAGGAATGGACAAGATGCTGGTGGACAGCTTGGGCGACATAACAATTACAAACGATGGCGCAGCAATCCTAGACGAGATTGAGGTGGAACATCCAGCAGCCAAAATGATGGTTGAAATAGCGAAAACACAGGACGATATGGTAGGAGATGGAACAACAACTGCCGTAGTCCTTTCAGGAGAATTACTCAAAAAAGCTGAGGAACTCTTGGAACAGAATATTCACCCAACATTGATCGTAAGCGGCTACAGAAAAGCAGCTGAGAAAGCAATGGAAGTTCTAGACAACATAAGTGAAGCTGTGAAACTAGATGATAAAGAAACATTGAAGAAGGTTGCAATAACCGCAATGAGCAGCAAAGGTGTAGGATCAGCAAGAGAACACTTTGCAGACATAGCAATCGAGGCAGTAAAACAGATAGCTGAAAAACGTGGAGAAAAATGGTCAGCAGACATCGATAATATCCAAATAATAAAGAAGGAAGGAAAGAGTCTTCTCGACACAGAACTAATAAGAGGCATAATCCTTGACAAAGAAGTTGTTCACGCAGGGATGCCGAAACGTGTTGAAAACGCCAAGATCGCTCTTGTGAATACAGCTTTAGAAGTGAAGAAGACAGAGATCAGTGCAGAGATCAGAATACGCGATCCAACTCAAATGAAATCGTTTTTGGACAAAGAGACAAACATGCTAAAAGACATGGTTGAGAAGATCACCAAGGCTGGAGCAAACGTAGTGATCTGTCAGAAAGGCATTGACGATATGGCTCAACACTTCTTAGCGAAGAAAGGTATCCTCGCTGTTCGACGTGCAAAAGAATCCGACATGGACAAACTCTCAAGAGCTACCGGTGGGAGGATGGCAACCAACCTGGATGATCTGAAACCAGAAGACCTAGGCCACGCAGACCTCGTTGAAGAAAGAAAGATCGGCGACGACGAGATGGTCTTCATTGAAGGATGCAAAGATCCCAAGTCTGTTTCGATACTCATCCGTGCTGGACTTGAGAGAATGGTCGATGAAGCAGAACGAACTATGAACGACGCCTTATCCGTTGTAGCTGATCTCTTCAAGAAGAACAAGGTCGTTGTAGGTGGAGGAGCAGTTGAAGCTGAAGTGGCTAAAGAACTACGACACTACGCTGTTAAGATTGGGGGAAGAGAACAACTAGCAGTAGAAGCGTTCGCAGAATCTCTAGAGATCATTCCTAACACGTTGGCTGAGAACGCTGGCTTGGAAAAGATTGACATTATGGTCGAATTAAGAGCAGCCCACGAGAAACCTAAAGGACACTTAATGGGGGTCGACGTTTTTACAGGAAAGGTTGCTAACATGCAGAAGATGGGGGTTATCGAACCCCTAAGCGTTAAGGAACAAGCGATAAAGTCTGCCAGCGAAGCAGCGTCAATGATCTTGAGAATCGATGATGTAATATCTTCTTCAAAACCGAAGACATCGAAAGGGCCAGGAGAAGGGAGCGAGTCAGAATATGATTAGAATTGAACAAATTAAAAGAACAAGAAAAATGGAGGAAAATAAATAATGGCTGCACTACAAGGTGGAGTACCTGTAAAAATCTTAAGGGAAGGATCTAGCAGATCTAGAGGAAGAGACGTACAACACAATAACATTATGGCCGCCCAGGTAATAGCAGAAGCTGTTAGGAGCGCTCTTGGACCGAAAGGCATGGACAAGATGCTTGTAGATAGCATGGGTGATGTCACCATAACCAGTGATGGACGCACAATTCTTGACGAGATGGATGTTGAGCACCCAGCGGCTAAGATGATGATTGAGGTTGCCAAAACTCAGGATGATGAAGTTGGTGATGGAACGACAACTTCAGTAATCTTAGCTGGCGAGCTATTAGGAAAAGCTGAAGACCTGATCAACAAAAATGTCCATCCGACCGTGATAATTGATGGATATAGAAAGGCAGCGGACAAAGCACTTGAGATGCTCGAAACGATCGCGATCACTATAGAACCCAAAGACAAAGGATATCTGAAAAAAGTTGCCATGACATCTATGGCAAGCAAGCTGGTCGCTGAAAACCGCGAAAAATTAGCCGAGATAGTTGTGGAAGCAGTACTAGACGTAGCCGAGAAAGTCGGAGACGAGATTAGAGTAGACCTGGACGACATTATGGTGGAAAAGAAAACGGGAGAATCTGTTACAGACACGAAGCTCATCAAAGGCATAATCCTTGACAAAGAGGGTGTTCATCCAGGCATGCCTAAACGTGTAGAAAATGCGAAGATCGCCTTATTGGACACCGCGCTCGAAGTTGAGAAGACCGAGTTCGACGCAAAGATCACCATAGAGACGCCGGAGCAGATAGAATCTTTCCTCAAAGAAGAAGAGAACATGCTCCAAGAAATGGTTGACAAGATCGCCAAGTCAGGCGCTAATGTCCTCGTCTGCCAAAAAGGTATCGATGATATGGTTCAGCACTTCCTAGCAAGAAAAGGCATCCTAGCCATAAGACGCGCAAAGAAATCTGACATGGAAAAACTTGCCAAAGCCACAGGTGGCAAAGTTGTCACAAACCTTGACGACATGACCAAGAAGGACCTTGGCAAAGCAGCGCTCGTCGAGGAAAGAAAGATCGGCGACGATAAAATGACATTCGTCGAAGGCTGCAAGAATCCACTTTCAGTAGCTATATTGATCCGCGGAGGAACCGAACGATTCATAGATGAAGCGGAACGTTCAATTCACGACGCCCTATGTGTAGTCCGAGACGTGGTGCAAGAGCCTAAGATTCTGGCGGGAGGAGGAGCTCCCGAGATGGAAATCGCGAGAACATTGAGAGACTACGCTAAATCTTTGCCAGGCAGGGAGCAGCTCGCAGTTCAAAGATACGCCGAAGCGATAGAAATTGTTCCGTTAACATTAGGAGAAAATGCCGGTCTTGACCCTATAGACATACTTACAGAACTTAGAGTTCGTCATGAGAAAGGCGAGATATGGGCAGGCGTAGATGTTTTCGAAGGCAAAGTTAACGACATGGAGAACCTTGAAGTCTACGAACCTTTGGTGGTCAAGAAACAGTTAATCAAATCCGCAACCGAAGCTGCTACCATGATACTAAAGATTGATGATGTAATTGCGTCGGGTAAGACGACAATGCCCCAGGCTCCTGGTGGTCCAGGGGGGATGCCGCCTGGCGGATATGGTGGAATGCCACCAGAATATTGACCGTTAGATCAAAAGATCCCCCAATGATCTGGATCAACATTGAAAAATAGAGGTTTGGCGTGGGCATCGGTTTTGGGGGGAACAAAAATTTCCTATAAAACTTTATGTGTTTTTTTCATTTTCGGAAGTGTTTCTTCCCCCCATTTCGCGGACAAAATGGACTCTGCACTACCCCTACCAAAAGACATAAAACGAATTCACAAGTAACCTTTTTGGGGGATTTTTATAATTGAAACTTAAACAGACAATCAGATTGGCTGTTTTGGTAATTTAATTTCGGTTCTAGTTTTTTGGTTTGCAGAAAATCATGTCACCCTAATTTTTTCTATAGCTGCTGTTGGCTACCCCCAAAATTTGATGTATGTAATCCTAAACTTCTTTCTGATTAGCGTCTTTGTTCTTTTAATCGGTTTCAGAAGAAAACTGGCACGTCTTCTTGCAAGCATCTACATAGCATTCATTGTAGCACTGTACATTGAAATGTACGGTTTTCCGTTAACAATGTACTTTTTCGCTTGGGTCTTCGGCTCCAACAGCGTAACCACATTATGGTATCTTCTCAAAGCGTTCACAGGAGAAAAACTATTCTACTCCATATTCATGGGCATGATAGTACCCACATCCAATGTGATCATCATGACTGGAATGCTACTAATAATCTTCGGTTGGACAAAAATCTTCAGAGCCAAAAATGAGCTTGTAACAACAGGTATCTATAGTCACATCTGCCATCCTCAATATCTGGGATTTCTACTAATCACATTAGGAATGAATGTTCTATGGGTTACATTTTCTACACTAACATTATGGCCCGTCCTAGCTTTTTTGTATTATCGCCTCGCCAAAGAAGAAGACAATCAAATGGAAGAAAAATTCGGAGAAGAATTCCTAACATACAAAAATCACATTCCGATGTTTATTCCAAAACTTCAAAAAAGTAGCTAACTTATTTGCCTTCTTAACTCCTGAACTGAAACTAACCCAGATTAACAAAACTTATTTGAAACCCATAAAGAAATCTACAACTGAGTCCATACAGAAACGAGGTACAATAACATCTTTTTCTGGATTAAACTACTGATTTCACTTGTTTTTTCTTACTTGGTTTATTATTTGAGGGCTCTGATTGGTTCCTATTTCTTATGATTCTTTTTAGCTTGTAGCTGGCAACTTTTGCACTATTAGACTTCATAGAATGAAAGTTGAACAAAAACAAAAAATAATTTGTAAAGGGATGGTGGGGCCGGCCGGAGTTGAACCGACGACCTTTACCCGGAACAGTTCATTCCCTGTCCCTACGGGTTTCTCCTCGCTCCAGAATTTCGTCATCCCAGAGTATGGTCAGCAAACCCATTGCATATTTCTGGAGCCCTTAACGGTTTGCACCGTTTGTCGGTACACTATCGTCATCCCTTTCTAGCGCCCCATCAAAAGACAGAGCGTGGCTAGACTACGGCCCCCTCCCACAACAATTTACACATTCACAATATATACGTTTCTTGAATAACAAGCGAAACATTAAAAAACCAAGAGTATGGATGGTAGTTGGGTTGCCGGCCATAGGGTGTGGGACCCACCTGATCCCATTCCGAACTCAGAAGTTAAACCACTCTCCGTTTCCGGTGTTAGTGTGGGCTTCGGCCACGTGAAGCCGGGAAAGCTGGCAATCCACTTAGACTTTAAAAGAGCCTAATTCTAGACAAATAACCATTGGCACCTAATTTTTATGTTTGTCTGACTAATTTTTTTCTTCAAAAACACAATTACAATGCCAACTTTTTCACTGAAGCTGATGAACTGTTAAGTGAGAAACTTTCTCTAGTAATCTCTCTGAACCTGTCTGGAAAATATTTCTTGGAAATACTCAAAACTTATTACCGACCTTGTCCTCTCTGAGGAAGAGTGTATTTAAATGGTTCAACAAGTTGCAGGATTACTAGGTGGCGGAGACAATATTGTCTCATTGATTTTTCAGTTGATATTCACAGGCATCTTTGTGGTTTTCATGTTTTATGGTCAGCGTGTCCAGATGATGGTTATGATTAGAGAAGTTGAATCTCATCTGCGGCGTCTCAAGTTCATAAAAGACGATGGCCGAAAAGTAGCCATTGATACAATAAAACAGGTAGGAAAACTCACAGAAGACCCCTCTGAGAGAGTAGACCAGTTTCTAGAATATATTGCAATAGGTCCACAGAGTATGGATCCTTCTGGAATAGTCTGGAAGCTGGAACACGTATTAGATGTTAGAGATGCCCGCTTCAAAGATGAAGTTAAACTAATGGCGCCCGAAGCGGATGAATCGCAACTGAACAATCTAGAGAACACCTTGGAGGCTGCAATGGCACTTCATATGATCTACAAAATTATTCGTCACTTCTATCTACTTGGCAAAAAAACGTTGAGCCTCTACGTCATAATGCAAATCCAGATGGTCTTACCACTTATCATGCAACAGGCAGAAGCATACGCCCAAGCATTAAGAGCATTCTCGCTCGGTCAGCCCATCGGCGACGGTGCCGGACCTCTAGTAGCGGCTAAACTGATGCAAGGATATGAAACAAAAGAAATAGCTCGCGATGTGGTTGTAGCCGAAGTGCCCATCGAAGGTCGAACAGCTTATGTTTTGAAGGCTAAAGGTCCAGGAGGAAACGTGGGCAAACCTGGAGAAGGAATAAGCCAGATCATAAAAGAGAAAAAAGGAAAAATCGCTACAATCATCATGATAGACGCGGCGCTTGAAACTTGAAGGAGAAAAACCAGGAGAAATAGCTGAGGGAGTGGGTGCTGCAATCGGCGGACCTGGAGTCGAGCAGTTCAAGATAGAGGAAGCGATAACTGAAAAACAAGATTCCTTTGAATGCAATCATCGTCAAGCAGGATCTTGGAGACGCTGTTTCTCCGATGCGTAAAGAAATTTTTGACGCAGCTGACCCTGTGATCGCACGAATTAAGCGCCTGATTCTGGAAAGGACAAAGGAGGGCGATAACGTGATTATAGCAGGAATCGGAAATACGATAGGAATTGGACAATAGGTGAAAAAGATGACTGAAAAAATTAACGTTGTTAGAAAAGTTTCTCCCATCCTTCTCATGATCATATTGATAGCCATTATTCTGTCGTTGACTGCCCTTTACATTGCATTTGACTCGTTCATTAACGAAAGTGAAGCACTAGATGCATACTCTTTCTTGGCTATTGGTTTTGGTGGACTAGCCCTCTCTGGCTTATATGCTGTTTCAGACAAGATCAAGACCTTTGGGTGTAGCCCTTGAGTTGCCGCGAGTGGTAACAACGCTAGAGTGCCCGAAATGCGATTTCAAGAACATCCGTGACTTCGAGAGAGAAGACTATATCTTCAAGAAAATAGGGTCCTGCCAGAAATGCAACGAAACAATGGCAATAACTGCAATCTATCGGGAAGACAAAGAAAAGAAAGAAGTAATGTTAATCTTTTTTAGGTTAACACAACTACAGCCGTTCTTTTCAATTAGAATCGTGTATTCAGCTTGAGCTACGGGTTTTCTGCTTGCCTCAACAAAAACGGGGTATCCCATTACTGCTTTAGACGAAAGAAGCTCTGAGAATGCACTTTTGTAGCTGTTAGAGGTCGCAAATTTATTTAGCCATCTTTCTGTGAAAGGCAGGGTCAGAAAATTCTTTTTGATGTAACTTAAAATTTGTTTGGCATAAGGGTTTTTCAGGGACTTGTTTTTTGAGTAACGGAAGATATATTCTTCCTTTAGGTTGTCAACTCTGCCTGTGGCAGTTGTAAGTGTTACGAAGGGTTCAACTCCGTAGATTTCTCCCTCTTTTATTCGGGCTGCAGAGAGGTTAAAGACGTTGGGTAACGACTTTCCCGCATGTATTATGTATCGTCTAATCAAGTGCCCTGTAAGGTTTGAAACGGGTTTGTATCCTCGTGTCTTGATTGTTTTTTGAATTTCTGAACCAAAACGAGTTATGGAAAGTCCAGGTCGAAGTATCTCCACTGCCTGTGCTAGGGCTTCTTCTGCAGTGTTAACCATGTCCGAATATTCTGGATTGAAACATATGCTCGTTGCCGTGTCCGCTATGTATCCGTCAACGTGAACACCAATGTCCACTTTAACTATGGATCTTTCAGGTATCGTCTGTTTGTCGTTTGGGGGCGACGTGTAATGGGCGGCGATTTCGTTGACCGAGACGTTACATGGAAAAGCAGGTTTGCCCCCTTTTTCTCTTGTTAAGCCTTCTACTTTCTCGCAAATGTCAATTATCAGCATTCCTTCTTTGACGATTTTCTTGATTTCTTCCCTAACTTCTCTGGCGATTTTGCCTGCGCGTTGAAATTTCTGCAAATCTTCTTCAGGGACGGCCATACTCGTGCACGAACATCATTAAACATGTAGGAGAGTTAAAAAGAATTAGGATTTCTTGGCTAACTTTTTTGTTTGAACGTTTTTTGTTCCGTAAGGCTTAAACTTGTATATTCCACCCGTTTAGCAAAGGAAGTTCAAAAGTTGACTGCTGCAGATGACAAGAAACCAATTCTTGACCCTTGGGGGGCAACGGTAGTTGAAGACTACAACCATCTTTATGAAGAATTTGGAATACAAAAGTTTGATTCTCTCTGTTCTCAGATTATCAAACCCAAACATGTACATGCGGCGAGGAGTCATTTTTGGTCACAGAGATTTTGAACGTGTTCTAGAAACGATGAAGCAAGGCGGAAACTTTGCCGTGATGAGCGGCATTAAACCAACAGGAGAATTCCATTTAGGAACACTAATGACCGCCAAAGAAATTATATATTTCCAGCAACAGGGCGCCCAAGCTTTCTATGCTATTGCAGACATAGAAGCTTACGAAGACAACAGGTTGTCCTTTGAAGAGACAGAAAAAATTGCTGTTGGCAACGTAGCAGACCTTTTGGCGTTAGGTTTTGACCACAAAAAAGGTCATATTTACAGACAATATAAAGAGATGCGGGTCCGAGACTTAGCGCTGCATTTTGGTGCTGGTGTAACATTAGCCACGATGAAAGCTATCTACGGTGAAAGGCATATTGGTCTTTATCTTTCGGCTCTTGTGCAAGCAGGCGACATACTTATGCCGCAACTCAAAGATTTTGGGGGACCCAAACCAACAGTAGTTCCCGTAGGCGTAGACCAAGATGCTCACCTGCGTTTGACCAGAGATTTAGCTAACAAGTTTCGCCGAAAATTCAAGTTTGTTCCGCCTTCTTCTACATACCACAAGATTTTGAAGGGGTTGGATGGTTCTTCAAAAATGTCTAAACGAAACCCCATGAGCTACTTCACCTTGAACGAGTCACCTAAAGGTATTGGCAAGAAGATTTCGAGTGCTTTCACTGGGGGAAGAGCCACTGTGGAAGAGCAGAAAAAGCTTGGGGGCGTTCCAGAAATCTGTCCCATATACGAGATTGAAATGTGCCATTTTGTTGAAGACGACAAAGATGTGGTGGAAACCTACAATTGCTGTAAATGTGGAAGCCTACTGTGTGGAGAGCACAAGGCTCGGACAAAAAAGATTGTTATGGAATTTGTTGAGGCACATCAGAGAAAACGGGAGAAACTTGTTGACAAAGCAAGAGAAATATTGGGGGTCAACTAGGTCAAAAGATCATGTGATGCTTGCCTGTCTGAATCCAAACGTTGAAACCTTTAAAACCTTCTTGCCAATAAAGCTAAACAAAGTTCCATTCCATACTTTAAACTAGATGTGCCAAGGAGGAGAAGTAGGTGCCTGAACTTCGGGAAAATGAACAGAAAACCTTGCTTACCCTAGAAAAGCTTAAAGGAAGAGCTCCAGTCGATCAGATAGTCAAAACGTAGCGGTTTGGCTCACGCAGCAGTTATGCGGGCTGCACTATCTCTCACCGAAAACAAGCTACTAAAAACCTACGAAAACCAGCAAACATTGATCTCGTTGAGCGCAGAAGGAAGAAGCTACTCAGAAATAGAGCTTCCCGAACGACGCCTCCACAATGCATTAATCAAGCTTGGCGGTGAAGCAAAAGTTAATTCGGTCATGGATGAAGCAGGATTAGAAAAGAAGTTTCTATCCGTCGCTTTGGGGTGGATTAATCGAAAGGGCTGGGCGACAATAAAACAAGGAATGTTAAAATCCTTGAAAGGAATCTCCGCCCGGAGATGACGAAAAACTTCTGCACCTCTTATCCGAAAAAGAATCAATGGTTGTTGAGGATTTGGGTCAGGAACTGCAGAAGACTGTTTCTGTTCTGAAAGGGCGAAAACTCGTGGAAATCGAAGAGAAGACCATGCGTGAACTGGAGATTAACTGATGACGGCTGGACGCTAGTTAAGAAAGGAATTACCTTTCAGGACGAAATTAGCCAGCTAACTCCCGAGCTTATCCGAACAGGAAACTGGCGAAACGTAAAACTTAGACGATTCGACGTGACTGCCCCTGGTCCAGTAAGCTATCCTGGAAAAATTCATCCAGTTCAACAGGTAATTCAGCAAGTGAAAGAAATCTTTTTGGAGATGGGCTTCACTGAGATTCGAGGAGACATGGTTGAAACAGCCTTCTGGAACTTTGACGCACTGTTTCAGCCTCAGGACCATCCCGCGCGAGACATGGTAGATACTTTCTACTTGTCTCACCCAAAACAGGGTAAGTTGCCCGAAAAAGCTGTTGTGGATGCGGTTGCGAAAACCCATGAAAACGGCTGGACTACAGGTTCTAGAGGCTGGGAATATAGATGGAGTGCACAAGAAGCTAAGAAAATTGTGCTCAGGACGCATACAACAGCTACAACTATTCGTTACTTAACGGAACATAAGGAGCCTCCCGTCAAAGTCTTCTCAGTGGATAGGGTTTACCGCAACGAAAAATTGGATTACAAGCATCTTGCAGAGTTCCATCAAATTGAAGGAATAATTATGGACCGCAAGGTAACCCTGCGAGACCTTATGGGAACCTTGAAAGAATTTTACCAGAAACTTGGTCTGGAAAAGGTGCAGTTTTGGCCTAGCTACTTCCCCTATACTGAGCCTTCTTTACAGTCCACAGTTTATGTTCCAGAACTGAAAAATTGGATTGAACTTTGTGGTATGGGAATATTTCGTCCAGAAGTTTTGGCTCCCCTTGGCGTGAAGCATCCTGTTTTGGCGTGGGGTGGAGGCTTGGAACGTTTAATACTTCTCAAACTTGGAATTGAAGATATTCGGCTCTTATACAAGAACGATTTAGGTTGGATAAGGAGGAATCCGGTGTGCCAACGATAACTTTGGACAGAGAGCGTTTCTCTTCTTATGTTGGACGCGACCTATCCGTGGAAGAGATGGCTAAATGGCTTCCGTGGCTGGGAACTGACACAGAAGAGGTCGGCTCGGATTACGTGAAAATCGAGTATAACCCAAATCGTGTGGACTTTTGCAGTTACAGTGGAGTGGCTAGAGCATTTCAGGGACTTATGGGATGGGAGACAGGCTTACGAAAATACGAATTGAAACAGGGTAACATCACATTGAAAGTGGACAAAAGCGTAGCCGAGGTGCGACCATACATTGTCTCTGCTGTTGTTCGAGGCTTGAAAATTGACTCTGACGCCATCCGAGAACTTATGGACATGCAAGAGGCTCTCCACTGGATGATCGGTAGAGACCGAAAAAAAGCTTCAATTGGAGTTCACAAATTGGACACTGTTGAACCCCCATTCTCTTACGTTACATGTGCTCCCAATGAAGTCACGTTCGTGCCCTTAGACAAAGCTGAACCAATGACTCCACAGCAAGTCTTAGAAAAGCACGAAAAAGGCGTGGCTTACAAAAGTCAGGTCGATTGGGCTTCAAGATATCCTTTGGTTGTTGATCGAACGGGGCAAATTCTTTCGTTTCCGCCAATAATTAACGGCGAGTTGACCAAAGTTGATGAGAATACGCGTGATCTTTTCATCGAAGTTACAGGTACCGAACTAAACGCTATCTCAAGAAGCTTGAACGTTCTCGTCACGGCCCTCGCAGATATGGGTGGCACCATAGAAACTGTTTGTGTTGAATATTCTGACCAAGTTTTAGTTACTCCAGACCTTACGCCTCAAAAGATGAAGTTACACGTAGATTATGCAAATGAGCGTTTAGGTCTTAATTTTTCAGAAGCCCAAACTATAGAGGCTCTGCAAAAATCTAGACTTGAAGCGATAACAGTTGAAAACGGGATTTTAGAGGTTACGATTCCCGCCTACCGAACCGATATACTACATGAGATTGACTTAGTTGAGGAGGTTGCCGTCGGTTACGGCGTTTTCAGGTTGGAGCCTACAAAACCAGCGACAGTTACGACAGGCAAAAAGCATGTAGTCAGTGAGGTAGCGATGGCTGTACGGCAGATAATGGTGGGGTTAGGTTTTGCGGAAGCCTTGAATTTTGTTCTCACCAACGAGGGTGATCACTACCAGAAGATGCGCCGAAAACCTGAAGGGATAGTTACTTTAGCGAACCCGGTCTCTTCAGACTATTCTATAATAAGGAACGATTTGTTGCCTAGCCTAATGAAAAACTTGGCAGTAAGCAAACACCACATTTTCCCTCAGCGAATGTTCGAAGTCTCCGACGTAATCAAACTTGATGACAACTCTGAAACATATACAGAACGGCGAATACATGTTGCGGCAGTTTCTTCGCATCTAACAGCCAACTTCACGGAAATAAAGTCCATTCTTGAATCTTTATTGATGAACCTTGGATTCGAAAACTGGACTGTAAAAGAAACTAGCCATCCAAGTTTTCTGAAGGGAAGAGCCGCCACCGTTTCATTAGATGATGTGGAACTGGGTGTTGTGGGAGAGATTCACCCAGAAGTCCTAAACAACTTTGAACTGGAAAATCCGACAAGCGCCTTCGAACTAGACCTACAAAAAATTATCAACGGAACGATTGAACGTATGTTCTGGGATTGAATAGAAAAGCTTAATGTTCTTGTGAATCGTCTTTTAAGTTGCGATGATAGTTGGCTGGAGCATAATCCCGCCGGAACCTTATGCGGGCTCATGCAGACGGACCCGACAGAGGATGGTGACTTTCATCTAACCGTTGAAGAAGGGTTTACCCAGGCATGGGACACGGTGGGCGCGGGCAAAAACTTACCCACGTTTGAGAGAGCTCATCTGAGAAGAGCGTTTTAGCTCCGACTGTGAGGGTGAGAGTTAGTGACGTGGGACACAACGCCCGCGATAATTACTGTTTAGTTAGTTCATGTCTACTCCAAAAAAGTCGGGTTGAATTTCTCCAGATGGAACCGAACGGGCATTTCGGATTGCGGGAGACATCTCTATTATGTCATGGGTTCGGAATCCCACTCCCCGCACCATTGGATTGCAGATAAAAACGTGGAAATATTTTGAAAATTCAAGTCTTTGATTACAAAAAAACAGTAAAAACTAAATGTGCTGCAAGACATAACTAAAAATTCCATAACAATAATTTTGAGGAATAATCATGAAAACTGTGATCCACACAGATAAATTATCTAAGTATTATGGCAAGGGCAACGAGATCAAGGCAGTAGATGGGCTTGACCTTGAAGTTTATAAAGGAGAGACTTTTGGTCTTCTTGGTCCAAATGGAGCGGGCAAGACAACAACAGTTCGCTTGTTGAACTGTATAATCAAGCCAAATACAGGAACAGCCACCGTCAACGGATATGACATTCGAAAAGAGCAAAACAAAGTTAAAAGCATTACTGGAATGTTGTCAGAGTCACCTGGTTTATACGAAAAACTAAGCGCTTATGAATTTCTTGAGTTTATTGGCTCCCTATATGATGTTCCAAAAGATGTTCTCAAGGAAAGAATCAACGACTTGCTGAATTTGTTCAGTCTTATATCAAGGCGCGATGATTTACTCGAAGGCTACAGTCGTGGAATGAAACAGAAATTGTTGATTGCAGCAGCGTTGATTCATGATCCACCAATACTATTTCTAGATGAACCTACTTCAGGTTTAGATCCACGGGCTGCACTTATGGTCAAAGATTTGATTAGGAAATTGGCTACCACTGCTGGAAAAACAATCTTCGTTTGCAGCCACATCCTTCCAATTGTTGAAGAACTTTGCTCCCGCATAGGAATAATTAACCAAGGCAAACTTATGATGGTAGGAACAGTAAAAGAGATCCTTGATGAAACTAAGACAAAAAACCTAGAACAAGCGTTCATTGCGTTGACAGGAGGTGTTGAAGAAAAAGAACTACTGGCGTGGAGGGAACACCGAGCTGCCAGCACCTAAATGGTTTGTGGTTGCTAAGAACCAATATAGGATTTCCACAAGTGCCATAAGGGGAATTAGAGCATACTTCCCCTATCTGATTATAGGAGTATTATCGGTTTATGTGGCGCTTATCGCTCCAGCTATTGTCAGTCCATTCATCGATGACTTTCTCGTATTCATAATAACCCAAGCTGCAATACCATTAGTACAGATTATATTGTTCATGTTCTTTTTCTTTCTAATACTGTTCCCAATCAGCGACACATTAAGGGAATTGCAAACTGGGCAATTGGAGATTTTCTTGGCAGCTCCTGTAAAGCCGAGTGATGTGCTGTTGGGCGAATTTCTGGGTAAAATGCCTTTCTATGCCATCGCAATTGCAGTAATCACTGGGACTTTCACAGCTTTTCTGACTCCTCTGGGATTAGATATAGCTCAAATTATGATAATCATCGCAGTTTTTGTCGTAACATTTCTATCCGCCTTCTGGATCGGTATTGTTATTGCTGCAGTCTTGGGAACAAAGCTTGGAAAAATTGCCAAGGGAAAAGATGTTGGAAGAGCTCTTGCAGTTGTCATTGTTCTACCCATGATTGCAGTAATATACGCGATTTTGGGGGGAGGTTTGCCTAAAGCTCTTGCCGATCCAGGAACGAGTGAAATTGTTAGAGCAGCTTTTAGTGTGTTACCTAGTTCTTGGAGTGCTGAAATCTTCGTTGACTTTACTTCAAACCCTAGCGATATTGGTGCTGTTGGTTTTGAGACATTGACCCGATTCGGAGGGCTCATCATTTTCTTCATAGTTGCCTTATGGGTGGGTACGAAAGTAGCCAGTCGTGCCTACAGTCTTGAACCCTCCAAATTCACATCTTCTAAGGCCAAGTCTGACAGTTTTTTCTACAAGACAATCAGTTTTGTTGGAGGGGGTGGATCATTTGGGGCTCTCTTATCTTCAATCTTTAAAGATTACAGTAGAAGGCTTGAGAACTTATCATGGATTGTTTATGCTGTGGGGTTGGTCGCCTTGATAAGGATATTTATTTCTGATCCTTCGTCAGAGCCCATCGATCAACTAGTGTTCTTGAGCCAGATGGCAATCCCATTTCTTGCTGCTTTTGTGGTTGGAACAGTCAGCAGAGGAAAGAGTGCTCTTTTCATATTTAAGAAGTCACCATCTGGAATTAGGAAGTTCGTGAAGGCTAGGCTGGTGCAAGGTTGGTTGGTGGCAGTTCCAATCGCTGCAATTTTGATCGCTGTCTCAACGATCTTACTTCCTCAAATCATGTTGGTGCCCTTGTTGATCAATATAGTATGGGGTTCGCTGAGAACTTTAGCTTTAGTTGCCGTAGTTCTAGGTTTAGCTATTATTAACCCGATTTTCTCTGAAGAATCAAGAGAACGCAATATGGGAATAATAATAAACCTTATGGTAGTCCTATTCGCCACGATAGGACTCGGGATTGGTTTACCAAGGCTAGGTCTCAGTTTTGGAAAGATGATTCCAAATCTAGACCCGTTTACCGTTATCTTATATGATCATCTCTTGTTTACCATGATTTTTTCTTTGGTAGGAATTTTGCTGCTTTACATTGGGAGTAGAAAGCTAGATAGAATCGAATAAGGATAGGTTGTTCAGAAATAGAAAAAGAAGGTTATAGTAGACTTAATTAGGATAACGGTTGAGTGACTAGGTGAGAGTTTTAAAAAAATGGTTTTTATGGGAGACATCATTATTTTGTGCGAATTTACCTCATCTCGAAAACCCTGTAAATTGACGTAATTTACTGGTAAATTAGGGTGCGAATCCCACTCCCCGAACCATCGTATGACCCTTAGCTTTTGTTTGGGATCTGAAGAAACAGGGAAGAAAAGAAAGCACTCTCGTATCGATTTCTAACGCAAGGAAAGTTTCAATATCTTTTCTTTCTGTTTCTGTTAATATTCCTTATTTCATCAAAGGAACCTGAGATGTAACTACTGTGGGTCAAACCCTTGCTTTCGATAATTTCGTGAGAAAACACTTGCCAAAAAAGTATAACATTTCCCAATATTCAAACAGATGGACAGCATATAAATTGATAAGAGTAATGAAAAAAGTCAGTAAAGACCTATGTGACAATCCCGACGTCATCGAGTTCATTAAAAAAGAATCATCAAAAAGATACGGAAAAGAAGCCATTATTCCATATGGAAGATTCCTGGATATTTACTACTGGACCGACTCCAATACTTGACTTTAGAAAAAGAGGGGATTTGAGGTTGTTGTGGCGATGTCTTCACAGTTACAGTAATTTCTTTTTATCCAGAAAAAAGGGAGGTAACGGGAAATTAATCATTATTGAAAGGATAATAACAACTTTGCACTTATGGCTTTATGATTAAAATGCCTACAAAGAATTGTCAAAAATGTGGGAGCGCTGTAACTGTAGATTCCCAATTTTGTCCAAATTGTGGAGCATCTTTTGCAGTTGTTTCAACTAAAAGTGATTTGATTGTAGTTACAACATCTACTATTCCAGGTTTCGAGATTGTAAAAGCATTAGGAACCGTTCATGGCATAACTGTTAGGACTAGAGGTGTTGGTGGAAAAATTATGGCGGGTATTGAAGGAATGTTTGGGGGAGAAGTTACTTCATATAGTTCTGAAGCAGAAAAAGCTCGAAAAGAATCAGTGGAAAGACTGATTGAAAATGCTAAAAGTGCAGGTGCAAATGCAGTGGTTCGCACAGATTTTGAGACGAGCGATATACTAAACGGAACAGCTACCATATTCTCTGCCTACGGGACAGCTGTTATTATCAAACCTCTTAAAACTTAGAGATTAACAGAAACAAAAAAGGTAAGTATTAAAAAAAGGGGAGTTTTGCAGGATAAACGGGTGAAGTCTACAAAGTGGAATGAACAGCCATTTTCCTGAAGAAAAGAATTTAGTTAGTTAAATATACATTTACCATTCTTATGTTAGTTTATTTATCCTTGATCTTCAAGATCCTTGATTATATCTTCTAATTGTTTTCTCATTTTTTCAAAATATGGTTCTAATACTGACGCTTTTTCTGGAGATTCTTCCAAACCTCTATAGACCTGAGTAAACATTTGACTGGAAGAATTAATAATACTATCAAGGTATAAATTCCAAGCTTTTTCCATTTTCAATTGATTGGCTTCTTTTTCAGAAAAGCCTTCATTTAAAAGAACTTGTAGCAATCCAAAATTTGGATCATTTACCACTTCATTAGCCGCTTTCTTTTTTGCTTCTTCCAAAAATACCTTTACTGTCATTTCAGAGACTTTCTTACTCAAAAATGCCACCTTGAATTAAATAGCATATTTTAGAATTTAAACTGTTTCCCAAAAAAAGGGGAGTTTCTGAAAGAACCCAAGTAGTCATGTGTCCACCATTAATGAAGTAGTCCTTTCCGAAGTCATACATTTTCAGCGTTTTTCTTGAGTTTAGTTGTCCTGTAATCGATTTATCAATCCAATCATGCTAGGGTGGAGACGAAAAATTTTCTTTTCTTTATTGAATTGAACTAAATCAAATTTAGTTAAATAATTTAAAATTATTTTTAAGTCAAATTCTTGCACTGAACAATTTGACAAAATTGTCTTAAAATTATACCATTGTCCAGATTCGAGAATAGACATTACTTCAATGACGCTCTCCATCTTTGAAACATCCAATAATGATAAGTAAAATCTGTGGTGTTAAATGGTTTGTGAAAATATCTTAGATATAATCAATTATTGTTTTCTAGATAATAATTTCTTGATTAATCTTTGAAAAAGGGGGAATTTGCAGGAAAACAAGTGGAGATATCTCCATCATGGAAACGAAAAGCTCTTCTTGGGATAAAGAATGAGAAAACAAACAATGAAATGTTCTGAATGTGGAAAAGAAATCCAGAGTCATAAAAAGCTCTGTAAAGAATGCAAAAAAAGACTTTTGTGTGAAAAGATTATTGGAGCAAACTATGATTCTATACGTTATAAAGGAGGGACAATTGGCGACCTGCTTTAAACAAAAAAAGGAAAGATAGATGGCAATGAAAGTTA
>CAVOMX010000017.1:0-88342 GCA_963697165.1 Candidatus Bathyarchaeota archaeon
CTTTCTGACAGGAAAATCCGTTTGATAGGTGTTAGGCTTTCAACATTGTTTTCGATCGAGAAGCAAACGAGGTTAGCTGATTAATGCTTTGTTCTTAAGTTTTATATCATGAGACAGTCTATAAACTAAGTAGCGGGTTGGGATTTTGTTTTGAGTGAAAGTTGGATTCAAATTTCTGATAGAATTCTTGAGCAGTTAAAACATCTTGAGGATACTAAAGATAAAGACCGTTTAGAACTGGTAAGGTCTTTAAGTTTCGTTTTGAACGTTCTACAGAGAAGCTTAATTGGATGGATGCAGTGGGTGAACAACCCAGACATAATGAGTATTTTTTCGCAAAATGACTTGATAAAGATGACCAAGAATTTGTCCGAGTTTACGAGTTCATTCGTAAAATACGACATAGAGATGACCAGCCTAGGAGTCAAGAAAGGTTTAAAGTCTCCGAAAAAAGTTGCAAAGAAAAAGAGAGAAGAAAGAACTGAACATTTTTACGTATAAAACAAACCTAACTCCTGTTTTTTGCACCAACGTTATGATTGCTGATAATAACGGGGAAAAACCAGTAACATTAATAGGATGCTACCTCTAGTAACTTTTTCAAAGTGAAAACAATGCCAAAGTTGAATGTCTTAGTTTTAACCGGTCGCACTATCGACCAAGGCAGAGGAAAAGAGATGGGCAAATTATCAGATGTGTACCAGAAAGATGTTACACAATGCCAAATTGATCCAGAAGACATGAAGGCTCTCGATTTGAGGCGAAACGCCATCGTTAAAGTTAGTACAAATTTTGGTAGTGTCGTTTTGAGAGCTGTCAAATCAATTAGGGGTCCTCATCCTAACATGGTTTTTATTAGTTATGGTCCTTGGGCAAGTATGATTTCTGATCCTGAGACCCATGGATCAGGTATGCCCTCATTAAAGGGGATGTCTGGGGTACTCGAACCTGCACCTAACGAGAAAGTGTTAACTATGCAGGAGTTAGTTAATCAACTCAAAATGGAGGCTTAGAATGTGCCAGTTGTAACGAGTGTGACTTGTCCTGTTTGTGGAACTTTTTGTGATGACATTGAAATAATTGTTGATGAGAATAACCGTATTATTGAAGCTCGAAATGCGTGCGCCATGGGTGCAGCGAAGTTTCTGAACTTTTCTGATCACCGTATTAAGACGCCTCTTATTCGAAAAAATGGTGAATTAGTCGAAGCAACTATGGATGAGGCTATCGAAAAGGCAGCTCAGATTCTTGTTGACGCGCACTATCCTATATTGTATGGTTGGAGCAACACTTGCTGCGAGGCACAACGAGTAGGTGTTGAATTGGCAGAAGAGGTTGGAGGAGTAATGGATAACACTGCAACTGTCTGTCATGGCCCCTCTATTATGGGTGTTCAAGCTGCTGGTATACCTTCATCTACTCTTGGGCAGTTACGTCATCGTGCAGACCTGATCATCTATTGGGCTAGTAACCCATGGGATGCTCATCCTCGTCATCCAGAACGATACACCATGTTCTCGGATGGCAGATTCGAAAAGAGTACATGGACACAATATCTTTCTAAATTAAGAGGCGACATGTCAAAGAAGAAGATTCAAAGAGCCTCTAATCTAGTCTTGAAAGAGGACTTCTGTTTTGCTCATTGTGAATCAGAAGGCTTGCCTTGTAATATGTACCAGAATAAGCGGAGAACCGTTGTTGTGGATGTTCGCAAGACTCGCACAGCAGATTCTGCAGACTGCTTCATTCAAGTGGAGCCTGGGAAAGACTATGAGCTTCTGCAAGCCTTACGTGTACTCGTAAATGACGGAGAACTGGACGTTGATGAGGTTGCGGGAATCCCTGTTGAAACTCTTGAGGCTCTAGCTGATGTCATGGTAGGATGCAAACTAGGCATCATCTTCTTCGGATTAGGACTAACCATGACCAAAGGAAAACACAGGAACATAGACGCGGCAATCCATCTCACTCGTGATCTGAACAACCGAACAAAATTCCTCATCATGCCCATGCGAGGACACTACAACGTAACTGGAGCAAACATAGTTACAACATGGCAAACAGGATACCCCTTCGCTGTTGATCTGTCTAACGGATACCCCAGATACAATCCGGGAGAAACCTCTTCAACTGATATTCTTCGTCGTGATGAAGCTGATGCTATGCTCGTAATTGCTTCGGATCCAGTTGCGCACTTTCCAAAAGCATCCTCCAAAAATATTGCAAAACATCCTCTCATATCTATAGAACCTGAAGTTACCCCAACCACAATGTTGGCGGATGTGATTTTGCCTCCTGCTTTCGCGGGAATAGAGTCGGAGGGAACAGCTTACCGTATGGATCATGTTCCATTGCCTCTGAAGAAGGTTGTAGAACCTCCAGAAGGATTTTTTTCAGATCAAGAAATTTTAAGGAAACTGCTTCAAAAAGTTCGAGAAATAAAAAAGAAGAGTGACATGAATTGACTGAACTAATAATTAAAAACGGATTCGTTTACGATCCGCTGAACCGCATAGACGGCCAAAAAATGGACATATGTATCAGAGATGGGAAGATCGTAAAAACAGTTAAAGATTCAGCGAAGGTCGTCGACGCTTCAGGCATGGTTGTTATGCCCGGGGGAGTTGACATTCACAGTCACATAGCCGGTGGTGAAGTGGATACTGGACGTTTGCTAAGACCTGAAGACCACGTTAAGGATGTTGAATTTAAAACAGCCCTGACCCGGTCTGGAGTTGGTTATTCGATTCCCTCAACATTCACAACAGGTTATCGTTATTCCAAGATGGGTTACACAACTGTTATGAATCCCTCAATGGCACCTCTTCAGGCACGTCACACTCACGAGGAACTAGCTGACACTCCAATGATTGATAAAGCAACATATCCTCTACTGGGAGACTGGTGGTTCAGCCTAGAACACATAAGAGACGGCTTAATCAAAGAAAACGCTGCCCACATAGCATGGATGCTCCGTTCCACAAAGGGATACGCCATAAAAATTGTTAATCCTGGAGGCTTAGAAGCTTGGGGTTATGGACGAAACGTTCACGGTCTCGATGATATGGTGCCAAACTTTGGTATAACTCCCCGCGAGATTGTTAGAGGATTATGCAAAGTTAATACTATGCTGAATCTTCCTCACACTATTCATCTTCATACGAACAATCTTGGACAACCCGGAAACTATGTTACAGCATTAGAGACTATGAAATGTGTAGAGGATTTGGCGAGAGACGACAAACCTGTGGTGCATATTACGCATATTCAATTCTGCGCTTTTAAGGGTGAAACTTGGGGAAGCTTCTCTTCTGGAGCAGAAGAAATCTCGAATTACGTTAACAATCATACTCATGTGACTCTTGATGTTGGTCAAGTGGTTTTCTCGGACACAACTACTATGACTGCTGATGGTCCCTTCCAGTATGGTCTCTATCACTTGACCGGAAACAAGTGGGCTAATCACGATGTCGAAACCGAGACAAGTGGAGGCATAGTTCCTTTCATATACAAGCGATCAAGTGCTGTTCACGCGACACAGTGGTCAATCGGGCTTGAGATTATGCTTCTAATTAAAGACCCATGGAAAATCTTAATGACAACAGACCATCCTAACGGTGGGCCATTCTTCTTTTACCCCCAGATTATGACTTGGTACATTAGCAAAGATGCAAGAGAAAAAGTGTTTAATAAAATTAACAAACGGGCAAGAAAGAAAAGCTTGCTGCCCAGCATCGACAGGGAACTAAGTCTCTATGAGTTGGCTATTGTTACGCGCGCTGGTCAAGCTAAGGCTCTAGGCTTGAAAGATAAGGGACATTTGGGAGTAGGCGCTGACGCTGATGTCTCAATTTATAACATAAACCCTGAACTTTCCGATCCTTCAAAGAAATTCAACGATGCTACAAAAGCATTTCAACGAGCAGCTTACACGATTAAAGATGGAGAAATTGTGGTGAAGGACGGTGAGATTGTGAAGCAGGTCTTCGGAAAAACCTACTGGGTCGACGTGGAAACCGCGATGCCCCACGATATTAATGATGATATAAAAAAGAAATTCAAGGACTACTGGACTGTCGAATATGAGAACTATCCTATTCGCGACGGTTTCTTGCATTCTCCTGCTCCAATCGCCGTCAAAGCGGAGGTCTAAAAAGTGATAACTCTTATCCCAAAACATATGTCCAAATTTCCAATAGAAGGAAAAAACATATCGCCTGACGTCTTTGCCAACAAATCGACGAAAGAGATAGCAGCTCTTGAAATGTGGGAAGGTAACCGGAAACTTTCGCTTGGAGATTTTTTTGACATAAAAATGGACGATTCCTCTTCAGAAGAATTGACGATAAAGATTGAAGGCAATGTAGGTAAGGTGCGAAACATTGGTTTTCGGATGTCCATGGGACAAGTAATTGTTGACGGCGACGTTGGTATGCATCTTGGCGAAGAGATGAGTGGCGGTAGTATAGCTGTATCTGGTAATGCTGGTTCATGGGCTGGCTCACAAATGAAGGATGGAACAATAGAAATCAAAGGCAACGCAGGTGATTACATAGGGGCAGCGTATCGGGGAAGCACCAAGGGAATGAACGGTGGAAAAGTCATAATTCATGGGAATGCTGGTCATGAAGTCGGATGCTTCATGAGAGATGGGCTTATCAAAATATTGGGAGATGTGGGTATATTCGCGGGTATCCACATGAATAATGGAACAATATTTGTTAAAGGCACTTCACAAGGACGAGCTGGCGCACAGATGACTAACGGGAAAATCATTTTAGCAGGACATTCTGAAGATGTAATGCCAACCTTTACTATCGAAGAAATAAAAGCAAATGTCAAGGTTGACGGCGAAAAGATCGAAGGACCATTTTACAGATTCACAGGTGATATGGCAGACAATGGTAAAGGAAAACTGTTTGTCGCTAAGGAAAAAAATTCGTATTTGAGTTTTTACGAAAAATTTCTGTAAAATGTTTTTCATGATTTGTAACGAATGAAGAATGTAAAGGAGTGTCTGTTTAGACACTTTATTTTTTTATTTGTTCTAATGGAAAAGCTTATTGTTGTATAATTAATATTGTTCAAAAGCAACAGTTGCTTAGGAGAATAAGGTTGTCAGAGCATCAATTTAGCTTAAATCTTTCAGCTCTTTCCTTGATCAATAAGCTTTGTAGCGATCCGCAAAAGTATGGTGTAATAATTGAAAAAACACCTTCAGGTGCAACTCTTATCGATGCTGGCATAAATGCTAAAGGTGGTTTTTTAGCTGGACAAATAGTCACGGAAATATGTTTGGGAGGTTATGGTCAAGTACAAATTCTTCCTATGCAATATGGAGATATTTTTTTGCCATCAATTTATGTTCAAACGGATTTCCCTGCAATCTCTACATTAGCTTCTCAATTTGCTGGATGGAGAATTAAAGTTGATGATTATTCGGCTATTGGTTCTGGTCCTGCTCGTGCAATAGCTCTAAAACCAAAGAAACTCTATAGAAAACTAGAGTATCAAGAAACTTCCAAAACTGCTGTGATGGTCCTTGAAACTAATAGTAAACCTCCCGAGGAAGTAATAGAAAAAATTTCTGCACAATGCAATATTTCTCCAGATCAATTATTTTTGGTTTTAATTTCAACGTCCTGTTTGGCTGGTTCGACTCAAGTTTCAGGAAGAATTGTGGAAACGGGATTACACAAATTGGAGAAGTTAGGCTTAGATCCTAAAGTCGTTGAGTATGCGTGGGGTTATGCTCCAATCATTCCTCTTCACCCAAAATTTGATGAAGCAATGGGCAGAACAAATGATGCGATTCTTTACGGTGGAACTTCCTATTATATAGTTGATTACGAAAGTGATGATGAACTTGCTGAAATAGTTAAGTTAGCGCCTTCTTCTGCATCAAGGATGATTCAAGAAGCAAAAGAGCTTGCTAAGAAAAGTCCGCGATTCTTAGAAATCTTTAAAGAAGCAGGTTTTGATTTTTATGAAATTGATCCCAACATTTTTGCTCCTGCCATAGTTGTTATAAATAATTTGAGAACAGGAAACATCTTCAAAGCAGGAAGTCTAGATATCGATGTCTTAAAAAGTTCTTTTGGTCTTTAAATTAGAAACCATAAGATTTATTAAGAATTTTATTTTAAAATCCCTATTCTTAGTATATATATTGTTTATTCTCAAGTCTTGATCTTTGCCAGTTACAAAATTAGTATATACAATATTTATTCTCAAGTCTTGATTTTTGTTAATTACAAAACATTATATACTTTAATCATCTATAGAATAAAACCAGATCAGTTTATATAACTTTGTTATATCTTTGTTCTAAAGATTAAAAGAGGGATGTTATTATAATGAAAACTGGAAAAAAACTTCTAAAGACTTTGACCTTATTAATTATTATTGGCGTTTTAGCTACATCATCGACTCTAGTGGTTAATGCTGACCCAATTGGAATAGGAAAATTCGTAAACATTACAGTGACTGAACCTCAAAGCGGTGAGGTAACTTTAACAAAGTTGAGTTCAGGTGAGACTTGGATTACTAACAATACTGAACTTGTAAAAGTAGGTGCTGGTGCTGTTAGCATATATGCAAAACCATATGATGGATATGATTTTGATTACTGGCTAGTTGATGGCGAACGAATTAACACAATCACTTATGACTTTAAAACATCAAAAGGCGTAATTGAGGTAGAAGCCTATTTCACCCGAACAACATATTATATATACGCAACAGCCAATGGTCCAGGAACAATAAATGGTAAAACCTCTCTTATCGTCCCTGTTGAATACAATACTTATAGTCCAACGTTTGTATTTACTCCAGACAACGAAATACTTTACCACATTTCAAGCATACAAATAGACTCAACCTATATCGGCTATACTACAAGCTACGCTTTTCCAGAACCAATAACAAGTAACCATACCATTATAGTGAACTTTAACAATGCTGGAACAGCACAGGTTCCCTCGGCCGCGGATGTTTCTGTTTTTCTCGATTCAGTAGCAACCTTAATCTTCAACAGCACCGATGGAGGATTAGCTCAAGGAAATGAATTGGCTATTCCAGAAGGCAGTTCTATATTATTCTGGAACATAACCACAAATGCCACTGATGTTGACACAAACGTTACTATTGCCTTACAATTTGAATCGGGCACGCCAATTGCAGTCTATCGAGCGGAATCTGCAGATGCACTATACAGTGACGTAAACATGGATGGAGTAGTTGATGGGACTGATGTGTCTTGGGTTGCTCGTGGAATAAAAGATACTGTTTCAAGCGGTGCAGAATATGATCCACTTCTGGACGTAGACAGAGACAACGATCTTGACGAAGACGATGTACACACAGTTAACGAAAATAGAGGAGCAGAATTAACGTTACTAACCTTCAATGTCGTTGGAAATACAGTATATATCGAAACAGATCATTTTTCAATCTTCAGGTGCCGTTAGTAATCTGGAGATATCTATATCTCCTCTTCTTTTTTTCTCGAAGTTCTTATTAATGAACTCATATTAGTAATCTTAATTTGCAGGTTTAGGGTGTAGATATTCGAAACAACTCTTTCTAAAAACAAATGATAACGGGGAACGATAATGGCCAGTTGGGACTTTGATTCTATACTTAAGAAAGCAAAAGAACAGGAAGAAAAATATGGCTGGCTATATGCTGCATGGTCCTATGAACATGCTCTTCGTTCAAATCCCGAAGATAAATTCTTTATTGCCGAAACCATGCAACAGATAGGTTTTTGCTACAACTTAGCAGCAAGACAATCAGAGAATCAAGAAGAATTCAAAAAGTTACAATCATTAGCCGCTGAAACCTACGAGGAAGCAGGCAAAAATTTCGAAAAAATACAAAACAAAAAAAATAAAGGAAAACGCGAATATTGCATTGCATTCGCAAATTATCTTAAATATAGACTAGATTCCACTTACGATAACAAAACAAAATCACTTGAAGATTGCTATTCATTAGCAAAGACAGCTTTGGATCACTTTCAAAATAACGGATATAAAGTGTACATTGGAATGACACTTAATTTAATCCTAGAATGTATTTGGGAACAATTACGGATTGCTCCAACTGAGGAAGATAAACATGCTTTAACTCAAGAAGCATTGCAGTATTGTAGTGAAGCAATCTCAGTTCTAATAAAGGTTGGAGACCCACATGAATTACTTGATGCATATTATTTATCGAGCCTTCACCATTGGTACGCAGCCAACATTAGTGACAGAGAAGAGGCCTGCAACACCTTAGCGCAAATAAGCTTAGAGTATGCAGAAAAGGCATTAACAATTTCCAAAGAACTTGAAAACCCCTATTCAAAAGCAAACTCACTATTCGCAGCAACATTAACCAATCTATTCTTCACAGATAAAACAAAAAATACACTAAATTATGCCCAAAAAATGTTTGAACAAGGAACAATTGTTCATGACAATTACCTAAAGGGAGTATCCTCTTATCTTTTGGCCTTGGCAACAGATGACCTGGTTCCCATTGAATCTAATCCAGATGAAAAGAAAAAACATTGTGAAGCGATAATTCAATACGCTGAAGAAGGAATCAAATATCTTCAAATCATTAATCAAAACGCCTACTTATCAGATACTTATATGGTCTATACTCAAAGTTACTCAACCCTCGCTAGGGAGTTTGCAACAAATCCAATCGAAAAACTCGAATTCTCAAAAAAAGCAATTGAAATTGGACGAAAAGGACTGGAACATGCTATAAACTCAAGCTCTCCAGATGCTATGGGAGAAAGTTATCATGCACTTAGCAAAGCATTACAATATCATTCGATGCTCGTTTATACTAATTCAGAAAAAACAAGAATTCTTCAAGAATCTTTAGAAAATAGAAATCAATATATCAAAATTATTGAAACCGCTCTTCCTTCGAATTATTGGATTCTTGGACTTGGCAAAATATATGCTGCCCAGATCAAAACTGAACTCGCAGATTTAGTAAATGACGCTGCTGAAAAAATCTTACTTCTAAAAGAAGCGGCATCTTATTTAGAAGAAGGATTAATTTTTTGTGAAAAATGGATTACCCATCGATCTGAAACCACATTAATAGCTACAACTGCAATATTCAAAAACTTGTTTGGTAAACTTTTAGAAAATCTTCATCACTTAGTCCAAGATGAGACTTACCTTCGTAAAGCAAATGTAGTTTTTGAAGATGCTGCAAAGAAATTCGAAAGAATTAATTCCCCCAACAGAGTTGCTGAAACATATTGGAGAATTGCAAGAAATCAAGATCTTCTAAGAGAAAGACAATCGTCTGCAAGCAATTTCGCAAAAGCATCTAAAAAATATGAAGAAACTGCTCAACAAATGCCAGCGTTTTCTGATTTTTTCTTTGATTACTCATTATACATGAAAGCTTGGAGTGAAATAGAAAAAGCAAAAGACGCACATGATTTAAGACAAAACGCACTTGCGATGAAACATTATAAAAAAGCTGCAGAAATACTCGAGCAATCAAAAGGATGGGAATTCCTATCTTCTAACTTTCTAGCATGGGCCTATCTAGAACGTGCAGAATTTCAAAGTAGAAAAGAGAAAAGTGAAAAAGCACTTGAATCCTTCGAAAAAGCAAACAAACTTTTCCGAGAATCTAAAAATTCTCTTCAAGTATTCATGGGGCATATGGAAAATCGTGAAGAAAGTTATGTAATCAATAAACTAATTGAAGTTTCTGATTTAAGAGGTGCATACTGTTTTGGGCGAATAGCCATTGAAGAAGCCAGAGTCTTTGAAAAACAGGGTAACAGTATTGCAGGAGCAGAAAAATATGGCTTTGCCGCAGAGACTTTCCAAAGCATTATTAGCGGTGGATCAGAACAGATCCAAAAAGAGTTACAACCAATAATTTATCTATGTAAAGCCTGGCAAAAAATGCGAATTGCCGAAACAAAAAGCTCATCAAAAATTTACGGTGAAGCAGCAGAACTCTTCAAACAAGCATGTGAACATGCAATTGATCAATCTATGGGCATACTTGCCCTTGCACACAGTAACTTTTGTAAAGCTTTAGAAGCTGGAACCGATTTTGAAATTTCCAGAGATATAAAGAAATATGCAGAAGCAAAAAAATACTTAGAAATTGCAGCTAGCAATTACTTGAAAACAGGATTTAAGCAAGCAGCTGAATATGCAAACGGAACACAGCGTCTTTTCGACGCATATGTGTATATTGAAAATGCTAAGATGGAACTAGATCCTGAGAAAAAAACAAAATATTATAGCATAGCTGAAAAAGTATTACAGTATTCTGCATTATCTTATTCGAATGCTCAACATCCAGAAAAAACTATACAAGTTTCTCAACTTCTAGAAAACGTAAAAGAAGAAAAAGAACTTGCCGTGGTCTTAACAGAAATATTACAAGCGCCATCAATTATTTCTTCAACAGAAAACTTTGTAACACCAACACCCTATGAAGAAAATGCAGTAGGTTTAGAAAATTTTGAAGGCGCAAATATACAAGCAACTATCTCTCAAACTCAGCAAGCTAAATCTGACGAAGACTTCATCCTTGAAATTAACATTGTGAATATTGGAAAACAACCAGTTCAAATCTCAAAGATTATTGAAGTAATTCCACAAGGATTTGAATTGATTAAAAAACCCGAGTATAGTCAGTTTGAGGATTCTTCAATAAATATGAAGAATAAACGACTTGATCCAATGATGACCGAAGAGATACACCTAGTGTTAAGATCACCAAATAAAGGATCCTTTGAGATAAAACCGGAAATAACTTACATAAACGAAAATGGAAATCAACTATTATATCAAACAGAACCAACTATAATCGAAATTTCAGAAGTTTCTGTTTTAAATCGTGTTCCTACAGGATATGACGAATTAGATAAACTTCTCTTTGGCGGAATACCTGAAACGTATCCTGTTGTTTTGACTGCACCATTTTGTGAAGAGAGAGATCTTTTAATAAAACGATTTCTAAAAGCAGGAATTGATAAAGATGAAACCATATTTTATTTTACAGTTAAACAAAACGAATTATTAAAACTTGCACAAGACCCTCAATCAAATGTGAACATATTTTTATTCAATCCTTTCCACGATAAAACACTAAAAGAATCTCCCAACATTTTCAGACTAAAGGGCATTGAAAAGTTAACCGATATAAGTATTGCTTTAACAAAGGCACTTCGTCAAAAAGAAAACCCCAATCACAAAGGTAAACGAGCCTGCATCGAAATTATATCAGATGTTTTGTTGCAGCATAATGCTGTCACAACTCGAAGGTGGTTAACCGGTCTGATAAACGAATTAAAGAATCAGAGTTTTACGACTTTGGCTGTTATGAATCCATTAATGCATTCTCCTCAGGACGTACATGCAATACTTGGTCTTTTTGATGGAGAAATTGCCTTAGAGGAACGAAAAACTTCTAGAGGGTCACAAAAAATTTTAAAAATAAACCGAATGGTTAGTCAAAAATATCTTCTAACTGAGCTACCAATTAAAAAAGAAAAACTAGCCTTTACATCCACAACAACCGAAAGCACTACAAATTATGTCTCAACAGGATCTGAAGAGCTAGATAAATTATTGATAGGAGGAATACCTCAAACTTATCCTGTTATACTGACAGCTCCATTTTGTGATGAAAGAGATCTACTAATTAAACAATTTATTGAAGGGGGGCTAAAAGAGGGAGACACAGTCTTCTATATGTGTACAGAAATAAGTGGTTTAGAAACTCAAATTAACGAATTTAAATCAGAGTTTTATCTGTTTATTTGCAACCCCCAAGCTGACATGTTTATCAAAGATTCGACCAATGTTTTCAAATTAAAGAATGGCGTAATGAGTTTAACTGACATTAATATTGCATTATCACGGATTATTCAGAAAATAGTGGAATCGACAAGTGGTCCACGAAGAATATGTATTAATTTAGTTTCAGATGTCTTACTCCAGCATCATGCGATAATTACAAAAAACTGGTTAACTGGACTAATTGCTGAATTGAGGAGTCAGAATTTTACGACTTTGGTTGTTATGAATCCATTAATGCATTCACCCCAAGAAGTACAGGCGATACTTGGTCTTTTTGATGGAGAAATTGCCTTGGAGGAACGAAAAACTTCTAGAGGGTCACAAAAAACTCTAAAAATAAATCGAATGTATAATCAAAAATATCTTATCAATGAACTACCAATAAAAAAGGAAAAATGAAAAAAACTTACCCAGTAATTAAAAAGTAAAGATGGTAAGATTATTTATTTTTCAAGTTTACTCATTAGATTTTATGGTCCAAACAATGTAACATCTGGGAAAATTTCTATTCCAGTTCTATCAATTGTATAGGGTACCAAGTTTGAATTAGTTTTAGTTCCTCTCATTTTTACTACCTGTAATGCCCTTGAAGTTGCTCCTGAAGAAAATAGTGTCTGCATCAAAATTACTCCATGTGCTTGGTATTCTTCGACTGATACTTCACGATCTAAAGTAAGTCGCTGCAATTCAGTTGTTATCAGTGTAGTAACTTTTAATTCTGCTAAAGATTCAATTAAATCTACAATTGCCACTCTTCGTTCGATAGGATCAGGAAATCTGTGGAAAAGTGTTGCAAGTGTATCAATTACAACTCTTTTCGCATCTATTTCATCTATTATATTTTCGATTTTTTCAACTAGTTTATCGATCTGAAGTTGTTTACCCCTTAAGCTTTGGGCTTCTAAATTCATTCTCTCCCTAAGCATAGCTGCCCTTGACATTTTGGTTGCATCCAAAAAGGCAAACTTTCCATCTTTTTCTGCTTGTGAAAAATCCCACCCAAAATTCTCCATTTCAGCATAATAATGTTCTTTTTCTTCATCTATACTGACAAAGATTCCATTTTCGTTGTAATCGGAAATTCCCTTATATAAAAATTGAGAAGCAAGAGTAGTCTTTCCAGAGCCGGGTCCTCCAACAACTAAAACAACTCTTCGCTCTGGGATTCCTCCATTTAGTAATTCATCTAAACCCTGAACTCCTGTTAGCACTAGTTTAGTCAAAGTAAAGCACCTTGTCAATGTAAGGAAAATTGTATGGCTATTTAAAAATTGTGTGTCTTCCAAATTCCAATTAATTAAAATAATAAAGAAACAAAAAAATCCGATTAACTGTTTGTTTTTGATTTCATAAAAATATAGAAATCCTTGTAAATGGAATTAGCAAACCTTGTATTAATAGACCAGAGTTAAGGGCTCGAACCAAAACTTGTTGATACTTACATTTTTGAAAAAAGTATTTAATTCACTCTTCCACACGCCACTAAGTGTCCATTACCTTTATCAATTAATTTTTGAGGCTTTTCCATGCATTTATGTTCTTTTGCGTAGATGCATCTTGGTTCAAATCTGCAACCTTTGGGAGGATTTATTGGACTCGGAACTTCTCCAGTTAATTCGATTCTATCTTTTTTGGCCACTTTTGGGTCTGGAATCGGAATTGCAGAAATTAATGCTTTTGTGTATGGGTGAAGCGGAGAATCAAAGAGCTCGTCTGTATCCGCGATTTCAACAAACTTTCCCAAATACATAACAGCAACTCGACTGCAAATATGTCGGACCGTGCTCAAGTCATGGGAAATATACAAGTAAGTAATTCCCAATTTACGTTGTAAATCTCGTAGCAGGTTTAGGATTTGAGCTCGAACAGAGACGTCTAGGGACGCTACAGGTTCATCTGCAATAAGCAATCGGGGTTCCACCGCTAGTGCTCGAGCTATGCAAATCCTCTGTCTCTGTCCACCACTAAATTCGTGCGGATATCTCTCTGCATGATAGTCTTCTAAACCCACTAATCTTAATAATTCGTAGAGTCTTTCATGCCATTTATTTTTGGGAACATGTTTATGAATCATAAGTGGTTCCATGATTATGTCAGCTACGGTCATTCTTGGATCGAGCGAAGCGTAAGGATTCTGAAAGACGTACTGCATTTTACGCCTTAATTTCAAAATTTCATTCTTATTCTTTGATTTGAAGACATTACCGATCTCTTCGTTATCAATATGGATGTGACCCGAGGTTGGAGGATCTAAATACAATATTGCTCTAGCGGTAGAGGTTTTTCCGCATCCGCTTTCTCCGACTAAACCAAAAGTTGTTCCCTTATCTACTGAAAAACTTAATTCGTCAACCGCATGAATAACTCCAACTTGTTTTTTGAAAAGAATTCCTCTGGAATATATTGGAAAGTGTTTTACCAGGTTTTTAACTTCTAAAAATGGGTGGTCACTCATTTGTTTCAGCTCCCAAAGGAGATTCTAAATCAATTTCCAATTTACGATGACAAGCTACATAATGTTCAGATTCAACTTCTTCCAACAATGGAATTTCTTGTGAACATATCGCTTTAGCATATTCACAACGAGGATGAAATCTGCATCCTGAAGGTGGCTCTACAAGGTTTGGAATATTTCCTTGTATTACTGCAAGTTTTTCTTTTCTTAAAGCTAAACTTGGGACCGCTGTTAGAAGAGCATTCGTATATGGATGACAAGGTCGATAGAAAATTGTCTTGGTGTCTGCAGTTTCGCATACTCTTCCAGCATATAGAACAGTTATTCTATCAGCTACTCCAGCTACGATACCCATATCATGGGTAATTAAGATCATTGACATGCCTAACTTTTGCTTTCAAGTTCTTCATTAATTGAAGAATTTGAGCTTGAATTGTAACATCAAGATTAGTCGTAGGCTCATCAGCCAAAAGGAGGTTTGGCTTACATGCTAATGCTCTCGCAACTGCTATACGTTGTTTCATTCCTCCGCTCAACTGGTGTGGAAAATTCCATATTTTTATTTCTGGATCTGGTATCTCAACTAATTTAAATAATTCAATTGCTTTTTCCAAAGCCTCTTTTTTAGTGACATTTTGATGACGTTTTATTACTTCAGTCAACTGGTCAGCAATGCTAAGGACTGGATTCAGAGAAGTTGCCGGATCCTGAAATATATAACCAATTTCTTTCCCTCGAATCTTCTGGAGGTCATTTTCAGTTTTATCAGCTAAGATTTTCTCCTTTGTAAATAATTTTTCCAGAGATTATTTTACCCGGTTTAGGGACTATTCCTAGGATTGACAATGCAGTCACAGATTTTCCAGAACCTGATTCGCCTACTAGACCAAGTGTCTCTCCCTCTCTAACCTCTAGACTGACTCCATCCACAGCTTTCACTAGACCTGCAAAAGTGTCAAAATATGTTTTTAGATTTTCAATTTTCAATATTTCTTTTGATGCCATTAACTTCTGTTCCACCAGTTTACTCTCTAAGACGTGGATCAAGAGCGTCTCTCAAGTCCATTTCCGAGCAGATTAAATCCAAGAACCAATAACGTGATGAACAATCCTGGGAAAACTCCCTCCCACCAGGCTTCTTTCACAGCTTCATTTGCTTTCTGAAGTAGTTGCCCCCATGTTATGGAATTTGCATCGCCAAAACCTAGAAAGCTTACAGCAGCCTCTATTAATATTGCATTTGCAATCATTAGTGTTGTTAGAACAATTATTATATGTAGGACATTTGGAAAAATGTGTCTGAATATAATTCTTCTTTTAGTTGCTCCTAATGATTTGGAAGCTTCGATGAATTCACTTTCTTTTACGCGCAATACTTCTCCTCGAATGATTCTTGCATTTCCTGCCCAGGAAAAGATCCCTATCATAAAAGTAACTATCGATAAACCTCCAACACCCGAAGGAGCTATAGCAGTAATTACTTTTAAGAAAACAAGCAAAATTAGAAGAAAAGGAATTACTAGAAAGATTTCTGTTATTCTCATCAAAACATTATCCAAAATTCCACCGTAATAACCAGAGACAAGTCCTACCAATACTGCTAATGACATCGCAATGACAGCTGCTCCAATTCCAACATAAAGTGCCGATCGAGCACCATAAACTACTTGACTGAAAACATCATGACCCACATAATCAGTTCCAAATAAATATTTTAGAGACGGAGGAACTCTAGCTTCTCCAACATAAAATCCTGGTGTAGCGTTTGGAGGAAATGGAGCAATCAATGCATCAAAAACGGCAAAGAACAGCACAAAACCTATTATAAATGTACCCGCTAGGGCAGTTTTGTTTTTCGAAAATCTTCTCCAAGCTATATTCCATTGACTTACCCCTTTAGAGATTTTTTTTTCATTCACCTTCTTATGTCCCCGTTTAGTAAACCTTTTTTCGGTCATTTACCAAGTCCTCAAGGTTTTTTTATTCAAGTCTAATTCTAGGATCTATGTAACCATAAGTTAAATCAGTAACCAAATTAGCTATAAGAGTCATTATTGTGATAAACACAGTAATACCCATTATTACTGGAAAATCTAATTTTGTTGTGGCCTCAACGAAAAGACGACCTACTCCAGGCCAATTAAAGACTTTCTCAGTTATTGGAGCACCGGCGAGCATCGCACCAAAATATAATCCCACATAAGTTACTACTGGTATTAGTGCGTTTCTTAATGCGTGTTTATAGATTACACTCCTTTCACTAAGTCCACTAGCTCTTGCAGCCAATATGTAGTCCTGTCGCAAAACTTCAAGCATACTTGATCGAACTAGCAGAACTACAGGAGCAATAATTGCAAAAGTTAGTACCGCTGTAGGCAAAACCATATGCCACAAGTTATCTAGTATAGCGCTTCCAAAGGGATAACGTTCTATTAGAATTGAGTACGCACCTCCTGGCGGAAACCATCCTAGAAAAAATGAAAAAATGATGATTGCAATGATTCCCATATAGAAAACCGGTATGCATGTACCAACTAATGAGGTGGTAGTTACGGTTACATCCAATTTTGAGTATTGTTTTTTGGCTGATATTATTCCCACAGGAATTGCGATCAGGAGTGATAATACAAGAGCGGCAAGTTGGAGTTGGAACGTTAACCAAGCATAATCTCCGAGCAATGATGTTACTGCAATTCCTCCTCTAATTGCATAAGAATTCCCAAGGTTACCTTGAAATAATTGGCCAAGAAATAGGAAAAATTGATAATACAACGGTTTATCAAGACCATAATATTCTCTTAAATTTTCTTTAGCCTCAGCTGTGATACGGGGATTTTGAGTAGTCATAAGTTGAACTGGGTCTCCAGCAATACGTGATGCAACAAAAACTATAATTAGGATACCAAAAAAAAGCGGTACGAGATAGATCAATCTTCGGATTACATATCGAATCATAGACAAATTGTGTCACAAATCCAAACTTACTTTCTGAACTCAATTAATATATAAATATTCTTGAAAGATTCAATAAATCATCATTCAAGAATAAATTGCTTTAGAATTCCGAAAAACGTTTTTTATAGCACTTAATTTTTGTAATATTGAACATAATATTGAACAATAGGCAAAAGTTATAAATCAAATATACTCAAATTAAGATCTAGGGAGATTAAATTTTGACAAAACAAAAATTCAAAATAACTACACTATGCGCAATATTAATACTTAGTACTTTCATAGTTGCTGCAAATTCTTTAGTACAAGGTCAACAGAATTTATTTCAAGTTACATTAACCGTTCCATCAACGAATCCATCAAGACAAGCTTGGGCCGAAATTGTACAATCCAATATGCTTGCAGCTGGAATCGACACAAGCAGAGTAATACAAGATTGGGGAACAATCTATGACAGAGCACTTGATCCGCCTCCAGAAGTAGCCGGTAAGATATTTGATGACGGTGGTTTTGACATGCTGTTTGTGGGCTATGCTATGGACATAGATCCTGATCCATTTTCGTTGTATCATAGTAGCCAACTCCCACCTGGACAAAACTACTACAATTGGGTAAATGAAGAAAATGATAGACTATGCAAATTAATCAAGGAAACCGTCGACGAAGACTTACTGCTCCAATACATTAAGGAGTGGCAAAAGTTGGGATACGAGGAACAACCCTCAATTACTATTAAATACGATCAGGAGGCAGTTTGCTTTGATCCAACGGCTCTTGTGGGAGACATATTCGAGATTGTGCATTATCCTGCTTGGCCTAGAGTTCATGAATGGAAATTAAATCCTTCAACAACCCAAAACACAATTGTCTACGCTCAAACGGGGCCAGCACCCGAAGAAGGTTTGAATCCCTACTGTTCCACTTCGTACTATGACTTTACTGTATTCGGTGCAGTTTTCGAATGTTTGACTAAAAGACAAAATCTTGAGACTTTAGAATTAATTCCTGCATTAGCTACAAGTTGGAATGTTGCAGACGATGACAAGACTTGGACTGTTAACTTGAGACAAGGTGTTAAGTGGCATGATGGTGTCGAATTTACCGCTGAAGACGTGAAGTTTACATTCACTGCCGCTATGGCAGATGATTTAGCCTCCCAACAGGGCGGTTTTGTAAAAGACATCATTGGTTCACCGGAAAACATCGAGATAGTAGATGATTATACTTTGAAATTCCATCTTCCTGCACCTTATGGTTTCTTTGCTTCAAGTTTACTCTCGGAAGGAACAACTGGCTGGATACTGCCCAAACATGTTCTGGAAAATGTACCATACGATGACTGGAGAAGTCACTCATTCAACACAGGCGAAGGTTCTTACACCTCTAATGGACAGACCTTCAGTGGTCCAATAGGCACTGGACCTTATAAATACGACAGTTATAATCCAACCACTTTCACAAACACTATGAATAGAAATGACGAATACTGGGACGCTCAGAGACTAATGGATGCAGGAACGTTCGGAATCGAGAAGTATGTTGTTGTCTTTATAGAAGGTTCTGACACCGCTATCACCGCTCTAAAGACAGGCGAAGTAGACTTTCTTGATGCCCAATATAGTCTTCAAGCAAAGTTGGGGAGCATTGAAGAACCTTGGGGAGATTGGGTAGCTTATGACGCATTCGGCTTACAAGAATTGGGCTTTAACATGAATCACCCAGTTTTCGGTACTGGTGTTGACACACCCCTAGGCAAGGAACATCCCTCAAGAGCAGCAGAAGCAGCGCGCTACGTGCGACAAGCCATTAGCCATCTGGTTCCTAGACAAAACATTATAGACACAATCCTTGCTGGATACGGTACCCCAGGTGTAACAACTCCTGTCACAACATTAACCTTTGGATACGACTCAAGTCTGAAGCCCTACTCTTACGATGTTAACTTAGCCAAGTCTTTGCTGGCAGCAGCTGGCTATGATACTGGAGTTCCGCCGCCATCAAAAGGTTTCCTTGAAGAATATGGTCTTTACGTGGGAGTAGCCGTTGTAGCTGTTGTAGTCGCAGTGGGAGCCGTGTACTTCATTAGAAGACGCCAAAGCTAAAATGCTCCATTTCCCTTTTCTTTTTTTATGTTCAAAGATAATTACTAAATAATTCTTTATAGAAAAAAGAAAATTTTGATTTGTAATTCTTGTCTATTTTCACAGATAAGGCCTTTCTGAAATTAAGCTATCAAAAAATACATGCGCTTAAAAACTGACAAATGTTTACTACAAAAGTGACAAAGTTATCAAAGGAATCAAACCAAGTACCACCGTAATAGGAAGCCCAGGAAATATGCCTCGCCGTAAAGTCATTACATATGATAACAAAGTACCAATTAAAATCATAAGTAATGAAAAAACACCTGTTAGAATCCCAAAATTTGCTGAAGTGTTTGACACAATTATTGAATAGCACGTCAAATCGCCTATTCCTATACCCCAATTCTTGTCTGAGAAAGCTATTTCGACAATCAACTTGTCATATGCGGCTACTCCCAAGATTTTTTCCACACTTTTTTTCTTAATCAAAATGAGATCTGCAAACGAAAAAAACAAAGAAATTCCAATAATTGGAATGGTTGGGACCAAAATGCCTACGAAAGAACCGAGAGCGCCGCTACAAATCACAAATAGTAGATTTTTCATCCTTTCAGACAGTGCTTCAACTAGAACCAGATATGCAAAATATGCACCAATATATGTCACGAATCCCACAATTATCAGAATTATAGGGGATTCCAGAGATAGAGAATTAAAAATCAGTTTTGCAAAGAGTAATGTCGAAAGAATTCCACTCAATATAAATGTTGCAACCAAGATTTTTATTGCAAATTCTTGCCTCTTTCTGAATAAACGAAAAAATAGAAATAAACTCGTTATTGAGATCAAAATAATAACAAAAATATTTAGTGTCGCAAAAAATTCGTCTACTCCAAGAAACAATGATGTTGAATTGCCTCCCTCAAATTGTAAGACTAACACAAAATATGAAAGAATTATTGAAATTGTTATTGTAAATAAAATCGGCAGCATGAAATGTAGTTTATTTGTCTTGGTTGCCAAACGGGATTCAAAAAAATTAATTCTTGTCATGATGATGAATCCTAAACTTGTGTTTCCGGAATAACATCATTAAGTTTTCTCCGAATATAAGATGAGCAATAAATTAGATAAAAAAGATAGCCTTAACAATTCTTAAAATTCTATAAATTATTAGATCCAAATTGGTTGATAAATAAACTACATTTTATTTAATATGTGTTATGAGATATTCAAATAGCCGATAAAAGAAGAGCTTCAATTATCAAGACAATCCCAGTTACAATAAACACTTCCATCTGTTTCTCAATTTCCTTTTGGCGTTTGGCATTCCAAGGTTTAGAATGGAATAAGACTTCGTCTATCTTGGCAACCGGGGGGGAATATAGGGTTACTGCACCACCTACAATGAGGCCAATTCCCCCTTCAATCAACATAACAAATGAAAGAGTGTATGTAATCTGATTTGTTCCCCCAATGAGGAAGACAATTAAAATAGCATCTATTGTTATGATGATTAACGAATAAATTGAAGACCTAACAAGAGACTCCAACGCAGTTTTCCAAACAATCATAGAATATTCTGTCTTCACAATTCTATTTAAGATTGGTCAAATCAAATATGAGAGCAGGGGATTGGCTGAAAAAGTTTTTCCTGTTCTGGGTGAATTCATTAAATTAATGAAAAAGTAGTTATGCAGATTAATCAAACAATTCTGCTATCTATGTCAATTAAAAAAGTCTACGGCTGCTACACCGGAATACCGAAAGAGGCAAAATATCTAATCTATGCCTCCATAATGCCATCTGTTGCGTACGGCATGTTATTTACTGATCTATCCTTTTTCCTGACTGCTGTGCAAGGAGTCTCGACTAATTTCATGGGAATAGTCATAACTTCAATGGGTGTCTCTACGTTTGTTGCCAGTATTCTTCTCGGAATTATTGCAGATGTTTATGGGCGAAAGAGACTGCTTATTGGCGGTAATGTGCTTGCTAGTGTAATATTAATTGCTTTTGCATTAACAACTGACCCATTGCTATTAATTGCCGCTGCAATTGTGGAAGGAATATCTGAAGGTGCCATCTTAGCATCCAGCAACGCTTTGCTTGCAGAAAAAGTGAAGGATGAACAAAGAACCAGTGTTTTTTCATTATATGGTTTTGCACAAAGTATTGCATTCGGTCTAGGAAGTTTTGCAGTATCCGCCGTTTTAGTTTTTGAATTATTTGGATTCACGAACAGAGAAAGTCACATCCTTGTTTACATAATAATTGGTATTTTAAGTCTATTTTCAACTCTTATCATGATCAAAGTAAAAGAATCCACGAACCTCAAAAAAATCAAAAAAGGTATATCAGATTTGATGCCTGGAAAATCAAAAAAACTTTTGTTTAAGTACGTTTTGACTGGCGCCATAATAGCTTTTGGAGCAGGATTAGTGGTTCCTCTTATGACTCTCTGGTTTAATTTGCAGTATGGAATTTCAGACGCAATAAGTGCACCCATCTTGGCAATATCAAGTATACTGATTGGATTGGCAACACTTTATTCGCCTTTGTTGACAAAAAGACTCGGTCTAATTAAAGCGATAGTCATTACACAGATAGCTTCAACCGTTTTCATGTTCGCTACACCCTTTTCTCCTAACTTTGCAGTTGCCGGATTTGTATATAGTATGCGTGCGTTGCTCATGAACATGGGAAGCCCGTTGTCTCAGTCAATGATTATGGGTTTAGTTCCGGAAGATGAGCGTGGAACTGCTTCTGGGATAAGTGGCGCTTTATGGAGACTTCCTAATGCTTTGAGCACATGGATTGGAGCATGGCTTATGGGTATTGGATTATTGTTTGAGCCCTTCTTTATTGCAGGTTTATTCTACATTATTTCGATAATGTTATTCTGGTTTTTCTTTAGAAGATTGAAAATTCCTGAAGAACAGATTCCGCCCAAATAATTTCATCTTCGTTTAACCCAGTTTGTAACTAGACAAATAATCAAAGATTCTTGTTTTTCAGAAAAACCTTATAACATCAGATCCCACTCTCGAAAATTAAGGAATAGTTCTTGCGAAAACCAAACCTCGCAGCAGGTGATAAAAAAGAAGCAGTGCTGTTCACGATTATAGCCAGCTCTCTGTGGGGCACCTCTTTTCCAGCAATAAAGATTGGCTTACAGTATATGGATCCTTATACTTTTGTATTCTTGAGATTCTTTATTGCCTCGCTGATGATGTTAGCCATGATTATATTTACAAAAAATTTCAGCTTTAACTTCAACAAGAAACGATTAATCCTATTCTTGGGTTTAACGAACGGGGTAGCATATCTTTTGCAATATATTGGCATGTTTTACACCTTCGCCTCAAAATCATCGTTATTGGTAAACCTCACGGTAGTCTGGGTTGCCTTGCTAAGTCCAATAATATTAAAGGAACAAATAGGCAGAAAAAAATTGGCAGGCGTGATTCTAAGTCTTCTAGGAATTGTACTTGTAACAACGAACTTAGATTTCCAGTCATTTGGCATGGGAGAGATTATGGGGGATTTACTCATGATTGCAGCTGGAATGATCTGGGCGCTATTTATTATATACAATAAGCCGTTGGTTAACGAAAGCAAAAACATGATTCAGTCCTTGACTTGGCTCTTGCTCTTCACTATGCTACCTTTAATTCCAGTGGTGCCTTTTTCTGCAAAGAATTTCCTAACGTTACCCTGGGAGGCTTGGATTGCAATCATCTATACTGCAATCTTTTGCTGGATCATACCTTATTATCTTTGGTCTAAAGGATTGAAAAATATTTCACCTGTAACTTCGGCAGTAATTCTCTTGAATGAAATACTAGTTGCCGTAACAATTTCAACAATAGTTCTTGGAGAATCCTTGACAGCAATCTCTGGTATCGGAGCCGTTTTTATTATTATAGCAATCATGCTAGTTTCGTATGGATGATTTTCCTTTTTGATTTGATGAATGAATTCATTTTCACAAAATTTTTTTCCTGGGACTCCACTTAGATATCACGGGAACCGCTATATTGCGGATAAAAAAGATTAGGTCAGGTTGAGACTTGAAATGGAAAAACCAACTTTTAATATTGTAGATGTGTTTGCCGAAGAAAAATTTACAGGAAACCAGCTTGCGGTTTTTAGATTTGTAAAAAAATTATCAGATGATCAAATGCAGCGAATAGCCAAAGAAATGAATTACTCAGAAACAACATTCATATTATCAGATGAAAAACAAGACGAGGGATACGATGTACGCATTTTTACGCCAGAAATAGAGGTGCCTTTTGCAGGTCATCCAACATTAGGGACAGCTTTTGTGATACAGCACGAAATCATAAAAGAACCTATAAACGAGATAGTTTTGAATCTGAAAGCCGGTAAAATTCCCGTTTCCTTCAGTTATGACGGAGAGAAATCATGTAATTTATGGATGAAGCAGCTTCACCCGTTATTTGGAGAAAAGTTTGATGCCGAGTTGATCTCTAAGATTTTAAGTCTTGATATAAGCGATATAAATGCAGTCTTCCCAATTCAAGAGGTTTCAACCGGTCTCCCTGCTGTAATAGTTCCACTAAAAACATTGGATGCAGTGAAAAAAGCCAGAATAAATAGGGACCGGTATTTCGAGTTTATCAAGGACATTGAAGCTAAAACAATGCTAATTTTTTGTCCAGAAACTTACAATCTCGCACATGACTTAAATGTGAGGTTTTTTGCAGATCATTACGGTATCCCAGAAGACCCTGCTACGGGAAGTGCAAATGGGTGTCTGGCAGCCTACCTCGTTAAACATCGCTACTTTGGAACCCATCGAATAAATCTTCAAGTAGAACAGGGCTATGAAATAGGTAGACCATCATTACTTTTTCTAAAAGCGGAGGAGAAAAAACAAGAGCTTGCTGTGTATGTAGGTGGCAAAGTAGAGATGATAGCCAAGGGAGAACTTGTATAAAACAACCCGTTTATTTGGTTTGAATAAAAGAGATTAAAAATGATCTATCTCAAAAAGAAAAGAACAAGTTTGCTTATTTTCGTGATAATAATATAGTTTTACGGAAGTTGCGTTTTTTCTTTAATAAATCTTTCTTAGCTAACTTTTTTGTCCTATAGATCAATTGTCTTTGCAGCTATAGGCCGGACTCAGATTCTATTTCCTGTGAAATGAAACAACATGTAACCGATAATAAAGAAGCCTAATTTGAGGTGTGTATAAACCAAAATAATTAATCTAAGGTTGCATATAAACGAGGTTTCGAATACCTTTTCTTAGCGTATTCCTTTAGAGTGTGAGAATATGAAGGAAATTCAATTCCGAAATTATCTCCAAGAACGTAAGTTGACCCCAGAGGAAGCTAATTTGTCTGTGAACTCAATCAAAGAGTTCGAGGACTATCTTGAAAAGAAGAAAATGTCGTTCGAGACTGCAGGATTAGATACGCTTGTAGAGTATATCTCACTGATGATTGAAGAAGACAAGAACTCGATGAACAGACTCATCGCGATTGCTCGCTACTGCAACATTACTAAGAAAGATGACTACTACGTTTATCTAGTATCAATTTTAGGTGCTAGAAATGTGTTGCCTGACATAGGCGAAAGGGTAGCACTTATTTCTGGAGAGGTAGTTCAACATAAAGTCTTTCAAGGGTTCGAGTTGCCTCCGCTAGGGGCGCCTCCTGAGAACTACCCACAAATCACCAAGATTATTATGGATAGGCTGAAGGCTGAACTTCCCAACGAAACCTGCAGGAAGATCCTCACGTGGAACTACCATAGAGTGCCAACTGAGAGCTTCAAGGAGAAGAAAGACCGATTTGAGAAATCCGATAGTATCGACGGATACTTGAAAAACGAACATAAGATGTTTGTAGATGAGCTTAAGAAGTTCATGAACGAGGGGAGAATATGGTACGAGCAAGAGATATCCCCTGAAGTTCTAGAGTTCGTACGGGGTAATCAAGAGATTTGTACAGGTGTCAGACGCGGTAATAGGATCTACCTGACCAAAATACCTTATGCTCCGAAGCAATACCTGGAGGAGAAGGATTCCGCCTTGAAGAGGTACTACGCCTGTCATTGCCCTCTCGTAAGATCAGCCTTATGTAATGGAAAAATCGAGATATCACATATGTTCTGCTACTGTAGTGCCGGATATGAAAAAATAGGATTCGACGTAATATTCGAAGAATCAGTTGAAGTAGAGTTGCTAGAGAGTGCACTCAAAGGAGACTCTCAATGTCGCTTTGCTATTAGAATTCCAAGAGGTAAAATGAAATAACGTCAGAAGAAATGATTATTTTTTTGTTTTCCCCATTCAAGCATATTCCAGAATCTTTCATGGAAGTAATATAGTATCATTGTAATAGCATTGTATATCGTTCCAATTGCTACGGAAACATCAATGTTTCCTGTCAAAAAGTATGCCGTAATAATGCTAACTGTTATACAGATAATTCTCCAAAGGATTGATTTTACTAATGACCTTTTTCTTGTTTCTATCATGAAATTTATTTTTCGAATACACTCATAATAAGTTTTATCACACCTAATGGCTTTGCTGAGAATCCAAACAAAAATAATTGAGGATTGAAGCTATATTTTATAGCTTAGAACGAGTCATATTTTGAAAGGGATATTGAGAAATGAGTTTCATTAATTCTTATCAGGATTTTTTTCGTGCAAAAGCTTATGCTAAACTTGAGTTTCCTGGAACATATTATTTGGCATATAGAGATTTGCCAGAAATCTTAAGTAAATATGTAAGTGGATTTAAAGCATTAGATTTTGGTTGTGGAACAGGTCGTTCCACACGATTTCTCCAAAAACTAGGTTTTGAAGCTATCGGTGTTGATATTGCAGAGAAAATGATCAATCAAGCAAAAGAAATTGACCCAAATGGGAATTATCGCCTTGTTGAAGAAGATCTTAGTCAGTTTAAAAATAATACATATAATCTGGTCTTATCTGTTTTCACATTTGATAACATTCCTACAAAAGAAAAAAAGGTCAATACTTTACAGGAAATTACACGTATTTTAAAAAAAGGAGGCATATTTATAAATTTGGTTTCATCTCCTGAGATTTATACTCATGAATGGGCATCGTTTTCAACCAAAGACTTTCCAGAAAACAAACATGCAAAAAGTGGAGATGTTGTCCGAATAATAATTACTGAAATTGATGATAAAAGACCCGTTGAAGATGTCCTTTGGTTAGACGAAGACTATAAAGACGTATTTGAGGAATCTAAACTTGAATTGATTGCAACTCATAAACCATTAGCAAAAGAAACTGAGATATACAATTGGGTTAACGAAAAAATGATTGCTCCTTGGATAATTTATGTACTAAAAGATGGAAATAAATAATTCATGAATTTGAAACCTGATTTTGGTATACGAAAGGTGATTTGAAGTTTGAATAAGATAGAAGAAATAATAAAAAGACGAAAAATGGCTTATGCGAAATTTTTATCTTAAAAATCAAAGGTGTATGAAAATTTTCCCCAGTTTGAAGAAGATGAAGTTGTCGAAAAAGGAATACTGACAATTTAGACATAAATCAATGAGGAAGCAATGCGCACGCAACTGAAAAAAATCCAAAAAAATGCAAAGATCCACATATAATGCGGCTTTTAGGGAAGTAGTGCGTAAATCTTTGGAGTAATCAAGGTGTAAACAGTCATTAATAGTGTTCCATAGAATGGATCAATCTAGGATAACGCGTCCTTAAATGGAGCCCCTAGAATAAACGCCCAAATACCAAATGCTATTGTTGATAGTATGGCTTTCATTATTTGTCCGTCGGTGTTGACTTCACTCGCTTTTAATTCTCTTTTATTGGTAGCCAGACTGAATACCAAGGTAGCTACTAATCCCATTGCAAACATAACCCAATTGATGTTTTGGTATGGAATTTCCCCCATAACCGATTGTGATGAAATAAATATTGCATTATAAAACGTTACTACTTCAGAAGGAACAAATTTCACCAATTGCGAAAGATAGTCGTCCGTTTTTTCTTCGTCCTCTCCCTCTTTCGTTGGATCGATTATTTTTTCTACATCTTTTCAGTTATAATATTTTTCATGACCCCTTTGGGATCGAATTCCAAATTGTTTGGGTTTGGGCTTAAAATTTAAGGCTTTCAAAAAAGAGGGTTTGGTGGATTATTTTCTGGAGATGTCTTCAGCGGTGACCAGGTCCAGACTAATCTAGAGGACTTTTGGTGACCTGGTCATCCATATCACAGATAGCGATTTCAAAGATACTTTAGATCAGTATTCTCAGTTGTGTAGTTATTTCAAAAAATATTGATATTCGGGTCAATTATTGCTCGTTATTTTTTATGTGTTCCCATACTTTTCAAACGATATTATTCCCATAATAACAATCATGACGCTTACTGTGGAAATAATTACCAAATCAAAGAAAAAGTTTGTATTCATCCAATTCCCTTCAAAAATCAACTTTAATGCATCGAACAAATAATGACTTGGTACAAACTTGGCGATCTCCTGAGTTGAACTGCTAAGTGGCATAAAAGTACCAAAAAACATCTGAGGAAGAATAAACAAGAATGAAAGTCCTACACCCATTTCAGGATTTTTTGATAATGTTGCAGTGATAAGCCCCAGACCAACTGAACTCAAAGCAAATATCCCAGTTACAGGTAACGCCAAAAATATTCCTTCAAAACTACTTTCTGGCCTGAATCCCAATAAATAAGCCAAAACAAGTACTACAATCACTTGCACTATTGCTATGATCATGTTAGATATAATCTGACTTCCAATAAATTCTGTTGAAGTCATTGGCGTAGTATTAAGCCTTCTCAATAATTTCTTTTCCGAAGAAAAGGATTGAGCAACAGTCATAATCAAAAAAATTACTGCGTAAACAACCAAACCGGGAACCACAGAATTTATAGTCATTCCCAATTCTGGGTCCGAAAAAGTAAACATAAACACGACCGTTAAAAGAGCTGGAAATAGAAGATTCATAAATAGATTGACTGGATGACGAACTAACTTCTTTAATTCCACATTGACAAGAGCAGCTAAAGCCTGCAATTTCATTCATATTCCCTCCAAGATTCTTCGCCCCGTAATATTCAAAAAGACCTGCTCCAAATTTTTTGCTTTATATCTTTCCATAAGTTCCCTAGGAGTTCCTACTTCAACCAGTTTTCCATAATCCATGATTCCAACTCGATCACTCAATGCTTCTGCTTCTTCGATATAATGAGTGGTTAAGATAATCGTCTTGTTTTCGCCCTTTAGAGAGCCAATAAATTCCCATGTATTACGACGAGCTCTTGCATCCATTCCAACTGTGGGTTCATCAAGAAAAGCAATCTTAGGATCGTTAATTAATGCCATCATCAAATTTAGTTTTCTTAGCATTCCTCCACTATAGCCTCCAGCTTTTCTTTTACTGGCGTCAGTTAATCCTAATAATTTTAGAAATCTATCTGTACGTTCTTCTATTTCCTTCTTGGATAATGAATGAAGATTCCCAAAAAGTTCAATGTTTTCTCGTGCATTAAGGAATGAAAATACTGCGGCTTCTTGGGGACATACACCAATTATTTTTTTCACTTCATCTGGATTCTTTGTCACATCAAAACCAGCAATAAGAGCATTTCCACTTGTAGGTTTAATTATCCCGTTAAGAATATTCACTGTTGTAGTTTTGCCTGCACCATTGGGTCCTAGAAGACTGAAAAGTTCACCCTCACCAATTACAAGGTTTAAATTATCAACTGCAGTAACATTCTCAAATTTCTTAACAAGATCCTTTATGACTATTATCGGAGCACCTTTAGATATTTTCTTGGACTTGACTGGTTTTATTTTATTTAACTGAATGTCATCAACTGTAATATTTAGAGAAAGGAGCTCCACTATGAGTTCCTTAGACCAGTTGTTGGGAATATTAATCTTCTTCAGAACCGCTATTTGCAAAAGTTCTTCTCGATTCAATCCTTTGAGTAGATTCTTAATATCTGAAGTCAAAAAAATCCCACATATTGGTATGTTTTAACTTCTATTTACATTTAAGACATTTAACGCTTGGGTTTGCAGGTTAAATTTTAACTTGAAACTTCTTTTGTCGTTTGATTGATATATAATCTGATGTTACTGTTTTCTAGAAAAAAAGAAAAAGGGGAAATTATGGTTTTTGAAAAACCATCATGGTGCAGGTGGTGTGTATATCGCTTCTGGACACTTTAGCCAGTATCCATACCATGAATTTACTTCGGAAATGTAATTAATCCAACCGTGTCCAATGTTAAGTGTTTGTCCCTCAAAGTCTCCAGTGCCATGGAAAATTCCGTATGCTTTTGACAGTTGGTCCACGTTATTCAACATAACCAAGCCGTTGCCTTCAAAGCCTGCATCTGCAACTTCATCGTCATCCAAATCAAACGTAAACACATAGTTGTCTGTAAGAACCACTCTAGCTCCCACCTTTATATTCACGACCTTCCTGTAAACAACGGCATATCCTTCAAGAGTTGAATCATCGTCAAATGTAATGGTAATGAAAAAATGTTGTTCCAAAACAACATGGATTATCTGACCAGTAACTACAGGTCCTTCGAGTAGAATTCCGTTGCCGCCCCCATCCCCACCATCTGCAGGGTCTGCCCTATCACGAGTCATGTCTACTGTAACTGCCACTTTGTTTGGTCCGTTTGTTGGTTTTGCATATGCTGGAATAGCAGAGACAATTAGCAACGCCAACAACATAATGCTGATAAGCATAATTTTCTTTTTCATTTTTTCACCGCCCCTATGTTCTGTTCCTGAGAAAGATTGACAAAATTGGAGTTTCTGTCCTCTCCCCCAGTGTGCTAATTTAGAAAATAAACTCATCTTATGTGACATTTAAAGTTAACTAGATGATAGTTCTAGAAAACTCAATATAAATAACAACTTATGTTACAGGAGAATACGTCCTTTCCTTTTTACTTGTGTGTTTGGAGTTATGGAGAGGTGTTTTAGTTTCAGTTAACTCTCCACTTTTCCTGAATCCCAATGAACTCAACTAGTATATTCAGATTTTGTGATTGTAGTTTGGTGTTAAGTGTTGGGTTTCAGTGTTGTCTGTCATGGATGCGATGCTTTACTGTTTGAAGGAAGGGACATTGATTCCTCTTTACAAGCTTAGGAATAAGACTGACGGAAAATGTCCAAACTGCGGAAGGCGTTTGAGTCTCCGTCCCCTAAGCATAAACTTTCATAACAAGGAATTAACCACTTCACCATCAACTGAACCCTAACACTGCACTCTTTTTTTGCAAAGTTTCCTATGAGCTCTAATATCGTGAGTCGGTACGACTGAAGTACCAACATTCTTTGCAGTAGGTTACAAGGAAACAGCAAATATTCGGTATTTTTAGCTGAAGAATTCTTTGACTGGAAGGAGTAACCCAACTATCCAGAGTATTACTAATATTATGGAACTGGGAAGGTAGAATGCAGTTAAAACATTAGCATTAGTATAGACAAGAATCAATTGTCCCAAAAGAGCAACACCGAAAATGACTAATACCGCATACCAAGCCCATTTTTTTCCCCGTCTAAAAGGTAACAATGACATAAAGATTAAACTTAAACTAAGACCCAACATATTCACCGCATCAAAATGATATACAAGCGTAATTTTATCCATCAAATTAGAGTTGAAAGCACGAACTTCTGAAATTGTTAATCCAAACAACTCTTGGAATTCTGAGTCTGATGGAGCTAGGAATAAACTCTGTAAAGCGTATACGATACCACCAATAGCAACAATGACCAGCAAAACAGATGCAACATTCAAAACTCTACTAAATTCAATCACCCCCTTTTAATTGAATATGAGCAGTAGTTCATTTCTTTTGTTTCTGCCTTTAAGACTTGTGTACCAACTTTGCCTGTGTAATAATTTACAGAAAGAATCTCTCAACTGCTTGAATCTATGAGTATATCCTTTTTGTGTGATGGATATACGAATTTTATTGGTATATCCTTTTAGTCGAAAGGGTATACGAATTCCCTAATTCCTTATTGTATTCTTATTATATTGATTTGATACTGTTTTTACAGACCAAATTCTTACTGAATCATGCCTGATTCCTATCCATTTTCATTTTTCTGGTGCAAATGCCCTTGTCTCGTCAAATCAAATAATGTGACAAGGGCATTCAACCCATTTCTTGGATGATAAAACAGGCGTGATTTTTTTTGCTTAAAATTTAACCCCCACACAAAATGCATAAACAAAGAAAAGAGGTAGAATATGTGATGTGGAAAAAAGAGAGAAAGGTTTTGGTATGAATTTTTTTGTTATGTCTTTTTTGTTCGATAACGTTTGAATCCTACATATCCTATTAGGGTAACAAACATGCTAAGGGTAGCCATTATTGTGCCTAGTGGAAGCTCTGGAACAACGAAAATGGGACATGGCATTGTACACTCGTTATTTGCTTCGTCGATTTCAACTATTTCAGCTGACGAGTCTGCCCAAGCCTTTATGTTGTATACGTTCAATGCAATTCCTGTGGTGTTCCAGGTAAAGGTTACGATTCTAGATTCTCCTGGAGCCAAGGATTCTACATTTATGGTGCCAATTTCTATGCTGTCGTAGTAGCAGCTAAGGTCAAAAGACTCGGTGTAATTGCCATTATTTCGAACAGTGACATCAATATCAACCAAGTCCCCTGGCAGCGCCTCATTATCACAAACAGTTTGGGAAACTGCTTCAACATCATGCACCCATTCTGGATCTTCGGTGAATGTGGCGGTTACAGTCTTGTTGCTATCCATAAGGAGGAACTCAGGATTAGCAGAGCCACTGAGATCACCGCTCCAACCACTGAACGTCCAACCAGCAGCTGGAGTAGCCGTTAACTGTACAATTGATCCAGCAGCATAAGGTGAACTGCCATTGACGGCAACAGATCCGCTTCCAACAATATTCACCGTCAAACAATACTCTGGAATCTCTGTGAAGGTGGCGGTTACAGTCTTGTTGCTATCCATAAGGAGGAACTCAGGATTAGCAGAGCCACTGAGATCACCGCTCCAACCACTGAACGTCCAACCAGCAGCTGGAGTAGCCGTTAACTGTACAACTGATCCAGCAGCATAAGGTGAACTGCCATTGACGGCAACAGATCCGCTTCCAACAATATTCACCGACAAACTATACTCAGGACTCTGAGCAAACACAAAGTTTGATATTCCTAAAGGTACTGTTGTAACTAACAGAAAAGCAATTAAAAAGAAAGCAGATTTCTTCAAGGAGTCTCCCCTTACAAGTTATAGGTGTGTGTATAAATAAAAGCTTAATTGGTATAATTCTCTAGAAAAACTAGACTGATTTTCTATATATCAATTTATGATTGAAAACCATAAAAGCAAAAATGTTTGGGTTTAGGCTTAAATTTTAAGCCCATCCTTAAGCAACAATATGGGCTACAGCAGTTTATGTCATGGTACAACATTAGTTTCTTAAAGGACTAAAATACAATACAATTGATATGGCAACTTTAGTTAGAGAACAGATTCTTTCCCAAATCATGAAGTGGGTGGTTAATTCGGGATTAGACGTTGAATCAATTTCTAACGAGAAACATGATTTTGCGATAACTATGTACGAGAATAGGAACCTGCCACAACTGCAAATAATTCACCCAAAAGCAGATACCGCATACGTTCTGGTTGTAGGTCTAGTTAGCATCCCTGAAAGTGACCGCAAAAAACTGAAGGAATTAAAACGTGAACAGTTTGATGAATTAATTTGGGATAACAAAATGAGATTACTAACAATGGATGTTGATTTTACAGTATGGGGTTCTGAGCAGGATCCGGATTCTTGGGAAGTTCAAAAGCGTGTCTTCTTAGACGAAACTAACACAAACCACTTTCATGAAGCATGTCATAAAGTCAAGAACGCAATTATAAGCATTATCTGGTCATACAAACGAGAATTAGCAACAACCGCATAGTCTACCTAAAAACCAGACATATCATCCAAGTTGCTCTGTCCAATCGTTATCTTGGTTTAGCAAATCAACAATTATTGTTAGAAGAAGTTTCCATATTTCAGAATGGTGTGCCAAGGTTGGGGATTGATGCTTAACTTGAGCCCAGTTGGAAAGAAATCGTTTGCGTTCTTCATCAAAATGCGCTTTCCGGGTTTTGTAGACTTCTTTCGCAGGTTGAGGTATCAGAACATGGTATTGAGGCAGAAGATTAATGATACCTATTTTTTTGCCTACTAATTTCCCTCTCTGTGTCCAATTGTCAACAAATTGGAATCGTTCAGGCTTCAATAAGGTAAGTCGGGCTAGTTCCAAGCTGAGTCTGAAAGCAATATTCAGATTCACCAATGCATCGCTACATTTGGCTGGAGGCTTTGTAAGCGCTAACAAGTATACTGCGGCGGGGTAACCCGATAGTTTTGGTTTTAAAAAATTGTTTTTTACCGAAAAAATCAGTCCATCTTTGATGGATGTTTTGAAGGCTTCCGATTGGATATGTGCCTTAACGCTTTCCGTGTCATCAGTAGATATTTCTGGTTTCATACTTGGCAACATCAGTTCTAGAATGTCAGCAAAGAGGTAGATACAACTGGAAAAGTCTCTGTGGAAAAACCCCCACGAATGATTAAACCAAGATTCGATACCACTTTTTTTGATTTTGAGAAGCATGTTAACTGTTTCTAAGTAATTTTTTTGGGTATCATTCATTGTTTCTGATTGGTTTATGTGTTTCAAGAGAGCTTCGTCGCTTACGAGGGCAACTGTTTTTTCGGCTTCGTTGTTATTGCTCCATTTATCTTGTATGTAATGAAGAGCATTTCCAAGTTCACCGTAGCAATAATCATCATTTTCAAGAAACAGAGCTCTCGCGTTGTCAAGGTTATACAGGATTTTTCCATCTTTCCCAGTTGCGTGAGGAAAATCCGCATGAGAATCTGGACCCAAAGAGCCGGAAACCAGTGACTGGGTGTCTGCTGGGGATAGGTCTAGTTCGGCTGCAATTTTTTCTGCCATAATTCTGTGATTAATCGGAAGCAAATAAACCATCCTGAATTGGCGATTCTATTGTTCTTCTTTTTTTTCTGGAAATTTTGGCATTCGGTTCATCCAACGGGTTAACTCGTTGAACATTTCCGTAAACAAAGGCTCCTCACTTACAAGCAACAATGTATATTGTGCCAGTGTCTTGTCATCTAGTTCGTCAGTTAGTTTTGGCAAGTTAAAATTATATTTTTCAACTATTTTAGGACCGACATCAAATTCTGTGTCAGAAAAGAACGGCAAAATCTCTTTTTCTTTTTTCTTAAATTGACCATAAATATCGTTTCGAATATCACAAACCATGGTCTTCATTGTTTCGTTGACTTTTGGTATTTGCTGCTCAAATTCCTTTTTTATTTCTTCTCCGGATTCTTCTCCTACTAGTGCATTTGCTATTCCTGTAGCCATTGTGCTTGTTGATTGTACCATTATTTCTCCAAAAGCATCCATCATTGCGCTCATAATTATCACGCTTGTATTTACGACAGTGTTCATGATTTTTGTTTCCCTAGTTGGCACACTTTGGGAATTACCATTTTCATTTTCACTAGAATGTTTCGCTGTGTTAGAACGCTTTTCACCTGTCATAAAAATCACTTCAAAAAGATTGCTCTGATATTCTAATAACACTTGTGCGAACAACGGTTTGGGCTGGGTTGGGTTTTTGGTTAAAATTTAACCTCTAACTCTGTTCTTTAGTTGATGCTATCTTTGTCACGAATTGGATTCTTGTTTCTCTGCAGATTTGTTAGTTTGTTTCTTCCTATTTTTTTGATGCACATTATATTTCTAAATTAGCTTAATGTCTATATTGTGGAATATTATCTCCAGAACGGGCATCCAAAATAATTAGTTGATGTATCATGTTTGTTTCCCATAGAATAATCTCATTATTTGTGCTCTAAAAACCCAATACCCAATGTCATAGCGTTTAACTCTACTAAAGATAGCTAAAAAGTAACCCAGAATAGAGAATATGTTTCTAAAATCGTGAATCACTCTTTCAAAAACGTGAATGGGTTCATAACCAAGTTTGTATATTTCTTTTCCACGATTGTAATAATATCTATAAGAATTATGTTGACCGCTTTTCCTTATTAATTTTGGTGGACAAACCCATCCTTTCACAGAACAGTCTTGGTGTAGGAATTTTAACCAAACGTAGCTATCTTCAGAACCGACTTCAGCGAATTTACCGTTAAACACCTTTAGAAATGGAGAAACCTTAAGAAGCATCGCATATCCTGATCCACCTAAATAGTCCGTGTTTGCTTTTTGGTTTTTTTCTATAAACCGAGGCGGAAGTATTGTGTCCGCATCAACTCTTAAGATGTAATCATATTCATGCAAATTGACTTGATTTAATGCGATATTGAGGGCTGTTGCTATTCTTTTTCCTAAGTAATCATTCATGTTTGGTCTAACGTAAATAATTTCAATTGTGTTTGAACTTTGAGGGAATTATTGGTTACAAATCTAGCTACTGCTTTTTTTATAAAAAATTTGTGTGTATAATCATAATGTAGTAATTTCATAACCAGCGTTCTTCCAAGCAATCATACCCCCAAGCATATTATTGATGTCTTGAAAACCTGCTCGAAGTAGAATACTCGCTGCCAAGCTAGCACGATTTCCCACATTGCACACAACTATGATAGAACGATCTTTTGGTAATTCTGAAACCCGATTTTGTAGATATCCTGAAAAGATATTAACTGATCCAGGAATGTGACCCTGCTCCCATTTTTCATCTTCTCTAACGTCGAGTATGAACAAGTCATCTTTTTCGTTTAACCACTTCTTTAATTCTTGCACAGAAATTAAACCAAAATGATCCACAGGTAGGGACTGTTTATACCAGCCTTCTATCCCTCCCACAAGATACCCTGTTATGTTATCATAGCCTAGTCTGTAAAGATATCGAGTAGCTTTGTTTATGTAATTTTTGTCCTCCAAAATTAACAGGATTGATTTATCGTAAGGCAAAGTCCAACCTGCATATGAGGGAATTCTTTCCAACCAGATATTATACGAGTCTTTCAAGTGAGCACCCCCAAATGATGGAGGTTGACGAGTGTCAACTACAATAGCGCCTAATTTCATCTGGTTTAAGAATGCTATTGGCATAAGAGGTGAAGGATTTGGTAATTTCGTCAATACTGGTGGTCCTTCCAGATTGTATTTTTCCATTTTCAAAAAGTAAGGGGGCTGATTATGCCGTTCAGTAATTTTATGTTCTATGAATTCTTCTCTTGTTTTCTGTAAAAGTGGATTAAAGACCCTTTCTATACCTAACGTGCTTTCCTCTCGTTGACTAATATCGCCTCCACAAACTGATCCGGCACCATGGGCAGGAAAAATAAGCATTTCATCTCCTAAAGGTAAAAGTTTGTTGAAAATGCTATTATGAAGTGCTTCAGCTAATCTTGGTGCTTCACTTGGTCCATATAGGTCTGTACGTCCAACGTCTCCAACAAATAATGTATCTCCAGTAAAAACCATTATTGGTCTTTCGCTTAGGTCTAGATCAGCTAAAGCATAAGACATGCTTTCATCTGTGTGACCAGGTGTCTCTAATGCAATTAGTTTGATTTTTCCAAAGAAAAATTCTTGTCCATCCTGTAACGATTGGCCATATTTGAAGTCTAGTTTGGATCCATGAAAGATCTCCGCCCCTGTGTGTTGCGCCAGTTCAATTGAACCAATTACGTAATCTTCATTGCGGTGTGTTTCAAAAATTCCTTTGATTGTCATCTCTTCTTGCTGAGCCATATCAATAAAAATTTGGCAGTCTCGTCGGGGATCAATAACCATTGCTTCATTTCCCGAGCCTATGAAATATGAATTGTGAGATAATCCTTCAGACTTAACTTTTTTAATCAACATAAATAATACCTGTTAATAAATTTACTAAATTAGTATATTAATTATTACATTGACTGGGGAAATCGAAAACAATCATGATAATTACCAACTGGAATTTGCTATTATCCCTTGTTATTAGTAGTTTTTTTATATGAAAAAGCTTATTTGAAGAGTCAATTTATAAATTATTCCATGTTTCCATTAGGTTTTTTTCCATACATTATAGGTGGAATAATAATAGGAATCGGTGTAAGTCTTATTTACATTGCAACAGGACTTCACGCAACACAAAGCAGTTTCTTTGATACTACAATATCCTTTTTTTCGAAAAGACCATACTTTCTTCAAAAACAGTATCTCGATTCTAGAGGATGGCGCATCACTTTTGCTCTAGGAGTCATTGTAGGAGCATTCATTTACACAATAACATTAGCTGCGGAAGGTTTCTTCACAACATCAGTAGAATGGTGGAGACTTGCAATTGGGGGTTTTCTTGTAGGATTTGGAACAAGACTTTCAAAAGGTTGCACGTCTGGACATGGTATAAGCGGTTTAGCGTCACTATCTACAACTTCACTTGTTGCTGTAATCACATTCATAACAGTTGGAATATTAACTGCCCTTGTTATCCAAAGTCTGGGGGTATTGCCTTGAAATCAAAACATGTTTTTGTGTTTATAGGCGGAATATTCTTTGGTTTTGGCTTAGCAATAGGTGGAATGTCAAAACAAGAAATCGTTCTAAGCTTTCTGCAATTAAAAGATCTGGGACTATTGTTACTACTTGGCGGATCAGCTCTAGTAACAGCACTAGCAATAAATCTTGTACCCAAAATTTTAAAAAAACCAATATTAGGTGGCGAATTTAAGAAAAGAACCCGAACATTAACCAAAAGAACAATTATCGGCGCAATAATTTTTGGCGTAGGTTGGGGACTCTCAGGTTTATGTCCTGGATCAGCAATGGCAAGTCTCGGAATAGGAAATCTTCCAGCCTTAATCGGTATTGCCGGTATGTTTCTTGGAGCCTACATAATGGGAAGATACTTTACATGAGGTTTGAATAAAATAGTCAATATCTGAATTATTGGCTTTATCAAGATGAAAAAGGTTGTAGATATTCAAGCTCGGGACTTTGATTATGAAATTAAGTCCAATAATCCGGTAGTAGTCGAATTCTGGATAAAATCGTGTGGTAACTGTAAAAAATTCAAACCCGTTTATTATGAGCTTTCTGAAATTTTTGCTGACAGATTAAAATTCACCAGAATTAACATGTTTGAAAGTATTGAGAATCTTAGATTGGCAGAGGGGCTTGGAGTAGAAGAAACACCAACAACTAAACTATTTCACAAAAGTGAAGAAATTGGAGAGATTATTGGATTTACTACACTAGAAACTGCAACTGAAGAGATTAAAGCAATTATGAAAAAATCAAGTTGTTGCAAAGAATAGTAAATACCTCCGTGATAAAAAAGTAAAAAAAGCTTGCAGCACAATTAGCTTTTAATCTTTTGAATTCAATAGTTAATTTGGGATAATTTTATGTCCAAGAGTATGAATTTAACAATTTTACAAATAAATGACACCCATAGCTACTTTGAATTGCACAATGAACTATACTGGGTTGGACATAGAGCAAGCCATAAAAAATCCGGAGGATACGCAAGAATTTCCACTCTTTTTAAAGAAATAAGAAACGAAAAAAATGGAAAAGTGATTACGTTAGATAACGGAGATACAATTCATGGTACATTTCCTGCAGTGAATAGTAAAGGTGAAGCATTAATTCCCATATTGAATGAATTAGCTATAGATGCAATGACGGCGCATTGGGAATTTGCATACGGTCCAGATAACTTTAGAAACATAGTCAATAAGCTCAATTTTCCAATGATAGCAATTAATTGTTATGAAAAAGAAACGAACAAACTTGTTTTTTCCCCTTTTCACATAATAGATATTGAGGATCTGAGGATAGGAATTATTGGGATTTCGGCTACAATTGTGGATAAAACAATGCCTAAACACTTCAGTAAAGGTATTTACTTTACTTTGGGAAACGAAGAATTACCTATATACATTAAGAAACTCCGGGAAAGTGAAAAAGTAGATCTGATTATTGTTTTGTCTCATTTGGGATACCCACAAGAACTCAAGCTAGCTAAAGAAGTTGGTGGAATAGACGTTTTGTTAAGTGGACATACTCATAACCGTCTTTATGAAGCAGTAGTTGTAAATGGTAGCATAATAATGCAATCGGGTTGTCATGGTTCTTTTGTTGGCAGATTGGATCTTGAAGTGAGGAACGGTAAGATTCATAAATTTCAGCATAAATTAATCAATGTTGATGAAACAATAAAACCTGACCCAAATGTTGATTGTTTTGTCAACAAAGCTTTAGATAAACATCGAGATATGTTAAATCTTGTTGTAGGAAAAACCAAAACTATCCTTAATCGATACCACGTAATGGAATCTACAATGGATAATTTTTTACTCCAAACTCTGATTAAAGTTAGTGGAAAAAAAATTGCATTTTCTAATGGATGGCGTTACGGAGCGCCTGTTCTGACTGGATACATAGTAATGAATGATCTTTGGAACATCATTCCCACTAATCCAAAAGTTTCAATTTGTAATATTAGTGGAGCAGAGCTTTGGGATATGATGGAAGAGAATCTGGAACATACATTTTCTTGTGACCCATACAAACAAATGGGGGGTTATGTGAAAAGATGTTTAGGTCTAAACATTTATTTCAAAGTAGAAAATCCTGAGGGAAAGAGAATTCAAGAGTTTTTTGTAAATGGAAAAAGGGTGAATAAGTCAAAAATGTATAGCACATGTTTTGTGACAACCCAAGGTGTTCCAGAGAGATATGGCAAAGATCGGGAAAGCCTGGAGATTAATGCAATAGATGCTCTTGAAGAATATTTAGAAAAAAATAAGTTAGTTTCTGCAGAATTAAGAAGAACAATAGTACCAATTTAGAAACACTAAACTATAGTTGAAGCTGATTGAATATCACTTTCCAATTTGCTACTTAGCTTAAGATTCCATTTGAATTACAAGCCAAAACTCAAATAATCAAAGGAGGAGCTGAAAATGAACGAAATTAATGAACAAGAAGTTCTAGCAAAAATCCGTACCTTATTAGCTTTAGAAAGAAATTATCTTGCAGAAGAAAGGACTGCAATGGCTGAATTTAGAAACGGTTTGGCACTTATAGTTATTGGTCCTACAGTGATTACAATAATAGCATATACATTGTCAGTTTTTACTGTAGAAAAATCAATTTTTTTGGATGTATTAAATTTTGCATTTTTTGGTATATTATCGATTGTTGGAATATGGATAAGTTTTCGTTCACAATCCAAATTAAGGATAATTAGGAAAAAGAAGGCAAATATTAAAAATCGAACAATTGAAATTAGTAAATCCTCTAAAGAAATCTACAATCTTCTATGTGATTGTTTAGACGATAATGATGAGGACGGCAATCTTCTCTAATTTTTTCACAGGACAAGATTGTGAATAGCCAAAGCATTAAGCTTGCATTTGGAAACTCGATTTAACTAATAATTAGGTATTAATGCAATATCAATCACTAAAGTTACCAAGAACCAAATAATATCCATGCAAAGATTAATGTAAGAATTAGATTTAGTGATTGGCCTACAATATATAATTGGACTGGTTTACCCCCGGAAATCTGGGTTTTAAGGGTTTTAAAGTCTGTTTCTAATCCTATACTCAAAAAGGCAATTGCAAAAAGAAACGTTCGAATGCTTCCTGTTAATTTAAGGATGTTAGTTGACATCACTTCGCCCATTATGGGTAGGACTACAAATGAAGAGAGTATTGAAAGAAAGGCGAATCCAATTATAAATTTTGGAAATCTATACCAGATCTGAATTAGACCTGGTTTATCGTTTGAGGTTTTATCAATCTTTGTGACCCATAGAAATGCAATAACAAATGCTATTAGTGCAATCATAACGTTTTGAATGAGTTTGATTACTGTGGCTACTTCCATTGCTTCTTCTCCCAGCAATTCTCCTGCAGCTACAACCGCACCGGTTGAATCAACGGTCCCCCCGATCCAAGCTCCACCAACTATAAAGTCCATTCCCGTAAGTCTAATAAGAGTAGGTAGACCAACCAGCAGTATTACTGTGGATATTAAGGAAATTGAAATTGTTAATGTCAGAAATTCCTTTCTAGCTTTAGTTGCTGCTGCAACCGCTATAGCCGCAGATACTCCACAAACAGAGGTTGCAGCTGACATTAAGACTGTTAGTGTTTTATCCATTTTAAGAACAGATGTGCCATATTTGTACATAAGAAATAAGACGATGGGTGTTACTCCCCAGGCAAGCAATAGACCTTGTATTCCCAAATTTAATATTTGGGAAAATAAAATTTCAGCGCCTAATAACACTAATCCTATTTTTATGTACAATTCTGTTTTTATTGCAGGTATTAAAAAATCGGGTACACCGATTGTGTTGCTGATTATTAATCCAATAATTAATGCCCAAAGAACGTATTCCAAACCATAAGTTCCAATGAATGATTGTTTAGATATTACTTGGGCAACTAATCCTAAAACCGAAAATATGAGAAAGGCAGGAATAAAAGTCGACAATTTACCTTGAATCGATTTGATAGCTATTGAAAGAATGATAAGTAGAATAAATGTCAAAAAAAGATAGGAAATAAACCCATCTGTAGAAAATGAGTTAAAAGGATTTGTAACCCATAGATTTGGCTTAGGCACGGTAGTAATTATTCCTAATAAAGTGACCCCAAAAAGAATTAATCCCAACCAAACTGTCCACCAATCTTCTGACTTTCTTAAAGCTAAAAAAAGGGTTTTTAAAGATATGCTAATCACCTTTATTTAATATTTTATCTAATTTCAATTTAACACTTTTCCGTAATTATTAACATCGAGTCAAAAGTAGCAATCTTTCACAGTGATGAGAAAAAGGCTGTTTTTATTCGGCTTCAAACTACTGGGATTCATAACGATATGGGTCCGTCGCTTGCAAGAAGGATTTCTGAGGAAATAAAATAGAAACTGGGTTTTCAAATAGCATAAAAGTGATGATTATTCCTATTTTTACATATAGTTTATAGAAAAAATGGTCTGATCATCTAATCCAGCTGCCACAAATGCGCGCACATGTGTGGTTTCTATATTACTGAGTAAGATAAATTGGTTGGGGAATTAAAAGTTAATTAAGAAAATCAACTTAAAAGACGATTGAAGAGGGAAACAGCATGTTCGCGTCTGAAAATATTGATTATAGAAGCGATACAGTCACCCTGCCTACTGAAGAAATGTTGGAGGCTATTAGACATGCAGATCTAGGTGATGACGTTTTTAGGGAAGATCCAACAGTTAATAGGCTCGAGCAACTTGCCGCCGAAATGATGGGTAAGGAAGCAGCTCTTCTTGTTACAAGTGGAACCCAAGCCAATTTAATTTCTTTGATGAGTAACTCTAATCGTGGAAATCTTGTGATACTTGAGGCTGAATCACATATTTACTGGTATGAGGTAGGCGGCATCTCTATGATAGCTGGATTATTTCCGTGGCCAGTGAAAAGTGCATTGGGGGTACTTGATCCTGAAGATGTTGAAGCTGCAATAAGACCAAGAAACATCCATTTTCCAGAACCTTCTCTAATCTGCATCGAGAACACGCATAATAGGCATGGTGGAACAATCATAACTCCCAGTCAAATAGAAGCAATAAGTGAAGTTACCCATAAACATGGTCTGAAACTTTACATGGATGGTGCACGGATTTTTAACGCTGCAGTTGCGTTAAAAGTTGATGTTAAAGAATTTACCAAGCATGTTGACAATTTAATGTTTTGTCTATCTAAAAGTTTGTGCTGTCCAGTCGGTTCGTTGCTTGTTGGTACCAGCGATTTCATTGAAAAAGCTAGAAAATTAAGAAAAGTGTTGGGTGGTGGAATGCGTCAAGCAGGAATAATCGCAGCTCCGGGTATTGTTGCTTTAGAAAGAATGATTGATAGGTTGGAAGAGGATCACAGAAATGCTAGACGTTTAGCAGAGGGAATTGCTAAAATGGAAGGAATCCAGATTGACTTGAACCGTGTGCAGACGAACATGGTGTGTTTTGACATTACTGGTTTGGGAATATCCAACGAATTATTCGTATCGAAGCTTAAAGAGAATGGAATACTTGCTTTACCATTGACTGAGAACAAAGTGCGGATGGTAACCCATAGAGGAATTGAAGAAGAACATATAAAAAAGTCCGTTGAAGTAATTGAAAATATAACAAACGAATTCCGGCGGTCTTTGTAACTAACAACTCCAAAACAGGTAAAAACCTTTAGAGCCGGAAAAATTGGCGTGGAAGTCTTCAAGAAGTCAATAAAGTTCCAATCTTAACCTGTCTTCTGGATATCCGCCCATCTCTGGTATAGGTCATGTTCGATTCCTAGAACATCCAAAATCCTTCCAACAACAAAATCTACCAAATCATCAATGTTTTTTGGTTTATGGTAATACGCTGGCATTGACGGAACGATTATGGCACCTTGTTTTGCGAGGTCAAGCATGTTCCGAAGATGAATGATATTTAACGGGGTTTCTCTAGGCACAAGGATTAGCTTTCTCTGTTCCTTAAGTGCTACATCTGCTGCTCTTAGGATAACGTTCTCTGCGAATCCGCTAGCGATACCTGCTAGTGTTTTCATACTGCAAGGAACAATCACCATACCATCCATTATGAATGATCCACTCACTATGGGGGAACTCCAGTCATCAATTTCATAGACGTGATTTGCCAATTTTTCAAGGGTTTTTTCGGATGTTTCAAGTTCAAGTTTGATTATCCTTTTTGCGGCTTGACTGATGACAAGATGGGTTTCAACTTTTTTGTTGTGTAACTCTTCTAGTAGGCGTTTACCGTAGATGACCCCACTGGCTCCGGTTATTGCTATGGTAAGTTTCAATTAAGCACCTAACTCTTATTATCTGTTTGTTGCTCACTAAAGCCTTTTGGAAACATAAGAAAACCGCTGACTAAACGCCTTTATTCGTTCTTTTGTTCGGGTGTTAACGCTGGGATTCTTCGGAAGATTATGAGTCCCAGTAGTAGTGAGGCAGTTAGGTCGATTATTCCTTGTATGGTATTCCAGATTGCTACTTCAGCAACATATGCTCCTAATCCAATTAGACCTAATGAGTTTCCGATGAAGCTTAACGAATTTGCACTCGAGAACATGACAATTATTGAGTCTGGTGTCATGTAATAGAATAAGGGTAATGCAAAGTAGAAATTGAAAACTACAGTAACTATGGCTCGTACAATGAGTGCAAAAACACTGGCTAGCACAAAAAGGCGCTTGTTTTCTAGGAGTCCTTTTGTCCCGCCTGCTTTCCATGCGAAGATTGCTGGGATAAGGAACATCCAGATGGTTGCTACAGATTTCATGGTTGCTCCAACCCAGCCTCCGGCGAAGGGACCTAGAAATCCTACGAGTGGCGCGCTGATTAGTAGGCTTAAAAGGGCGGGTTTTAATCCAAATATTATCCAGCATATCATCCAAGGGATGGCTACGAGGTCTATTCGCATGCCCCATGGTGTTACGAATAGGGGTACAAAAATCTGTAGGATTACTGCTAGTGGGGCTAGTATTGTTGCGCCTGCGAGTTTTATTGTTGGTCTGTTGAGGTTCATTTCTATTCTCCTAATGGTTGGTTTCTATTATTTTAACTTATTTAAGAGTAACTACCCATAAAAGAGTATAATTTTTGGTGTTTTCAAAGAAAGGTTTTAAAGAATTCACTCCATTCTTAAAGTAAAGTGTGGAACATGAGTTATGTCTGAAACTCTTGAGATGCCGCTCAATGCCCTCAACGAATGGCTAAACAAAGAAACAACCGCCATAATTGAACCCCTAAAGGATGACGCAAAAAAGATACTTGAAGACACCAAAACTAAGCTTGAAGAACTCTCAGACGCCAGTGACAAATTGTTAGATGATGCAGAAAAAGAGATGGCAAAATCTAGCCGCAAAACATATAATCGCGCAAAATATCTCTACAAACTCGCTGGAACATTCTCTGATTTAATTGAGAAAGTCACCATTCCCGAAGAAATCAACGGAAAAACCCTTAATGAAACTTCTGAACAAATCGGAAAAACCATAAAAACAATCGGTCAAGAGAAAACAAAATGGTTCCGCGCGATTTCACCATACTTCATAATTTCTCGTCGAAGATTCGAGGCTTCATTTAAGAGGGCAGATGATTCAATCCGAAACTTTACTGACTTCATGACGAAAGAGTACGTTAAGGCTGAAAGCGCTGAAAACGTTTTTTCCAAGATAGATGAGTTACGCCAATCCTTAGCCGAGTTAAACGAGTACGAAAAAGGTAAAGAAACAAGAGAACAGAAAAAACAGCTTCTTGAAACGAACATAGCCAAGAGTCAACAGAATATTCAGGCAATCCAGTGTAAAGACGAGGTAGTTGAACTCGTTCAAATAAACTCGAGAATCAAAGAATTGACTGAAACTGTTAAACATGAATTGCGACACATCCAAAAACCGCTTCTAAAATTTCAAACATTAGTTAACAGCCCTGGATACAGTCTCTTTCCTGAGGCAACCAGTAAACTTGATGAATACTTGTCTAATCCATTTGATGCCTTGGCGACAGAAAAAGAAGGTTATCCTCTGCTAAGAAGCATTCTTCAAAAGATAGACACAGTTTTAGATAACAAACAAATGAAACTTAAACCGAGTCGCCTGAAGAAGGCGAAAGACCAGATAGAAAGTATTGTAAATAAAGAGGCTTTAGTGTCGCTTCAGAAGAACTGCAGCAAAGTTTTAAACAAAAAATATGAGTTGTCGGCTTCAGGGACAATAAGCGAGTGCAGAGACGAAAGAGCAAGATTACATGATCGCTTGGAAGACTTGCAGACGACAGAAGAGTATCGTTGAAATCAGAGACAGTAGGTTAGAGAAAGAGCATAATGAAGCACGCAAAAAAATTGACGACCAGAAAAGGGCTCTGGAAAAGATTGTGTCAGATATATCCTCCAAGAATGTACAGATCGTGATAAATTAACTGTATTTCAAAACATTTTATCCATAAATTTCATGATCTAGGAAACTGGTAAAAGTCTGTAAACCTTTATTTAATGGAATTATTAAATTTAGGTCTATACAAAAAGCGGGGGTAAGGCTAAACATGTTCGAAGATCAAATAGACAAAATTATCGATAAGTATGAGAACGAAAAAGGTATTTTGATTCAATTATTACTCGATATTCAACACGAGTTTCGTTGGATACCAAAGGATGCAATAACAAGAATAAGTGAGAGGCTCAAGATTCCCTACAGTCAAATATTTAGGGTTGCAAGTTTTTACACTGGACTGAGTCTCAAACCTATAGGTCGTCATCTTATTAGAGTATGCGTTGGTACTGCTTGTTATGTTCGAGGAGGACCGAGAATTCTGGATGCCGTAGAGAATAAATTAGGGATAAAATCTGGCGAGACAACAAGTGACAATAAGTTCAGTTTAGAGACAGTAAATTGCTTAGGTTGCTGCGCCTTGGGGCCAGTTATGGAAATTGATGGTCAATATTTTGGAAAGCTCAATTCCGCAAATCTTGAGAAAACACTCTCTAACTATAATTAACAGGAGAAATGAAAAGTAATGAAACCGTTAAAATCTTCTTCTGATCTGGAAAAACTCCGAAAAAAGATACTTGACAAAAAAGATCCTAAGAGGATAACTATCTCAGCATGCGTAAGTACTGGTTGTAAAGCTCTTGGCGCCCAAAAAGTCCTTGAAGCTTTCAATGTAGAACTCAAAAAACAGGGCCTAGACAGAAAAGTAGATATTAAAGAAACAGGTTGCCTAGGTTTCTGCGAAAAAGGTCCTAGAATAGTTATCTATCCTGAAGAAATTTACTATTTCCAAGTAGACGCAAAAGATGTACCAGAAATCGTATCGAAGACTTTGATCAACAATGAAATTGTTGAAAGGTTACTTTACACTGATCTGATTACTGGCGAAAAAGCACGCTATCTGTCTGAAGTTCCATTCTATAAGTATCAGAACAGGCTTCTTTTGGAGAGCAATAGTAAAATCGACCCTAAAAAGATAGAGGATTACTTATCGATAGGTGGTTATGCAGCATTAGCAAAAGCTCTTTTTCAAATGACACCTGAGGACGTAATGAATGAAGTTAAGGAATCCAAACTTCGCGGTCGGGGTGGAGGCGGTTTCCCAACTTACATAAAGTGGGAATCTACCCGTAAGGCACCAGGAGAGCCCAAATATGTTATTGTAAACTGCGACGAAGGCGATCCGGGAGCCTTCATGAACAGGGCGTTGATGGAAGGAAATCCACATTCAATTCTTGAGGGCCTTATCATAGGAGCTTATGCAATAGGTTCGGATGAGGGATTCCTTTATGTGCGTCAAGAGTATCCACTCGCAGTTGAGAACATGGAAATAGCCATTAAAGAAGCAGAAAAGATGGGACTTTTAGGTGAAGACATACTAGGTTCAGGATTTAACTTTAAGGTTAAGATCCATAAAGGGGCAGGCGCTTTTGTGTCTGGCGAGTCAAGCGCTCTGATGACTGCAATAGAAGGAAAGGTCGGTGAACCAAGACCTAAATATGTCCACACATCTGAAAAAGGAGTCTGGGATAAGCCAAGCACACTGAATAATGTCGAAACATGGGCTAACATACCCCCTATAATCAATAATGGTGCTAAATGGTTTGCATCAATTGGTACCGAAGCCAGCAAAGGCACCAAAATATTTGCTTTAGCCGGCAAAGTAAACAACACTGGTTTAGTTGAAGTTCCTTTCGGCATTTCATTAAGAGATATCATATTCAAAATTGGTGAAGGAATCCGGGATGGAAAGCGATTCAAGGGTGTTCAAACTGGGGGTCCCTCTGGAGGCGTCATCCCTGAGCAGCACTTAGATTCTCCCGTTGATTTTGATGAACTCACCAAGCTAGGTTCAATGATGGGTTCTGGCGGGATGATCGTAATGGACGAAGATACCTGCATGGTAGAACTAGCCCGTTACTTTGTAAACTTCTTATGCGATGAATCTTGCGGAAAATGCACACCTTGTCGGGAAGGATTGAGGCAAGCTAGTATAATCTTAAACAGGATCGTTAGCGGTAAAGGAACAGAGGATGACATAGATAAGCTTGGAAAAATTGCAGAGGTAACCCGCGTTGCTTCCCTATGCGCTTTAGGACAAACATCTGCAAATCCCTTGTTAACCACTCTTCGATACTTCAAAAACGAATACGAAGTACACATAAATGAAAAAAGATGTCCATCATTAGTCTGTAAAGACCTGATATCCTATTATATTGACCCTGAAAAGTGTCAGGCCTGCATGATTTGTTATAGGAACTGTCCAACGAATGCGATAATCGGGGAAAAGATGAAAATTCACATCGTTGATCAATCAAAATGCATCAAATGTGGAAGCTGCTATGACTTATGTCCACCCAGATTTAAGGCAGTAAAAAAAATATCTGGTGAAGCGGTTCCACTACCCATTCCAGAAGAAGAGAGATTGGTCACGAGATTAAGGAAGGAGAAGCGGGACTAGAGGAGCGTGAATGAAGATGGAAAGAAGCGAAAAAGAAATCACGTTGAAGATAGACGGGAATGAAGTCAATGCCAAAGAAGGAACATCCATTTTTGATGTAGCAAAAACAGTTGGTATTACGATTCCTACGCTCTGTCATAATACTGTTCTTGAGCCTTTTGGTGCTTGCCGTGTATGTTCGGTGGAAATAACGGACAAGCGAGGAAGGAAAAAGATTGTGACTTCATGCAATTACCCTGTATTTGAAGGACTCATTGTTGACACAAAATCTGAGAAAGTATTCAGAACGCGTCAATTGCTCCTTGAGTTGTTACTTGCTCGCTGTCCAAATGCTAAAAAGATACAGGATTTAGCGCGGGAATATGGCGTTGAGACGCCGAGCTTTTGTGTAGTAGACCCAGAAGAGGATTGTATCCTCTGTGGCTTGTGTGCTCGTGTTTGTGAAGAAAAAGTTGGCGTATCTGCAATCAATTTTGCGAATCGAGGCGTAGAACGAGAAGTCACATCTCCATATCACACGATATCTGATGATTGCGTGGGATGTGGCGCATGCGCTATCGTCTGCCCTACAGACTCAAAAAAAGTTAGAATAAACACCTATCCCATGCTGGAAGAGGACATTAAGGAAGCAGAAAAGAAGTTTCTGAACGGAACAAAAGACGAATTTTTGGGCGTTTACACCGAGCTTTTTGCAGCAAAAAGTTCTATTGATGGCCAAGATGGAGGAATGGCTACTGCTTTGCTCCTTTCGGGATTTGAGAAGGGATTGTTTGATGCTGCTATTGTCGTTAAGCGAACAGTTGGATATAAAGCGGAGGCAATTATTGCTGAAACTGCTGATGACATACTGAATGCACGAGGAACTAAATATTCAAGAGTTAAAATGATGTCAAAAGTAGGGGAGCTAGTGGAAAAAGGGAAAAAGAGAATAGCTATTGTTGGTACGCCATGCGAGGTTCGAACAGGAAGAAAAATTCAGCAACAACTACTAAGTAAATACCCCGACCTAGAGATTACCATCGTAGGATTGTTCTGCTTTGAAGCCTTCGATTACGACAAACTGAAAGAAGAAATAAAGAGGTTCTTGGGTGTTGATTTGGACAAGGCTGAAAAAACTCAGATACAGAAAGGAAAATTTATAGTTCGAATTGGTGAAAACGAATACTCTGCAAAGGTGAAAGAATTTCACGATGCTATTCAGGGCGGATGCGCTTACTGTAATGATTTTGTTGCCCGACTTGCCGATGTTTCAGTTGGTTCAGTAGGAAGCAAGGATGGATATTCAACAGTGATAGTTAGGTCGGATAAAGGAAAGAAGCTTCTGGAAAATGTTGACTTCGTTAAAGGAGATTGTAACAAAGAAGACGTGATAAAACTAGCGGATTTCAAAAAGAAAAGAGCGGACAAAAACTTTTCTCCAATTATTAAAGGGACACAGAAGTAGAAATTGAGAACCACAAAATTAAATCCTGTTTAGACAGGATTTCTCCTTTTTTTATGTTACTTTATTGTTCTGAATAGTTTGTATCTTTGTAATCGTGGCCAACCCGTTTTTGCATATTTCATCATGTCAGGGTTTTTCTTTAGCCAATCCATCATGTGGAAAAAGTTTTTTGCCCGTTTGCTTTCTCGTTCTTCTAGAGGTTCGTAACCTAGATTTCTTAGTTCATCGAGGTAAGCGGTTTCCGTGAAGTCCTGTGGATCTCCTGTAACTTTGATTCTGTGGATTCGGTCTTCACCATATTTTCGTTTTAGTCTCTCGATAACATCGTCAAAGATGTATCCTCTGCAGATGTGAATTTCTTCCTCTGGTTTTGGTTTCATTTCAGCCAGTAGCTTGGTTACAATCTTTGAGGATTGGGTCATGTATGCTTTTCGTGAAAAAAGTCTGGCTTGAAAATTTTTCACGTCAATAATGTCGTATTTGAATTCGCGGGTTGAATCTTGATATGCTGCGATAACAACACCAAAGAGTAGGTCGCCCATTCCCGCATCATCTATAATAATTGTCATTAGGGTTCCCTTTTTTACTCAATGGAGTAACTGACGCTGAAATAAAAATGGTCCGTTTCTTTTATAACAATAGTGATTTGGAGCGTCTGCAGAGAATGCGTTAAGTGTTTAATTTTTAATAAAATACCCGCACGCTATATATGCAACCGTGCATTATATGTACTCAATGGAATTCTCTTAGTGAATATCGACAAAAATGGTCTCGTTTTTGTCGTTATTTTGAGTATTCTGTTAGGAAAAATCTGGCAAAAGCAAGAGAGGTATGTTAAAAGTTGTCTATGTCTGGTATTCAATTTAAAATGCATCAGCGGCTTATTCGGAAATTTGAGAAAGTAGGAGCTGTTTCGGAGGAGACCGCTAAAACGTTTGTAGAAGCTGACCTAGATTTGACGGAACAGTGTTGGTTGGACTATTTTGCTGGTTCTTTTCTTGGCAGCATAAAGAAGACTAGGGACCATCGGTATTATCTGTAAAATTCCAAATGTATTATGGAATACTTTGCGTTATGATTTTTGTTGTTTCATACAGGTAATGTAATTATATAAAATTTTAAAATGTTATTTATTCACAGGTTTCTTTGAGTAGGAATATCTAAGGTTTCTGCAAATGATGTTTTGAAGTAGCTGGAGTTTAAGGCTAAGCCTGATCAGTTAGCGGGATGGACAATGTATGGAATATCAACCGAACTTGTGTGAAGTAACCGAAATTACAGATAATTTATAGGTGAATTTTACATTAAAGGGCTGAATGTTTGGTGGGTTAGTTGGCTGACAATGATGTTGAAGCGGAAGAAACAAAACAGGGTAGAATAGAGTTCAGTTTTCCTATTGTTGACTGTGCGTACACGGATGTTTAGTAGAATTTTTGATCGACTTGGTTCTCTTCGAGCATCACGTTTGCTTTCGTGGGTTGCGCTTGTCATTGTGCCTGTTGTGGCTGGAATTGGGTTTTATCTTGTTAGCACTAGCTTATTTACGCTGTTGTGGACTCCTCTTGCTCGTGATGTTAACACGCGAACTGGGTCCATTGGCTTATCTTTTGTTGCCTGGCATTAATCCAATTTTCCCCCTATTTTATGGGTGGCTGGCAATAGTCTGTGCGATTGTAGTTCATGAAGGCGCACATGGAATTATAGCAAGAAACCGTGGATTTAACGTTAAGTCAAGCGGTCTCCTTTTCTTTCTCATAATTCCTATTGGCGCCTTTGTAGATGTTGATGAAGATCAGATAGCGAAAGCAAAACCTAAAGATTCTTTGAGGGTTATGGCTGCGGGGGTTGCAGGAAATGTTGTTGTAGCCATAGTATGCATTCTCGCTGTTCTACTCATTGTTAATGGGTTAACTCCCGTGATTGATGGTGTATATATTTCGGATGTTACAGAAGGCATGCCTGCTGAAGCGTCAGGATTGTTGCCTGAGGATATTTTTGTTTCAGTAGATAACGTGACGATTGACAGTTATAATACTTTGAATGCATCCTTTGCGATTAAGAGTCCGGGAGATATTGTTCAGGTAACTGTGGCTAGGGGAGAAAATTGGAGGGAACTGTTTTCCACATATGTGAATTTAACTGAATCTGAAGGACGGGCAGTCATGGGAGTCACTTTAGGCGATTTAATGACTGAAGAGCGGTTAACCTTCTATAAGACTTTGAGTCTCGAAACGGTTACCATATACATGGTTCCTCCATCTTTAGCTCCCGGTATAGTACCTTTCTCCGATTCCTTGATTCCATTCTACACACATTCCTTAGGGTCACAATGGCACGTATATGCAAACATTTTCTTTTGGCTCTGGTTCGTGAACGTTAATGTTGCAGTGTTCAATGCTTTGCCTATTATTCCAATGGATGGAGGACGAATGTTCAACATTTCCTTGAAGAGCATTCTGGGTCGAAGAGCAAGCGAAAAGACAATCTCTCGAATAACCTACGCTGTAACAGCTGCTTTAGTTTGTGTATTACTGATGATGTACGTGATTCCATTCATCATGTAAAATGATAGAGTAAACTTAACCAACCTGCTAATTAGGTCGATTAGCCCTCATCTTCTAGCGTAGTTGAAGCTGGTGAACAACATGGCTTCTCATGTAGAAAGCGGCTCTCTTTTGGCTGAATCAGCAACTAACTCAAGTGCTGAAGAGTTTCTCAGGCTTACCATGCAGATTAGCAAGAGATTGGCTAATGAAGACGGGCTGGTTAGAACGCTAAAGATAACAGGTAGGCTTGTTGAAGCGCCACCAGTTGGAGAAGCAATCATAGTGGGTGACTTGCATGGAGACCTAAAAAGCCTCGTGTACATACTGGAACAGAGCAAATTTCTGGCTAAAATAAAGAAGGGCAAGGATGTTTTGCTAATTTTTCTTGGAGACTACGGAGATCGAGGAGTCCAATCTCCTGAGGTCTATTATGTCGTATTGAAGCTAAAGAAAATTTTTTCTGAGCACGTTATCTTGATGCGAGGTAACCACGAAGGACCCCCAGACCTCACCGCTTTGCCTCACGACCTACCAAATCACCTAGAAAACAGATTCGGCAACAAAGGCACAGAAGCTTACTTGAAACTCCGAGAACTCTTCAATTATCTCTACACGGGAGTTATCATACCCGACAGGTACGTTTTACTTCACGGCGGAGCTCCAAGCAAAGCCACCAGCATCAACGACATAGCATACGCCCACAAAAAGCATCCACGAGAAACACATCTTGAAGAAATCCTTTGGAATGACCCATGTACGGGAATAAAAGGAACAATCGCTTCACCCAGAGGCGCTGGCAAACTATTCGGTGAAAACATCACAAACAAGCTGCTAGCAATGCTTAACGTCAAAGCATTGATTCGGGGACACCAATCCTCCCCAGATGGATACCAAAGCAACCACGGTGGACGAGTATTAACCCTGTTCTCGAGAAAAGGCACCCCATACAACAATAGATTCGCAGCCTACCTGCAACTTGACATCTCCCAAAAAGTGAAAACCCCAAAACAGCTTCTGCAGAGCATCCACAAATTCTAGACCCAACCCAATCATATTATGAGACTAATAGCAGTTGATTGTTGAAAACAGCCTTTTTTCAGGAAAACCACTCACAGCAACAAAAAAGCTGTCTTTAGTAAAGAAAACATTTTGTACAGCATTACTATAATCTGTCAGAGTAAGGTTTGATGCATGAAGGGATAAAACTTGAAAATGGGAATCATGACCAGAGACCAAAAAGGCTGGTGTTCCACACAGCTACGGAAAGCAATGGAAAAACAAAACATAACCCCAATCTGTTTCGGTTACCGCCCAATAATAGGACGCGTAAACTACACCCCTGAAGCTTCAGTAAACAAAATTAATCTTTCCAAAGACATAGATGCAATGATTACCCGTCCCATTGGACGGGGCTCCCTTGAAGAAATCATCTTCAGAATGAACCTTCTCCATAGACTAGAACGACTAGGACTACTAATCATCAATCCACCACATAGCCATCGAACGATCAGTAGACAAATACTGCTCACTAACAATCTTACACGAAAACGGCTTACCTGTCCCACGCACAGCCGTAACAGAAAGCCACGACGAAGCACTAGAATGCTTCCACGAACTAGGTGGAGACGTCGTAGTAAAACCCCTCTTCGGATCAAGAGGAATAGGCGCTACCAGAATCAACGACCCCGACATCGCAGCAAGAGTCTTCAGAACAATATCATTCTACCACGGCGTCCTCTACCTGCAAGAATTCATTCCTCACGGAGGCTCAGACATCCGCGCTTTCGTAATAGGTAGACCGAGTCATAGCCTCCATGCGCCGAGTATCAGAAAACTGGAAAACCAACGTGAGCCTCGGAGCAAAACCTGTACCCTTAAATCTGCCCAAAGAACTGGAAAACCTTGCAGTTAAAGCAGCCAAACTCATAGGCTGCAAAATTACGGGCGTAGACATCATCGAAGGACCAAACGGACCCGTAATTATAGAATTAAACAGCCAACCAGGATGGAGAGGACTTCAGTCGGTTACAAAAATAAACATTGCCGACGAAATCATCAACTACATCCTCTCTGAACTCAAATCATAGGAGAAAAAAGATGGTATGCGGGAGATACAAGTTTCCCGAGTAAACGTTTCAGACCAGACTGTCGAACAACGGACAGACTACGTAGCAGAAGAGACAGCCCTACATATATTCCTCAACAAACACCACTACGGAACAATCCTCTGTTCCCCTAACCAACTAAAAGAAATGGTGATTGGACATCTTCTCTCGGAAGGACTCCTGCAATCAACAAGCGAAATAGAAGATTTACAACTAAAAAAAGACGGAAAATGCCTACTAACACTCAAACCAAACATAGACGTAGAGACACGAATCTCAACATCACAACGCTTCTCACGCCTAATAGTTTCCGCCTGTGGCTCCCCAGACTATCGACCTCTCTCCGAAGTCATCGACAACCTCCCAAAACTGAAATGACTCCAACAGTAGACGCAGAAGTCATTTCACAGTCAGTAAAAAGCCTAAACACTATTGCTGAGAACTTCAGAAAAACAGGCGGAGTTCATGTTGCAGCACTCTATACCAAAGATGGAAAACTGGAGGCTCTGGCTGAAGATGTGGGACGCCACAACGCCGTCGACAAAGTCATCGGCTCAGGAGCAATAAAAAACATTGACTTCAAAAACATTTTTCTCGCCTTAAGCGGGCGTCTCACCGGAGACATAGTTTTGAAAGCTGCACGAATGAAAATTCCAATTATCGCTTCATTGTCAGCCGCAATCAGTTCTGGCTTAGAAGCAGCACAACTAACAAGATGTTACCCTAATCGGTTTCGTCAGAGGCAAACGAATGAACGTTTACACAAGTCCAGAACGAATAATCTTTGGCTCCCGTAAAGTTTAACAACAAACAACTTTGACAAACGTGATCAACGATGACTGAAACAGACAAAAACAAGTTCGATTTTCTAAAAGATCAAGCTCTGGAGCTTGGCGCAACCGAAGCAAAAGTAATTCCAGCAAATGAAATAGTTGTCGAGAACCGAGTTGTACTCAAATGCAAAATAGGATGCAACAATTTCGGAAAAACGTTAATGTGCCCACCTTACGCGCCCAGCGTTGACAGATTTTCGGAAAACCCTAAGTGAATACAGTTATGCTCTTGTTCTAAAATTCAAGAGTCAAGCAGAAGCAACACCAGAAGTTGCTACGTTGTTGTCCATGGATGAAAATGATTCATCATTAACCGAGAAAATGAAAGAGAAAATACGGGCATTCTGGGACGTCTTGGAACAATGACCGAAAAGAAGTACTCAAGAAACTTTGTGTACTCGAAAAGGCAGCCATGAATAAAGGGTACACCTTTGCATTAGCTTTCACTACAGGCTCTTGCGTAATATGCGACAAATGCAATGTTGAACAAAAAGTTTGTATTCGTCCTACAAAAGCGCGCTGCTCAGCTCAAGCTGTGGGAATCAATATCCTGCAAACTCTAGAAAACGCTGGTATGCCAATGCCTTATCCATTCAAGAAGTCTCCCGAGTCCTTCGGTTTAATGTTAATCGCCTAAACCCACAATCTCTATTCTCTACTTTGCTACTTTTCAGAAGAAAACCAAATCTAACTACTAACACAACATAATTCGTAATACATTATTTTCAGAACTCCAATTTTGTCGTTTCCACTCTGAAACATCTGTTTAGGTTTGATTCTTGCGATTATTTTCGAACCTTATATATGAGTCTAAATTATTAACTTGCAACCCACTGCTCTAAACTGAGTACTCTTTTCTTCGCCATTTTAGCTTTTAATATTGCACCTAGCATTAGATTTGCGCTTCTGTAATATGTCCTAAAACCGCTAAAAACTACTACATACGAACTAATTTCGTTTAAGAACAAACTCTGCATCCAAAACAGATTAGATGTCACCTCGAATTAGCATCAAACGAGATCAGAAATCAGCTTCTTCTTCGCCGTCTCATCTTCAAATTCGTGTTTGAATCCTCTTTTCATAACGCTTCTTGACTGTTTTGTCTCTTTGGGTGCCAGAGTTTTGAACAGGCTCTCTTTTGCAACTATTTTTTCTTTGTTTTTGGTGCGAAATTATGCGAAAGCGAACAATATTTACTTTTAAAAAGCAATTCCCATCTATAATAATCGTCTATTTTACAGTTTTTATGATGTAAACCATGTTTATCTTGGTTTTCCTCGTTTAGTTAGACTCGAAAAAGCCGATGATGGAAACGAAATCAGACGAAACATGTGAACCGAAAGTAGCCACGCCTAGTATAGTTATGTACCCGAAAAATGAGATTTGAATGGATAGGAAAAGAATAATAAGTTAAAAATTTATTTGTTGGACGCGATTGTCTTGCAAAGATCGGCGATTATTCTCGCGGGTGGCTTCTCTAGAAGGTTTGGCAGCGATAAAGGACTAGTTGTATTGGCTAATAAGCCCCTTGTTGTTCATGTGATTGACCGCATATCCCCTGTAGTTGACGAAGTTCTCTTGGTAGTCAGCTCTGAAGCTCAGAAACAGAGTTTTGAGCCTATCTTGGAAAACAAAGCAAAACTGATCATTGACAAAGACGATTCCCAGAGCCCCCTTATTGGAGCCATAACAGGATTCGAAACCGCAAAGGGGGAATACTCAGTGCTTCTACCATGTGACACCCCCTTAATTTCAACCAAAATAGTTCAGTTTTTTCTAGATTTGTGCACCAACAGAAGCGCTGTTATTCCCAGATGGCCAAGCGGATATATTGAACCTCTGCAAGCAGTTTATCACACAAAATCAGCCTTAACTGCAGCGAAAAACGCGCTAGCCGAGGGAAACATGAACATGCAGTCAATGATTGATGATCTAATGGGAGTACGCTATGTTTCCACAATGGTTTTGGAGCAAATGGAACCTGAGCTTGTGACCTTTTTTAACGTCAATACTCCTCAGGATCTACAGAAAGCTGCCGCAATTCTGAACTAAATCATTATATTGGATGTTAGTTCTAATGTTGTGTCTTGACATAAAAATTGCTTTTTGAGAAAAACTCACCTGTTGATTTTTAACTTTTTTGTTTATATACGATCAACGGCTTCAACTAATTAATTTTCTTTTAAAAAAATTTTGACTCCAAAAGAGTGAAAAACAATGTTATGACACTACATAATTGGCACTTACTTGCAGCGGAAGCGTGTGTGAATAGACGAAGAATATTAAACCTTCGATATTGAATTCAGTAAAGAGGCATTGTTATTGAATAAAGTCGATGTATTCGCAGTAACTGGTTTGCCTATTGTAAAAGAAGGAGATGATCTTGCCCTACTGATTTGTCAAGCCGCTGAAAAGCAGGGAACTCCGATCCAAAATGGTGACGTAATAGTAGTCACTCACGTTGTAGTTTCTAGAGTTGAAGGAAATGTTGTAGACCTCGAAACAGTAACCCCCTCCGAATTTGCAAAAACAGTAGCTAAAACAACACACAAAGACCCCAAACTCGTTGAAGTTATTCTCAGAGAATCTAAAAGCATCGTACGTATGAGTAACGGAAAACTCATCACAGAAAGCAAACAAGGGTTGGTTTGCGCTAACTCAGGGATTGATCAGTCTAACGTTCCCGGAAAAACAGTTGTAGCGCCTTTGCCTAAAGATTCTGATAATTCAGCACGAACGATACGAAAAAATGTGCTGAATATTTCTGGAAAAGACGTGGCCGTCATTGTATCGGACACGCATGGACGTCCACTTCGTCAGGGTGAAATCAACATAGCTTTAGGCACTTCCGGATTCGAGCCACTACGAGATCGAAGAGGCGAAAAAGACCTTTTCGGGTACACAATTAGAATCAAAAGAACCGCTATCGCTGACGAGTTAGCTTCAGCCGCTGAATTGGTTATAGGACAAACAAATGAAGGCATTCCAGTAGCCATAATTCGTGGATATCTATACCCGAAATCTGAAACCGCAAACGCAAAGAAAATGATACGTCCTCCGGAAGAAGATTTGTTTATCTAAAACATTTTTTGGAACAAACAAGCAAATGACCACCAAAACAGACGTCCTGATATCCATACTAAAAAATACAAACAGTGGTCCCGCTGTAAAAGAAATTATTGCCCAAGAAGCCAACATTCCGGTTCACATTACAAATGGCATTCTGAATGAGCTTCGTGAAATTGGACTTATCGAATGTGAAAACGAACTAATCGAAGTATCTTCGAACCAACGAGTCAAACTTGCCATTCACGCAATCAACCAAGGAACTGATATTGAAAGAGTCTGCGAAGTTCTTGAATGGATAGAGTTTGAAAATTTTGCAGCCACAGCCTTTGAAAAAAACAACTTCAATGTTAAACGACGATTCCGATTCAAAGCAGCACAAAGAAGATGGGAAATCGATGTCCTCGCGTATAGTGAACCAATTGTTGTTTGCGTAGATTGCAAACGTTGGCGGCGTGGTTGGGGAAATTCAGCAATAACAAGAGTTGCTGCAGCACAGGCACAAAGAACTGAAGTGTTAGCAAAGAATCTTCAGGATATTCAACGAAAAATAGGTTTGGCTGATTGGAAACAAGCAACTCTTTTTCCCGCAATCTTGTCGCTGTTTCCGGGTCCAGTAAAAGTCTACAACAAAGTGCCTGTTGTTCCTATTTTGCAGCTTCAAAACTTCGTGGATGAGTTCCAAGGACACATTACGGAATTAGCCCACTTTAGGGCGACTTTAGGAGCCAAACTATCTTATTACCTCGACAGGGATCAATGATGCAAGAGTATTTATTCTCTGAATGGCTCGTTGTCATATATTTTTATCTATGTCGGTACGATTTTTTTGATAAAATAATGATGTCTTAATTATTTTTAGGCAATATTTTGTATCTCTGATGGCACAGTTAATAATTGTGTTTTTTTGTCTAAACGGTTGTGTATTAGTTTTACTGGACGGTCAACAATGATTCAAAAACAGTTTTCTTTAATGCCCTAATTTTCTCAAAGATACTTACTAGACCTGTTTCTGTGCAAGTTTCCGATAGGGTTCGTTTGCGAGAAGAAGGAGATCATTAGCTAAAGCTCGAGCAAATGTAACTCTGGCGTTACCCTCCACTTAGTTGAACAGATAAGTATTGATTCAATGCTCCAAACAAATCAGCTTGAGCAGCTTTTCTGAGCGGTCTTTTTGTTTTTTCTCTTTTCCAACCAAGCTAACTCTATAACAAAGACGATGTTTTTGACTGCTGTTAATGTCGAAATTGGGTTGTAGGATTGAAAAACAAATCCGATGTACGTTAAGCGGAACGTTCCCAAAAAGTTTTCGTTATATGTTCAAAGGTCAAAGTAAAAAACAACAATCTGTACACTTGTTGGTTTATCCAAGGCCCCCATCAGATTAAGAAGAGTTGTCTTTCCTAGGCCAGAACGACCATTTACAAAAATGAATTCGCTGATTCAACCGTAAGGTCTAAGTTCTTTACGGGTTCAATAACCACTGCATCAATTCGAATTGCATTAACAAAGCAAAAACTACAACAACTTTCTATCTCATCATCTGTCGGCGTGTTTGGATCTGAAATGGTGAATGTCCAATGAGGTTACACTTCCGTTTACCTTCACATAACAAGTGATTGTTTAGGCTTTGAAAGCATTGTAAACCCTCATTTAATGAGGGGCTATGTTTGCTGATCGCTTCGACTGATAAAATGATATTTAAGTGAAAAATGTGAAGAATCGCTGGAAATTGTTGATGCTTTTGTATCCACACGTTGCTAAGGAATATTTCTTAAGTATCCCAAAGATGCTTTGAAGTGATATGTCCTGATTTTTGCTTTAAATTATGGGTGAACACTCACATGTTTTAGGTTACAAGGCCTACCCTTTTTGTGTAAAAAACATGAGTGTTTATTGTTGGCTCTGGAACATTTCAACGTTTTTGGAAGTGATACATATGGCGTGATCTGTCGCTAATCACGCTAGTATTTGGGTTGACTCTATTGTTGTCTTTGACTTTTTTTCCTACAGCTTTGCTATCTAACAGTTTGACGAAACTGTTACATCAACTTTGTTTTAACACTAAAATGTTTATTTAAGTTTTTTCCACTATGGATATTGACAATTTCGGATTCCAGAAAACTGATGCAAAAAAAGACCCAGTAAATTGATACCAAAAAGGGGCTTTCTTTGAATAACTTAGAACCTTTTCTTCAGTAATTTGGGGAAGTATCTTCGCCAGTCCAAATGTGCATACCTGGACAAGGAAGACCCAACACCAACCATGCTGCGTAGGGTCCAGCCGCCATAAACAGACAGATCAAAACCCGTGAAGCCGAAAGTCTCAATTAATTCTGTTGCTCGCAAGTGACGCAGAGCGTGAGTTCTAAACGGTTTATTGTGTGCCTTAACGGGTTTGGGTTTGGGGTCCTCCGGGTCGTACTGGCTATATTTTTCTATTGGATAACTCAGTCCAGAGAAAGTCTCCTTTGCGTAGTCCCAAGCCTTTTGTCTAGTGAACGGAAAGACTTTGTCGTTTCCCTGCTCCAGATAATAATTGTAAAGCTGTTCCGTCCATGGTTCAAACTTTTTTTCAAGGGGCAATGCAATCTTTCTTATTTTTCCGTCACGTTTCGCGGTTCTAACTGTGAAGATTGCGGCTTCGCTTTTGATGTCTCCAAGTTCAAAGGTCTCGAGTTTAACGTCTTGTCCAGTTGGACCGCGAGCCACTGTTTGATTGTGTGACTATATCGTAGCGGTTTGTTGTTCCAATTATTTCTGAAGCCCTTGCACAAAAGAGGTAGGCGGCCATTAAGCAGAACTTTGCTTCTTTTTTTGTTGCTGTTTCTATTCTTTTTCGTACTGTTTCCACTTCAGGTAACGTCAGGTCATCCATCTTTGTTCGTCGCTCAAGGTGTTTATTGATGTTAGTCTATTTAAGATTGACAGTTGGCGAGAACTGTTAATCGAGTTATTGGATAAATGAGGCTCCCGCGTCGATCCTTAGGGCACATAGTTAGCACTGGTGATGCAGATTTTAGTCCATAATACATGATTCACCAACATCACCAAATGGTCTAAAATTATTGTTCACAGGGGGCAAAAGTGGTTAGTTTTGTCTACGTTCTTCACTACATATAGCACCACTCTCAAAATCAAAGGCTCAAAAATCCGTTCTTTTGTGACACCAAGTCGAAGAAGCAGTAAAGCAAAAACGTTGGTGACACACAAAAGCGAGCAGATCAACAGGGTTACGGTAGTTATATGCTTTAATTTCTCTCAGTAACGTGGATACAAAAGCATCAACAAAACTCCCGCTAGGCACTGATGATTTCCGAAAAACCATAAGATAGTGATACTTGAGCTCATGTGCCTTCAAAACTGTTAAACCCTGCTTTTCAAAGAGACGACTCGTTTGTTCTTTAGAAACCCTGACGGATACAGGGGGTCCAAAGCCAGTTTTCTCTTTCTTGAAATCAATTATAGCTACTTGTCCGTCTGGTTTGAGTACCCTTCGTATCTCGTTGATTATCTTCTCTGCGTCGTGGAATTCGTGAAGCGTGTTTACTGACAGCAGCAAGTCTACACTTTCGTTTTGGAGCGGAATCTCATTTTCTTTTGAGCGCAAGGTTTCAATGTTCAATATTTTTTGTGTTTGAATCTTCTCTTCAAGAAACTCTAACATTTCCTTTTGAACATCAATGCCGTATACTTTCTTGACCTTACGAGAAATTGGAACCGTAAAGTATCCGCTTCCACAACCTAAGTCAGCCACAACATAGGATGGCTTAAGCTCCAGCAATTCCCATTATTTCTTCGGGATTCTGCCAAGTCTTCCTATCTTCAGACTCTAAAGTATCGATGTGTTTCGGGTTAAAAACCTGCGATTCCTTCATTTCTGGTTCCTCCTTTTCTTGACAAACGTTGAACACCCATCAACAATGATGTAAGTGGTTACATTTTAATTAACTGATTCTGGGCATAGGACACCCAATCCAACACGTGCTTTCTCTTCTCGTTTTCGAAAAGATAATATCTTTTTCTACTACGATTACTATTAGATGACTTCGATATGCCGACTAATCTTCCTCCAGAGGCTAAAAAGAAGTATCAAGAAGCGACTCTTGCTAGGCGACCTGAGGAAAAAATCAAGAAACTGCAAGAGTTCATGAGCATGTTTCCTAAGCATAAAGGTACAGAAACTCTTCGTGCACAAGTTAAAACAAAGATTTCGCGGCTAAAACAGGAGATCGAAGATAAAAAGCAAAAGAGAACGGGCGTAGCAACTGGACCCAAAGTTTTTGTAGAAAAAGAGGGGGATGCTCAAATCGTTATTTTGGGACCAACCAATGTTGGACGTAGTAGTTTATTGTCTACTCTAACTAACTCAAAAGTGGCGATTTGGAATTATCCATATACCACAACGGAGCTGACGCCAGGAATGTTTAATTATAAAGATTTACAGTTGCAGATGGTTGAAGCACCAGCACTTATGAATGGTTCTTCAGAGGGGGGTTCTTGGGGTTTGCAAACTTTGACTTCTGCCAGAAACGCTGATGGTCTTGTTTTAATGGTGGATTTGTCGCAGGATCCCGTTGAACAGTTCTCGCTTATCATTAAAGAGTTAGAAAAAGCAAAACTTCTTACGAAAAAGCCCAAAGCGCGTATAGAAATTGAGAAGAAGCATATGGGCGCCAAATTAAAGTTCATTGTTTTGGGGAAATTGATTGATTGTTCAGTTAAGGATTTGACGCAGCTTCTTAAAAGCTACGGAATACGTGATGCCACGGTTAAGATTCGGGGCGAAGCTACACTAGATGATGTTGAAGAAGCAATTTTTGAGGGCAAAGTGTATAGACCTGCCATAATTTTAGCCAACAAGGCAGACCATCCGAAGGCTGCTGAAAAATTAGAACAACTCAAAAAGGTTGTAGGCAATAAAATGAAGATTATTGCCGTGTCATGTAAAACAAAGGTGGGGATGGAGAATCTTGGGGCTGAACTGTTTGGTATGCTTGATGTAATGCGTGTCTACACTAAGGAACCAAATAAGAAAGATTCTTCAAGGCGACCTTTCACTATCAGAAAAGGCTCAACCGTCTTTGATTTGGCTAAAAGAATTCACAGCGACTTCTACGAGCAGTTTACGTACGCGAAAGTATGGTCAAAGAGGTTACGTTTTAGTCCACAAAAGGTAGGTGGAACTTTTACTCTTGAAGACGGCGACACAGTGGAACTTCACATAAATTAGCATAGAAATTTTTTGCGATCATCTTCGAAGCTTATATTCTCCAAAAATCTCGAGATTGATGTTTATTTTTGAGAATAAATGGGTATCACAGTTTACCCGTTTTTGATGCCGTTTTTTGTGGAAACAGCATTTTGTTGTTGCTTAGGTTTTCCAGAAAAAGGTTGTTTTCAACAATCTTCTGTTATTAGTCTCCTAATATAATTGATTGCTTAGTTTTGTTTGCATTTCTTCCTTGTTTTTGTTGTTGGAACAAGACGAAGATGGACGAAGGTGCGTTTTATTTAACAGTATATTGTAAAACAGTCTATGTTTTGGTTGGCTGTCTTTGACATCTTTTCTGTATTTGGTGCTCTGAGAGACAGATGAAAGCATGGCAAAGGTCAACGTTTTTGTTTGATTTCAATCGATTCGATTTGTGGCTGCAGATAACTTGATTTTCATCTCTTGGAAAATTTGACACGATCACCTTTTCTTGGTTAAGCTTTAGCGTTAGTGTGTTTCGGTGTTTTTCGTTTGTTTTATCAGTTATTTCAAGTTCAATTCCGTTAAAAAACGGAGAAAGGAGAGGCAAAAACTTGAAAAAAGCTAAAATAACAAGTTAACTGTCACAGATTTACATTATATCTGTAAATATTGTTGTGTTTCGTCATGTTTCGTTTAATCTAACTTCTGGTGAAACGTCTTTTTGGAACTGGCTGAATAGTCAAAATGGGTATTGAATCCAGTGAATGACACAACCATGTGGTATCAAAGGCTAAAACTGGGTGTTCTTTACAAAAAACGTCCAAGATAATCAGTTTTGGTTGTTTTCTGAAGCTAAATTCTGTGAAGAATTGCTTCCTTTTTTGATGCTATTATAAGATTCGTTATTAAACGTGAATTCTTAATGTGAATGTATACTTAATCTGTGGTTGTTGTTTATTCGCCGAGGACCTGCATGATGATTGTTCTTTGTCTGGGGTATACGTCGGTTTCCACGAAAACTAGGGACTGCCAAGTGCCAAAAATTGCTTGTCCATCTATTACGGGCAGGGTTTTGTCTGGACTCAGAAGCATTGATCTCAGATGTGAGTGCGCATTTGATGGGTGCCTATAGCCGCCATTTTTGGGAATTATTTTTTCGAGAAAATCTTTAACGTCCATGTCTAAGCTTGGTTCATGTTCAGTTAATATGATTACTCCTGTAGCGTGGGGTGCAAAAATGTGAACCAGCCCATTTTTGATTCTAGACTTTCTTACAACATCATGAACCTTTTCGGTCAAGTCCTTGAATTCTATTTCTCCCTTGGTCAAAAAAACTATTCTATCATTAAAAACATTCATGTTCCATCAGCTCTAAACAATGAAACGGTGACCAAAAGTAAAAACATTACCGCTATGGGTGAATATCAAAACACAGCAGGTTTTTGTCTACTTTGAGGGAGTTTGTTGATGCTTTTGTATCCGCTTCGCTAAACAATAACTGCATTATCAGACGAGATGCTGGTTACTTTTCTTTTGCAACCATTACTTCGGTTGCTTTGATTACGGCTTCGATGGTGTCTCCAGGCGTTACATCCAGTTCTTCGACGGCTTCTTTTGATATGATCGCAGTTATTATGACTGGTGCTTCAATTTTGATTTTTATTTTCGCTGTTATTATGCCCTTTTCTACGCTCTGAACAATTCCTTTCAGTTGATTTCTTGCACTTATTTTCAATCCAATATCCTCCCAACAAGTTTCGTCGCCCATCATTTCACTCATGTAGCATTCGGCCCTATTGTATTCGTTCAACAATTTTTTGCCTAGTTCTGTTAGGGTGGCTCCTCCGCCTCCTTTGCTACCGCCTTTGAAGGTTTTTACTACCGGTTCGTCTAGTCTTTTTTCAAGTTTTGCTAAGTAATTCCATACGTACCGATAGGACATTTCAGCCTTTTTTGCTGCTTTAGAAATAGATTCTACTTCTTTGATGGTTTCTAGTATTTCTGCTCCACCCTTTCCAAGTAAGGGTTCTCCTCTGTATTCGAGCCAGATTTTGCATAGAACCTTGTGCTTATTTTTAGTGAGCATGGGCTTCATTATAGGTATTAGCCGTTGTGATATAAAACGCTGTCGGGTATCTTGACACAAAGTTAAACTAAAAAGTTAAATAATGGCGCTATGTTTTCACATACCTAACGGTGAAGTGTATGAAGAAATATTACGGAATAATCCTCATCGCAATTATAATCACTGGAATTGGTATAGCCGCATGGGCACTAAATGCACCACAAGACAAAGCGATACTGATAGTTTCCACAACAACTAGTTTCTATGAAACAGGGCTTCTAGATGTACTCGACGCCAAATTTGAAGAAAAATATCCTAGTATCAACGTTACTTTTATCTCACAAGGAACGGGCTTAGCAATAGAAACAGCAAAACGATGGTGATGCTGACATGATTCTTGTTCATGACGCTGCCCGAGAGAAAGCGTTTCTTGAAGAGGGTTACGGAGTTAACAGAAAAATCGTGGCTTACAACTTCTTCGTTATTGTTGGTCCAGAAGATGACCCTGCTAACATACAAGGACTTGACCCTGTTGAAGCTCTGTTAACAATAAAAGCTGCTGGCGAAGCAGGTGATGCAGTATGGGTCTCCAGAGGAGACGACTCAGGTACACATGCAATGGAGAAAAGACTCTGGATTGCTGGTGGCGAAGATGTAGCAGAACTAAGAGAAGACAGACTGGTACTTAGAACGAGGAGCAGGCATGACTGCGACATTGTCATTAGCGAACGAAAAGAGAGCATACACAATATGTGATATGGGAAGCTATCTAAATAACTACGTTTCTGGAAACATTGACTTGGTAATTTTGGTTGAAGCTGGACAGGCCACATTAAATGTTTACAGTGCAATAGCATGTGACCCACAGAATTCCGGTTTGTCTCATGTAAAATTTGATGAGGCAATGAAGTTCATCGATTTCCTTGTGTCAGACGAAGTTCAAGAGATATTCGCTGATTTTGGCGTTGACACATTTAATCAAGCATTGTTTAATCCAGCAGTTAAACTTCTTACAGAAAACACTGACCCTACAGTAGCAGGTTGGATTAAAGACGCCGCATTTATAGATGGAACAGAGTGCCCAGCAAATAAACGTTACAATGCGGGTAACCTATCGTTCGTAAATTCTGTTATTATCCCTTTACTAAAATGAGCGATTCTTAAGTGACAAGTCAAATAGTTGATGGAATAATCAAAGCATTCCAACTCATTTTTTCTCTTGACCCAGAAATTTACGGCATAGTTTTTCGATCACTATATGTATCTGGATTGGCAGTAGCTATGGCTACACTTTGGAGCATCCCAATCGCAGCAATATTGGGTTTGAAAAATTTTCGAGGAAGACGTTTCTGAAGGGTTCGTTTAACGCTTTTATTGGATTTCCAACAGTTGTACTTGGTCTGATACTGTATTTGCTCTTTACACGGCAGGACCATTGGGATGTTTGGGCTTTTGTATGGTAATTACGGTAAGCTATCGGACAAGCAATTCTAATGACGCCATAATTGTTACGTTTCAACAAGCAGCTATTGAATCCATTGACTTTGATCTTAGAGATTTATCTCGGACACTTGGGTCAACCGAAATTCAGGCATCAATTCGCATTCTGCGAGAGGCTTTAGGGGCGTGGCACTTAGCGATTTTAGCAGGATTCAACAGAGATTTGCAGAGTTAGGTGTTGCTATGATGATAGGGGGTAACGCACAGGATATACTCGAGTTTTAACTACGACAATCGCGTTGGAAGTTAAACAAAGCGAAATCGAGTTCAGTATTGCCTTAGGTGTCATATTGATTCTTATAGTTTTTACCGTGAGCTTAGTTCTCAATTACTATTGAGGAGGCGATAAGACATGTCTACAATTATTGAATTATGTAATGTCTGGAAAAGCTTCGAAAAAATAAACGCACTTCAAGACACCAATTTACATATCTACGTGGCAAAATTACAACGTTGCTGGGCCAAGTGGATCAGGAAAAACAACACTTTTACGAATAGTTGCAGGGTTAGATAGCCCAACCAAGGAAATGTGTTTTATGAACAATACTAAAATTACAGCTGATGAATAAACGTGCTATCCTTCGACAAAAGGCCACGATGGTATTTCAAAAGTCTGTGTTTTTTGATACTACTGTCTTCAATAACATCGCGTATGGGTTAAAACTTAATGAAGAACTCTCAAAAGAGGAAATTAACCAAAAAATTAGTGAAGCCCTAGCAATGGTTAGACTTGAAGGTTTTGAAAATCGGTCGCAGCAAAAAAATTGTCCGGTGGAGAACAACAAAGAGTATCTCTAGCTCGAGCAATAGTTCTAGACCGAGAGATTCTACTTTTAGATGAACCAACCGTCAACCTTGACCCAAAAAACGTTTCAATAATTGAGGAAACAATCCGTCGGATAACCCAAGAAAGGAAAAAAACTATTGTCTTGGCGACACATAACATGTTTCAGGCCGAGTCCGTTAGCCAAAACATAGCATTACTTCTTGAGGGAACTGTAAAGCAGACAGGAACAAAAAATGAAATCTTTGGAAAATCAAACATGTATTTGACAAGTTTTGCACGTCTAGAAAACGTTTTTTCAGGCAACATCAAAAACAAGCAAAGACGGCACTTCACTGATAGAAATCAATCAAAGTCTAAAAATCGAAGCATCATTCAATCGGTCCGGAAAAGTTACTGTTCATGTGAGACCGGAAGATATTCTGGTTTCAACTGAACCCATAAAATCAAGTGCACGAAACGTATTCAGAGGACAAATTGTTGGAATCACAGATTTGGGATCCACAGCCAAACTGACTGTTGATGCAGGAAAGAAGTTTAGTGTTCAAATCACAAAGAAAGTCATTGACTGAAATGAAACTAAATGTCGGCTCCGAAATCTTTCTCACGTTCAAAGCATCATCCGTTCTAGCCATTTGAATATTTCCACTGTGCAGAACCCAAACAAGTTTTACGCCGCAAACATAAGACCTTACAGAACAAAGGTGGTGGACTAAACAAAATTATGATCAAAGCGGTGATTTTGACCTTGACGGAACCCTCGTAAAATTTAACCTTGATGTTAAAGCTTGCAGGACAGAAATCATACAATACCTCACCGAACAGGGTATCCCTCAAGATTTATTCTCAATGAAAGAAACCGCCTTTGGATATGCTAATGAAAGTAAAAAAATACTTGACAACAAAATCAAACAAAGAACAGAAATTTGATCAGATCAGAAAGACTGTGTTCTTCTATTGTAGAGAACTTTGAGTTGAAATCTGCCAAAACAACAGAAATGTTTCTAGGTATACCTGAAACCCTAAAAGCCTTGAAAGAGATGAATCTGAAACTTGCGTTATGCACTATAAGCGGCGAGAAAGCAGTAGAACACATTCTTAATCGCTTTAATCTTGGACACTTTTTTGATGCAATAATAACACGAGAAAATGTTTCAGAGGTTAAGCCTCATCCAGCTCACCTAGAAGCGGTATTAAACGCATTGAATGTTCTGCCTCAGAATGCGATGCTGGTGGGAGACAGCATAAAAGATATGATTTGCGCTAACCATATTGATGTTCTCGCTGTAGGGGTAACGACAGGACTTGCTTGTATAGAAGAGCTGATCAGTTCTGGAGCTCATTACATATTCTCTTCAGCAAATGACGTTCCAAAGTTTATACTGCAACTTAAAAAATCAATAAATGAAACGTTCTGAATCTCAACCAGTAATATTAACAATCTAGACTTTGATACCATACGTCATTAATTTGAAGAAATGCCTCACGTTCAAGTATGTCAGCAACTAGAACGTTGGACATTATCTGATAAAATCGATTTCTCATCAACTATCAAAAACTGGTTGGTCTAACCCACAAATCGTCGATACATGCCATACATGTGAACGATGATGAGGATTTTTTTGAAAATTTCTAAACGAAACTTGGAAAAGCAGGGTTTGTTCCAGATAGACTCTGTCTTATCTTTTAACAATGAATAACGCTAGATTCAATTAAATGGGTCTAAAGAAGTATCTGCTCCATGCAGGCCATTGAGCCGAAGTTGATGTGTTGAAGCAAATTTTTAGTTCCATTCCAACTTTGAGCTTTTCAGGTGTCACATTACTAATCATTCCGGGTAAACGAAGACCACTCTTAAACTCAACAATGCCAACATTGTATGGTGTCATAGACTGAAACTGTTCTGGCGCAACATGGATAATTGTGTAGCTAAGCAGATTTCCTAGCACCTTCAAGTTCAATCCACTTTAGATTTGTAGAAAGGCACTTGGTACACATTGGTTTTGGCGGCAGAAGTATCATTTCCGCATTCACTGCACTTGGCGGCCATTAGCCTATTTTCACCTACAAACTTGTAGAAACTTGATATTGTGAATGGACGTTCGTCAGACATCTTTAATCTCTCCTGTAAATATGTACGCTAGCTGTAGCTCCAGAGCCACCAACATTATGACTTAAACCGATTTCGGCTCCATCAACTTGCCTCTTTTGAGCCTGTCCTGTCAGTTGTAAATAGATTTCGTATGCTTGAGCTGTTCCAGTTGCCCCAACAGGATGCCCCTTTGATTTTAGTCCTCCACTCGGGTTTACGGGAAGCTTGCTTCCAAGTTCAGTTACCCCTTCTTGTATCAGGTTTCCGCCTTTTCCAGAACCACAGAAACCTAGGTCTTCGTATGCTAGTATTTCGGCTATAGTGAAGCAGTCATGAACTTCTGCAACATCCAAATCTTTGGGTTCTACGCCCGCCATCTTGTAGGCTTCTTGTCCTGCAAGTCTTGCAGCTTTAAGCGAAGTGAGCGATTCTCTTTCGTACAGTCCAATTGTGTCGCTGGCCTGTCCAGAACCAACTATGTGAACGGGTGTGTCAGTGAATTTTTTTGCAAGGTCAGGATGTGTTAAAATTATGCAACTTGCTCCGTCAGTTATCAGGGAACAATCATACAGTTTCAGAGGCCATGCAACAACCTTTGAGGCCAATGCTTTTTCTAAAGTTATTTCTTTTTGCATGTGAGCTTTCGGATTTAAGGTTCCGTTGTGATGGTTCTTTACCGCCACTTGGGCCATCTGCTCTTCAGTTGTGCCGTATTTGTGCATGTGAGCAGTAGCCATGAGGGCATACAGTGCAGGAAAAGTTATTCCATTCCATTGTTCAAAGGGCATGTCCGAGGCCATAGCCAGAAACTCTGTTACTTCAGCTGTTGTGCGGTGAGTCATTTTTTCTACCCCGCCAACCATGACGACCTTGTGTAGACCAGAAAGTATTGCCAGAATTCCGATTCTTAGGGCGGATCCGGACGAGGCACATGCAGATTCAATTCTTATTGCAGGTTTTGGGAGTAAACCAGTCCAGTCGGCTAATGTGGGTCCTGTGTGTCCTTGATGTTCATAGGATTCGCCCATGTGACCCACGAATAGGGCTTCAATGTCTTTTATTGGATCCAGATTAGGACATCTATCAAATGATTCTTTGGTTGCTTCTACAAAAATTTCTCTGCATAGCACTTTCTTCGTGGCGTCCAAACTTGGATAATCCTGCGGATACGATTGAAACTAATGGTTTACTTGCCAATCACGGGACCTCCTGTAGAGAGTGCTTCATAGCAGTTAGTAAAGGTTGCTTGAAATAATTATTTAACGTAGTTACCGGGAGAACCCTGTGCCAACTCATCTTTTTTTCTAGTTGATGTAATTTTACATTCTAGCCGACATTAATTTTGAAACATTACGAAAATGTTATCAAGTATTCTACATTTTTGGTATAATAGAGGTTATGGAATTATGTTGTCAGAAAGGCCGATTAAAATCGAAAAAGTTGGAAAAAAATTTACTGACCGAGAAATTTTGAGACTAGCAATAATTGCCGAGTTGGATGCTGTGAGTTTGTATGAGCAGTTAGCTGAGTCAACAGAGAATAAAGCGATTCGCGAAGTTCTGTTAGATGTAGCTAAAGAGGAAAAGACTCATGTGGGCGAATTCCAGACTTTGCTGCTAAGAGAAGACAAAGAACAAGTTGAAGAACTAAAACATGGAAAAGAAGAGGTTGAAAAAGAGCTGGGGCTCTAAGTTCATAGATGGGATTACCCACTTTTTTGGGTATATTTCCCGAGGGTTTAAATTAATGATTGTCGTAAACGGTTGATATGAGTTCCAGTAAATTTCGCAAACGTAGACAACGTAAAAATAAAAGCAACAGTAAAAAGATATTATTGATTGTTGCTTTGTTGGCTGTTGCTGTAACGATTATTGTGGGGTATAGCATGTTAGGCAATAACACTTCAGACGAGAATAATCCAGAAGAAATAACTTCAATGAAGGTTCTTCTTGAAACAAGTATGGGAAACATCACGATACAGTTACGCGATGACATGCCAATAACAACAGAGAATTTCAAGAATCTGGTTCAGCAAGGCGTGTATGATAGCACAATATTTCACAGAGTGATTTCTGACTTTATGATTCAGGGCGGAGACCCTAATGGGAATGGAATGTCAGATGATGGAATACCAACAATTCTGATGAAGTTCATGGACAACAACAGGAATAACAGGGGAACAATAGCCATGGCAAATAGCAGGCGCAAACACAGGAAGCAGCCAGTTCTTCATTAATGTTGTAAACAACAATTACCTTGACAAATGCGCATCCAGTTTTTGGGGACAGTAATAGCGGGAATGGATGTTGTTGACCCATCTCAAACGTAGAAACAGACACAAACGACCACCCAATAGACGCAGTTACAATAATCAGGGCATAGCTTATTGACTAAAACGGGCAACTTTGGGGCTCAATCATTACCTTGCCGAGTTGGCGTAGAAAAGAAAACTAAGCCTCCAAATTGGCTGATTCTGTTACCTGCCGGAGTTTCCGCGTTGACTACTCTTGTTTTGACTTTTTTGTTCTTTGATATCTGCAGTAATCGGTGAATTCTGTTCTTTTGTTTGCTGTCGGCTAGATACTTGTCCGTAAGCAGCAGGTATTCTGTTCTGGATGTTTTGTTTTTTTCTCGGTTATAGATCGTGTCTTCGATTTCTTTTAACGCATATAGGACAACCGAGTTGTTGATGTTGCCGTAAAGATGCTTCTCCAAATTGTTAACAACTTGGTCAGATTCTTCAGAAGTTGTTTCTGCAATCAGATTGGTAAATTCTTTGGTTTTCACTAGTTCAGCCACGTTGATGTTGTCATCTGCGGAGCCGACTAGCTCAGCGAAGTTTGCACGGTTTGGGCTCTTGGATTGAATTAGATACCTGTGATGTTTTTGTATGTGTTCCAGAAAGTCTTGGGAATATGTTGTTCTCGCTGGAGATGTAACAACGATACTTCTTACTCCCTCTTTGAGTACTGGTTTTAGTGCATCAACAACTGATTCATGAAAATTATACAGAACTTTTTCGTCTGTTCTTTTTCCGTCAAGCTCTAACCTAAGAGATATTTTTACAACATTACTAAATATCTGCCAGAATACCATATGATTGGCTTCAAAACCCATAAGAAGCGCTACTGGGTACCCGCGCCTGTATCGACGTTTACGATTCACTTATGTCACCTAATCATTTACAGGTAAATAGTCTTTGTAATCTTTCTAGGTTTTGACGAAGATTTATATGTCTTAAATGTGAGTAAAAGAAAAATCATATTGAGCGTGTAATGATAATGGGCGATAAACTAGCGAATCCAGCTCCTCTGGGACTATTGGGTTTCGGAATGACAACAGTGCTTCTGAACATACACAACGCAGGCATATATCCATTAGGCAGCATGATACTGGCTATGGGACTGGTATACGGTGGATTAGCTCAAGTAATTGCTGGGGTTATGGAGTACAAGAAAGGTAACACTTTTGGTACCCTTGCTTTCAGTTCTTACGGCTTATTCTGGTGGTCCCTCGTTATTTTGCTATTGCTCCCCAACTTTACGTTTCTGTCTCCCGCTGTTACAACTCCTGACAATACAGCCATGGCAGCATACTTCTTCATGTGGGGGATGTTCACGTTGCTGATGTTCTGTGGTACACTAAAAAGTAATCGTGCAATACAGTTCGTCTTTAGCAGCTTAACTGTGCTGTTCTTCTTGTTGACGATTGTGAGACTGACCGGAAACGCGGATTTACTATTGATTACGGGAATAGAAGGAATAATCTGTGGAGCAAGCGCAATCTACACCGGCATAGCTGAAGTCTTGAATGAAGTCTACGGAAGAACAGTTCTGCCATTGTGTCCAGTAAACAAGTAAAAACGTTTGTATAGACAACTTTTTTACGGTTTACTCCCTTATTCTTTTTTAATATACCAATCGTCTTCAGGTAGGTTGTAGATGTGGATAGATTCTTGTACAAAAAAGAGATTCTGATTGACGACTCTGGATGGGGAGACCTAATCTTGGGCGTAGTAATAGGTGCTCTGAAGCTTCCAGAAGGCAGATATATGGATCGTCGGATTCCCATTTCATCTTTTCAGCATCCAAATTTCCAGAATAAACGGTATCTGGAAGATGCAGTGAAGATTGCAGAAGAAATGGTGGAGGTTATGCAGCCTGACGATGAAACCGTTTTCAAGGTCTGTTCTGGATATGTCCTCTCTAGCATACGAGGCTACCTTAGAAAGCGAGGATTCAAAGTTGAAGAAATCGAAGTTACGGGAGAACTTCAGGAGATGGTTGAAAGAAGTTTTGCCACTTGGTGCAAAGAGGTGGGAATCGAGTTTGAACGGTTAAATGGAAAAAGAAGCTTCAACACTTTTCTGGAATGGGTTGCAGAAAAACCTCAGCTCAGAGAAAACCTTGTGAAGACAGGATGGAAGAGTTGGAACCAACGATGGCGAGAAAGAGCATATAACATGAGATAATAAAACTGTTTTAATCTATTAGCTGAAAAAGATCTTCACGGATATAGTTTATGAGATCGTCTTTTGTGCATTTACTGAAGAGAGTCACTACGCTGTTTCGGGTGATTCCCATCGTAAGCCCACGTTTCTGTGCCTCAAAAACCACATACCAAATCTGGCCATGCAACAGATAATCCTGATAGAGTGGACTATCAACAAGATCTGACCCTGCTAGGCACAGTTTCTCGACTCCTGGCAGATCAACTTGATCAAACCATATTAGACGAGTTGCCTGCGGATTTGATTCATGTAATGTTTTGAGGGTTTCATGAGGAATCTTTGTCTCCACAATCGCTCTTGGTGTTATGAACAGAATCTTGCTGAGCTTGTTAGCCACGTGACTCGATAACAGCTTTTTGACTCCACGAGCCACAGAAGGTGCCACTACAATAAGGAAGAGCCGGTTCTGGAAGCGGGTTACCCAAAAAAGAGCCTCCTCAGTAACAGCCGCTTCAATTTGCTTCCGCCTGTAGTAATTTCTCTGCATAAAATCTGCACTGAAAACTCCAGAAACAAGATTCTCTTTTAGTGTAAGGTCAAGAATTTCTGTTACCTGAGTTACGGTTTCGCCGTCGCTTGTTTCATAGTTTTCTTCTTCATGGAAGTCCTTCAGTTTTTGAAGCATCAAACCAAAATTGATTTCCTCTTTGATTTCGAAGACTTTAGCAGGCAGAACCATGTTTCCACTTGCAAACACTTTGTTTTCTAGATTTTAAAGGTTCTGCGAATCCCTATAACAAAACGTTTGTAGAAAACGAAAAAGTATTATACGTTATGTACAGAATGTTGCAATAAGAGAAAATAGTGGAAAAAAGAGATTTACTTGCGTTTTCTTCTTTTTCGCTTTCCTGGCGTGTATTGACCGCTATCCCTGCTTAAAATAAAACGTTTGTAGTACGAGCTGCGATTGTCAACTCGTGGAGCAGAAGAGTGTCTTTCCCTTGCTTCTAGCTTAGGAGTTACAGATCTGACTTTGCCCGCTTTAGATAACGAACCGTGTGATGGTATAATCTCACATCCTTTTGATATTTAGTGAAATACTAAAAGCAGAGATTCTTATAAAGATTCACAATTTGTTTGCTACTAAACATATATCTTTGAGGAGAAACAAGTCTTAACAAGGTACCTGGGGTGAACTTGTGAGAGAAGCAATAATTTTGGCTGGAGGAGAAGGATGGAGACTTAAACCCGCAACTTGGGTTCCAAAACCACTCTTGAAAATAAACAAGAAAACCTTGATTGACCATCAGATAGATTGGCTTCGTTCTCACGATTTTGAGAACATAGTTGTTGCATCCAACAGAGCAGACCTCACAAAAGAGCCAGTTACATATTCAACGGAAGAGGACAGTTTAGGAACTGGCGGAGCCACAAAAAAAGCCTTTGAGAACATCAAAGGAAATGTTGCTTACGTCATGAACGTGGATGACCTTGTCTTTTATGACCCTAAAGAGCTCTTTGATTACGCGGGTAAAGGGGCGGGAATACTTTTGGCTAAGCCACAGATACCTTTTGGCAAGGTTACTTTGGCGAATGGCATTGATGTTATTAGATTTCAGCATAGGGAAACCCTTGACTTCTATGTCAGCACAGGCCATTATGTCTTCAAAAAAAGCGTAGTTGAGAAACTTTTTCCAGAAAAGGGCGACTTCGAGTTCACTGCCATGCAACGGTTAGCGGACAAGAAGATGCTTCAGGGATACACATACCATGGAATGTGGTTTACGCTCAACACAATGAAGGACCTTCTTGATGTAAGAAGATTCTTCAAAGAGTAAAGGCACATGGCATGAAAATATTAGCGTTGATTGGCAGTCCCCGACGAGAGGGTAATACTGATCGGCTAGTTGAGACAGATTCTGGAAGGCAGCAGAACAAAGGGGCACACAACAGAGAAACTATACCTTTATGACTATACCATTTCTCTTTGCACTGATTGTCGTAGCTGCAAGAAAGGGGATTATGTTTGTTGCATAAATGATGAGATGCAACAGATTTATCCTCTGATGGAAGAGGCGGAGTTGATAATTTTTGGCACACCCATATATTGGTATGGTCCTACTGCCAAGATGAAGTTGCTTATTGACAGAATGCGTCCCTTCGTCGAAAACAGGAAATTAAGGGACAAAAAGGCTGTTGTTGTGGCACCTTCAGCAGAAGGACCAATAGCCTGTGATCCGTTGCTTGAAATGTTTCGTAGGATGTTTGAGTATCTGAAGATAGAGATTTGATGGGTAAGGTTCTTGTTAAAGCCTACGAGAAAGGAGAAATCATAACGAACAAGAAAGAGATGGACAAAGCATACCAGCTTGGTACTTCGCTGTAACTATATTTGTGGCCACTTCTTTTTATAAACGATAACTGCCAGAAGCATTGTTATCATAATTATTGACATGATTAGATTTAGTGGGAGTTCGGGTATTGGCTACGGGTTATCTTGGAATGTTATATTGGTTCCATCTGTTGAGCCTGTGATTGTTCCCAACGTTATACTTCTATATTGTTATTTCGTGGGGGTGACCGTAATTGTTGCTTTCGCCTGCACATATAATCGCGTCTGATGGGGATACAATATCAAGAAAATTTTGACTTGTAACAGTGTAGCTTCCGTGCAAGTCCGCCGAGATGGTCTTCGCGTGCATGTGTTCCAATCATAAGGTGTATGTGTATTATGTTCAAGTTAAAGGTAATCTAATACTGTCTGAAATTCTGATGTGAAGTCGCAGTCTATCAGTACGTTCCTGCTTTGTGTGTCGATGAAGATGGAGTCGCCTTGTCCAACGTCGTTAAATTGACTGTAACGTTTGCTCCGTTTTGGGATGACACGGCGGGTATGAAGCAAACGGCTATTGATACAACAAAAAAACCGTGAGAAAAGCAATATTACCTCTTTTGATGTTATAGACTATTTGATGCGTCTCCAGCCTTGTTTAGTTATGGAAGATGATTGGCTCTCAAAAACCGTTTTAGCACCGCATTTACAGTTGACATGAATTTTTAGGGTTCCCTTTTCTGTTTGATGAACAGAACCATCTAACACAACCAATTTGACTGGAGAAGAAACATTTTTTTTATTATAATAAATTCTTAGAGTACGCTTACACCCGCTACATCTAAGTGTTAGTCGTTGTCCAGTTTGGCTATCAGTTTTTCCCACAAGAAACGCTCTCCACTAGTATCTATGTTAATGAACATACATAAAAACGCTTAACATGCAAAAAGTTTTGGAAATTGAATGATTAGGTTTTGGGCTGTAACTGAAAAAAGGCTGTTTTCAACAATGAAGTCTTATTAGTCTCCTAATATCTTAGGAGTTTAAAGTTAGTCTGTGCTGTTCCAATAAATGATTTTTGGGTAGATGTTTGCGAGTGGATAATTTGGGTCGTCATAAACGATATCCATAGTTAAGCCGTACTGATCAAGCAGTTTTTGGGATAAATCCCAGATTTGTGGGGATAGATCGTCTGGGCCCCAGTATCCCCATATTTTGTCGTCGGGGCGACGCATCCCCCATGCGTAATTTTCAGGAAGAACTAGGGTGGCTTGTGCTGCTGTTTTTCCGTAATCTTCTGGATTCTGTTTCATGTAGTTCCAGAACTCCTGCATTGCCTCGAAGTGTTCGTCTGTTAATATGCCATAAGGGTTGCCTGGAGGGTCTGTGGGATAATTGAAAATGATGATGTAGTTTGCTCCTGTTTCATATGAAACGTGCATGTCTGAGAGCATTTCGGGTCCAGTCTTGTAGACTCCTGTATTGTCTGTTTCATTGCGGTCATTCCATACAATGATTGTGCCCCATTCTTTGTGTTGTACGGTTGCTGCCCCCCTGCATAGGGCGATATGCTGTGCCGTAATATGATTCCATCCTAATTCAACAAAAACTGTGTCGTAGCCCGCAAGGTAATCAAACCAGTACAAGGCATAATCAGAAGTGAAAGTGATAATTGATTTATTATTCAAGATACCAAGTTCTATGTGGGTTCGAAGGTAAGTTAACATAATTGTTTTTTACTAGTTCATAATCTCGGGTTACAGTTTGGTTTTCGTCTTCTTCGATATACTCTTTTATTGTTTGGTAGACTTCTGGGTCGACTTCTTTTATGTGATGAAACATGAATTCCCAATCATAGTCAAGTTGGATTCCGCCAGGCTCATCAAAAAAATAAACACCCAAGAAATTGTCTCCCCATTGTTCCTCAGCATAGTCTAGCCATGGAATCTGCCATGGAGCCGCGGGGTCAAACCAGCCAAAAAACACGATAAAATCTAATCCCGCGTCTAACAGCGTAATCGCAGATTATGTTTGTGGCAGTCTTATTCTTGCTTACTGGTCCTGATTGTAAAACAAAAAGGTTGGTGTAGTCTTTGGTTTTATCAATTAGCAGTTTTGCCTGGTCAGTTGTGTTTCCACAAAAAGAAACTCCGAAATAGGGTTCTGGCTCGATTGGCAGTGTTTTCTGTGTTATTCGGGAAATAGATGTACTACAGTTATCATTGAAAAAATAAGTATCGAACTGAGGAAAAACCATCTCAAACTGAGAGATTGACCAAAGTTTTGAACTCAAATTGAACATCCTATCTTTTCGGTTAGAAAAGTAAAAGGATTTCGACCCAAATTAATACTACGAATTTTTCGTATATGCTTTCATTTAAAATTCAAATGAAGCGAATGAATTTAAATCTAGCGTCAAGGGTACTCTAAATTCAGCTAAAGATAGTTCTCTTCTTAGGGTTGAATCTAGGCGAAAGAACATTGTTTCTGCGTCTATAACTAAAAAAGTGTGGATTAAAGCGCAAAAAAGTTACGCTTTTATTATTAGCCATTTGAGGGGGATGTCTTGGTATTCTTCGTTCGGCAACGTTCGTCGTATTGTAATAGGAAGAATCCCAGACTCCAGCTCCACAAGTGCAATATCAATAGGACCAGCACGAGTTTTTGGAGGCTCCACAAGAATCGGAGCACCCATTGCAATCTGCAAAGCCCTAGCGCCTACTATACGAGCCCGCTCAAAACGGGTCAGTTTAGCAGGTCCAATCGTAACTTCGTTTTGTTCTGTCGTTTGTCTAATACGCTCCTGCGCCAGGAGGCATTCCCATGCCTCCCATGCCTCCCATTCCGCCCATTCCACCGCCTGGTGGCATTGGAGGTGTTTTCATTTTTCCTGAAGCTATTACATCGTCAATCTTAAGAATTAAAGTTGCGGCTTCGGAACATGATTTGATGATCTGTTTCTTAACTGCCAAAGGCTCCAAGACGCCAGCTTTCTCCATGTCTCCAGCTTTACCGATGTCAACGTCAACTCCTGCCCAAACTTGTCCTTTATCGTGTAGTGCACGTAGCTCTGAGATTATGTCTATCGGGTCTAGTCCAGCGTTTTCTGCTAAAGTGGTTGGTATTACCTCAAGTGCCTCAGCAAACTGCATAACAGCAAGTTGTTCTCTTCCAGGAAGTGTGTCAGCGTATTCTTTGAGAACTTTTGCAAGTTCCATTTCGGGTGCGCCGCCTCCAGCTAGCAGTTTAGGTTCTTCGACCAGGTCTCCTACAACACAGAGTGCATCGTGTAGTGAACGTTCTGCCTCGTCAATTATTCTTTCGGTTGCTCCGCGTATGAGGATTGTGACTGCTAACGGATTTTTGCATCCTTCTATGAAAATCATTTTGGCGTCGCCGATCTTTCGTTCTTCTACGAGCTGGGCGTAGCCAAGGTCCTTCTTGTTTATGTCGTCAAGGTTTGAGACAACTTTCGCGCCTGTTGCCTTTGCTAATGCTTCCATGTCCGATTTCTTTACGCGTCTGACCGCTAGGATTCCTTTTCGGGAAAGGAAGTGCTGAGCCAAATCGTCAATGCCTTTCTGACAGAGGACAATATTGGCGCCTTTTGAGAGAACCTTGTCCACCATGCCTTTAATCATGTTTTCTTCCTGTTTGAGGAAAGCATCCATCTGATCTGGGCTTTCTATGTTAATTTTTGCGTCAAACTCGGTTTTCTCGATCTCAAGTGCAGTATCAATCAAAATAATCGAAGCATTCTCTACACTTTTAGGCATTCCAGAATGAACTGTCTCTTTGTCAAGAACAATTCCATTTATCAGCTTTGTATCAGTAAGAGATTCGCCAGGCTTTTTCTCAACCTTAATGTTGTCTATGTCTGCCTTGTAGCTGTCTCCAGTCTTTACGGCAATCTGAAGAACTGCATTAGTGGCGATTTCTCCAAGATAGTCCTTGCTTCCTGACACCATTTTGCTAGCCATCGAGGTCATGGCAGCTTTCTTTATGGTTTTCTTGTCAGTTGGGCTGATTTTTATCGCAATTTTCTCCAGAGTTTCAAGAGCCTTTTCAGCAGCTTTCCTATAGCCGTCAATAATAATGGTTGGATGAACATTCTTCTCTATGAGCGTTTCAGCTTTTGCAAGCAGTTCTCCTGCAATGATTACAGAAGTTGTGGTGCCGTCTCCAACTTCATCATCCTGTGTTTTGGCAACCTCCACCATCATCTTTGCGGCTGGGTGCTGAATGTCCATTTCGTCTAAAATTGTGCGTCCGTCGCTGGTTATTGTCACGTCTCCGAAACTGTCTACCAGCATTTTGTCCATGCCTCTTGGTCCAAGAGCGCTTTTCACTGATTCTGCTACTATTTGCGCAGCCATTATGTTGGCGTGCTGGGCTTGTTGCCCTCTTGACCGGGATGCTCCTTCACGGAGTACAAGAACCGGTGTTCCAGTTAATTCAGAAGACAATTAATCATTTCTCCTTAATTTGTATCGCAAACTTAGAAATTATCTTGAGATATAAAGATTGCTGTATATTAAGATAAACCAGAATGGACGAGACGAAAAATCGTTTTTTAAAATACGAAGGGTTTCATTTTTAGTTAACTATCAAAAAAATAGATATTATGGTGAATATTTTTTAACAAAAACCTTTTTCTTTTGTTCAAGTAAAGCATTTTGATCATTAATGGCGCGTTTTTGTTTACGGCGAACCCTCTTTGGTAAAAAACGATAAGAAATAACATATTAATTCATTTTTGAATCAAGAATTGTTCAGCGAGCATGTAGTTATGTGTAGGTAGTTTAATAAAAAGCGTCGATAGACATTAGTCGTAGTGTTTAGAATGAGTGTATTCTAAATAGACTGGTGACGTCTCCACTTTTTACTCGCAACTTCCCCCTTTTTTGACAAGAATATCTCCCACAAAAATCCCCCTTTTTTTAAATTTAGAATTGCACTTACATAAGAAGGGTAAATATTTGTTTAACTAACCAACAAAGGGTGGCAAGGTATTACGGTTTGCGTGCGTCTAGACCGTAAGACAGCATAAGGTTCGGTGCTGAGAAGGTAACACGCCCCCTCTCGGTTTCAGTTAGCACGTCGCTAGCCGCAGTGTTTCTGTGTCAGTTAGCCAAAGCCAACCGTTTCTGTTGCAAACATAGCCGCCAACTATACTTCCGTAACCGTATGCCATTTGTCCCTTGCCGTAACAATATCATCATTATTTTCTTGTTTATAGGATTTGTTGAACAATAAATTAACAGAAACATCTAATAAATTAGCAAAAATCCCCTTTTTTCAGATTCTTCTGCAAATGCTCAGGAGTTAGGCATATTAACTTGATGTCACAATATTATTATGGGGGAGCTATGGTGAAATGTATTTTTAGTTCTGAAATCGATTGCCCATCATATGAAGCTCAAAAAGAGTTAGGATATGAACCCAACCCCAAAGAAATTCAGGAGAAAGCTTGTCCTCAGTGTCCAAACGGACCTAACAGTTTTAAAAAAAATAGAGTATACATTCGCCAAAATGTGCCATCCCGTGGTAACTACATATTCTAGAATTGCATATTAGCTCAAGAATCATATTAAAGGGGGATACATTCGCTGAAATGTTCCCCCTAGTGGAGACATCTTCCGTAATTCCCCTTTTTTTAAAAAAAGAGATAATCGTTTGGTAGAAACGCCATAAATTATTAGCTTTGACTTTTTGCGCGCGCGCATTACACGAAACATGTTCAGTCTTCAGTGAAAGAATGATAATGCAAATGAAGGAAATGGCTGTTCATTCCATGATGGTGATATCACCACTGTGTTTTTGCAAAAACCCCCCCTTTTTTGAGATATTATAGTTTAATCCTGAATCTTAGTCACTCAAAGTTTCTTAAAAAACTCTTTTATGAATAGTTTCTTAATGATATATCGGGGAACAGTTTTGAAGAAAGCACTAGTTATAATCGGCGTTTGCTTGATTTTTCTTGGATCATTTTCAAGTGGTTACATTTTGGGACTTGGCCCATTCTTTATTTGGGAAACGGAAATTTATCGAGTCCCTATGTCACTTTTTAGTGATTATAAGATTATTCGTTACGATTCCTTTGAAGCTAAATCATTCAATTTGGAAACTGGGGAAGAGCTGATAATAAGTTTTGAAGTTACAAATTACACTAAATTGGAAGATGATATTATTGATATCACCGAAAATAGTGGTAATGTTATTGACTTCTTTGTTCTTGATAAAGAAAACTTCATAAAATGGAAAAATGGAGAAGAAACAATAAACCATTTTTATGCACATAGATTGACTTCGGTAAGTCCTAATATCACCATTCCATACGAAAATAACTGGACTTTTGTTCTGGATAACACATTTACCAACACAGAGACAAAGGAATTACTTATTGATGTAGATATTATTACTATTCTCCCCTTTCACGGAGATATTGTTGACCGATTTCCTACATTCGTTTTTTTTTCAGTGATAATAATTTTTTTTGGAATATTACTGGTGGTATTTGGTCTACTGAAAAAGAATTGTAGCAACTCTAAAAGTTATGATTTACAAAAAGAAACCACTACAAGTGAAAAACTGATTTAGTTCTATGGAAATGGCTGTTCGTTCCATTGTGGAGATATCTCCCACTTGTTTTCTTGCAGAAACTACCCTTTTTTTAGTGTTCTTTGTTTTCATGTTCAATTACTTTCTTTATATCATATCTTTCAAACATGCAGTTCCAGCTACAAATCCAAGGACCATTTAGAGTTTTTCTGTAAACCAACTTCTGTATCATCGGTTTTTTCATAAGTAATCTTCAATGGTTCAATCGAAAGTTTTCTATTACAGGACGGACATTTTCCCTCAGTTCTTTTTCGTAGCCTATAGATTGGAATCATGTCTCTTCCTTCATAGAGTATTTTTCTACATTCATGACAAACTAACCTCAAAGCCATTTACTATACACCAATTTCTAAAACTACATATCTAAATTTAGAACTTGAGTCCAAAAGAAAAGTTACATCCCAGAGAGCAAACCGATACTAAACTTTTCGACTTGTGTTTTGAGTATATTACAGAAATGGAAGGAATCAAACTCTTCCGAAAGAGGAAATGGCCTTTCCTACCGTCTTCTTTTTTAACGCCTGCCCCGTTACTTTTAGATGGGAATAATTTTGAATGCAAAATATCAAGTCTATAAAGACATTGGAGGAAAATACAGATTTCGGCTTCGAGCAGCCAATAATAAGATTCTTGTGGTAAGTGAAGGATACCAAACTAAAGCGGGATGCCTAAACGGTGTGACATCTGTTACAAAAAAATTGTCAATCTAAAATAGAAGATAAAACTATTGAATGCCAAAAACTGTCTAACCCAAAGTATGAACTTTTTGTAGATGCCAGTTTAAAGTTCAGATTTAATTTGATTGCAGCTAATGGTCAAATAATTGCTTCTAGTGAGGGTTACAACAGCAAACAAGGATGCATACGAGGAATTGATGCAGTCAAGAATAGTTGTGAAAATGCTGTCGAAGATTTAACAACCAATAAAACTGTTGATAAAAAAGTTGAGAACCATGCTATGGGGATTGTAGATACAGGCATAGCGATGCTCTCCCCACCCAATGTTGTAGATTCAGATTCGACAGTGACTTTTGAAGGGTGGCTTATGCATAGCAAGACAGGGAGAGGCATAGAAAATGCTACAATCAACATTTGGGAAAGTGACAGGTCGTTCATGAGTGATGCATTGCTAACATCTGGAGTAACAGCCAAGGACGGCAGCTTCAACATAAATTGGACGGCAAAACCGCAGGATTGGTGGGATGACACCGTAGAACTTTATGCAAAATTCAAAGGAACAGAAAAACACAAACCAGTAAGAAGCGCAAATTATCAAATAAAAGTTCTAAGGCATACAAAACAAAAAGTTGGAAGTTAAGCTTAGGCTAAATTTTAACCCCAAACCCAAACTAAGACACCAATCTTAAATGTTAAGAAAGTGAATAAAAGATAGGGGATTTTGTATGTCATTGGAAGCGAATAAGACGATAGTTCGTAGGATGATTGAAGCCTATAACCAGCATAACTTGGACTGGTTTGACGAGTTTATCGCACCAGATTATTTTGACCACTCTAATCAAGTCGGTTCAGATGGGGTAAAACAATTATTTATCATGGGTTTCAAAGGATTCCCTGATTGGCATGAAGCTATTGACGATATCATTGCTGAAGGAGATAAGGTATGGCTTCATCTTACTTATACAGGGACACATACTGGTGAATTTTTTGGACTACCCCCTACGGGAAATAAGGTTACCATGAAGGCTGTTGCCATCTATCGCATCGCTAATGGCAAACTTGTAGAAGGATGGTTCATCAATGACGGACTGGATATGTTCAAACAGATAGGGGCTATCGAATTTACAGAAAAAGGAAAGAAAATCTTTCCATGAAGTGTCAAATAATCTCGAGCTTGGGCAAAAAAAGGGTAATGTTGTAATAACTTTCGACTATAATAAAAAAATCTAATGTTGTGTTGTCAATGAAGTCTCTATTGGTTGTGTTTTCATATCATCATAATAATACTGAAAAAATAGCTAATGTCTTCGCAAAAGTTCTTGATGCACCAGATAAAAACGCCACAACAAATAAACCCTGAAGAGCTTCAAGAGTATGACTTGGTAGGTTTTGGTGCAGGGATAGATAGTGGAAAACATTACAAGGTTATGCTTGACCTTGCTGACAAACTGCCGCAAGTAGACAACAAGAACGCATTCATTTTTTCAACCGCTGCATTAACCGACGAAAAAAAAACGAGGCAAAGACCACTCAACACTTAAAGAAAAATTGGAATCTAAGGGTTATAGGATTGTTGATGAATTTCAATGTAAAGGTTTTAACACTAATAGTTTTATGAGGTTTTTGGGGGAATGAACAGAGGCAGACCTAATTCTAAAGACCTCAAAAATGCAGAAGAGTTTGTTCAGAACCTAAAGCAGAACCTACAAACGTAAAATCTTGAAAAAATAACATTTTAAGGATAATCATTCACTAAAGATGAAAATAGTTTGAACGAGGTTTGATGTAAAATTTTAATCAATTGATTAAATCAAATCTCCCGCAACTCCCCCTTTTTAATACTTGAATGATTTTCGGGTATTACTTTTCCTTATTTGAAGAAAAAAGTAAAAAGATTGTTGCTGATAAAAAGTAATGGAGTCAAACACATCGTGAATGAGATACTTGTCATAGGTTCTATAGCTCACGAAGAAGCAGATATTATTGAATGGACACAACCTTTTGGTGCTCTAGAAAAATACAACTCCCTCATTATTGAACTAACTTCATTTCCAAAAGATTATCCACGAACTCTCTTCAAAAACATAGCCATACTCAAAAGAACCTCGCGTGTTTTCATTCGAGACAAAAAAGAAATCTTCTGCATCATGGAAAAACCCTTCAAAATCTTATTCAAACATATTCCCCTAAACTACTCATGGATACCTTTTCCAGAAAAACTAACAGTCAACCCAATGCTTCTTGGAAAGACAATACATAACAAGAATGAAAGATTCGAAAAATACATCAAAAACGTCGAAAAATGGGATAATGAACTATTCTGGGAAACCACAGAAAATTGCAGGTTTGAATCTATTGCCGTTAACAAATCTCAAAACTCGATAGCCGCTACAATAACTATAGGGAATAGAGGACAAATTCATTTCTTGCCAAAAATATCTTCTTCTAAGGCTATAGAACTTTTGATTGATTTGATTAACAAAAACAGTTGATTGGAAACAGAAACTAAAAATGGCGGAAAAAAATCCCATTTTTTAGCTAATCTTTGGTTCTAATTATTCTTTTGAATCTCTAAATCTTCTTTTTTTTGAAGATTTGGTTCGCATCAGAACTGCGATCGAATGAGAACATTTTTTTCTTCATAAAAACCCGAGACAATTACAACTTACTTTTCTATCGTAATTCTGAACAACAATATATGTCCCATGGTCTCCAACAACATTGAATTTTCCTCCACCTAAAGACTCGACTCGACCACTATTAAGTAAATTCTCAGCTTTCTGAACTAACCTTTCATTGGGCATTCAAACAACCATTCTTTAAAGTTGTAAATAACAGCAAATAAAAACGTGTTCGGTTTAGTAATATGTTAACACTGGTTTCTGAATTTTTTGGTATCAGATTTTTCTTCTGGAAAGATGTCTTCGATTTCATAATATTCTTCTCTCATTAAATTATATCTATCAATGATAATGGAAAAAAGGCAGTTACAAGCCTTCAACTCTTGAAAGAAATAGGTATGCGAAGCGGGGAAACATGGAATCTTGAATGGACACATATAGACATCGAAAACCTCACAGTTAATTATACACCGGAAAAACATGGCAATCCACGACAGTTTAACGTATATGGAACACTCATGGTGATGCTTAACACTTTACCAAAGACAGGAACAAAAGTTTTCGGAAACACAAGTTTGATAGCTCATAGAAACAACTTTACACCTCAAAGAAAAAGAATATCCCAAAAATTACATAATCCACGAATCCTCAAAATCAGTTTTCACACGATAAGACATTGGAAGGCAACAACAGAATACCATAAGACCAAAAATATTCTACACGTTAAAGAGATGCTTTGGCATAGAAGGATCAGTAGCACATTACTTTACAAACACCTCATTAACTTTGAAATCAAAGACTATCATGTGAAAACAGCCAAAACATTAAAAGAAGCATGCGACTTGGCTAAGGTAGGTTTCAGCTACTTCACCACTATAGAAGGTATACAAATCTTCAGGAAACAAAAATGAAAAACTATACGAAATTGGGCAGAAGTGTTTAGAATGAGTGTTTCTCGTATACCCATAAGATTTGTTATTGAAGGAGTCGGCAATGCAGAGGGGGAAATTGTTCGCATTCGTTCTCCGAGAACCGCGGATGCTATACTCAGGGGACTTCC